>NZ_JBVYOI010000004.1:0-527448 GCF_056120345.1 Paenibacillus sp. sgz302114
AGTACGAGAGGACCGGGATGGACGCACCGCTGGTGTACCAGTTGTTCCGCCAGGAGCATAGCTGGGTAGCCAAGTGCGGACGGGATAAGCGCTGAAAGCATCTAAGCGTGAAGCCCCCCTCAAGATGAGATTTCCCAGTACGTAAGACCCCTGAAAGACGATCAGGTTGATAGGTTCGAGGTGGAAGCGCGGCAACGTGTGCAGCTGACGAATACTAATCGGTCGAGGGCTTATCCTAAATAAGTGAAAATCAGCCAAGGTGAAACATTGAAGCCGAGTATTTTGGCGCAAGATGTTTCATGCCGGAGAGTTCTAAGCGCTACATAAGGTGAAACTTATGAATCTTAGAATTTAAGCAAGAAACCTTCGCAAAGGTTCGTATCCAGTTTTCAAGGTGTTAAGTACCTTAGTAAGATGCCGGTGTAGCTCAGTTGGTAGAGCAACTGACTTGTAATCAGTAGGTCGTGGGTTCGACTCCTATCGCCGGCACCACTTTTTCACTTGTTTAGAAATACATAGAATTCTTCATTATGGCGGTCGTGGCGAAGGGGTTAACGCACCGGTTTGTGGATCCGGCATTCGTGGGTTCAAGTCCCATCGGTCGCCCCATAATAATCATTAAGTTTTACGAAGTGGTGGGGATTAGCCAAGCGGTAAGGCAACGGACTTTGACTCCGTCATTCCTAGGTTCGAATCCTAGATCCCCAGCCATTACTTCGTGAAAGCTGCTTACATAGTTAATTGCCGAACCTTGCTTATGCAAGGTTTTTTTGTGTTCAATGACTTGTTCTGCAATAGAGGAAGCGCAGCCCTATGGACTGCGCTCTTTGCATTCTCTTTTAGCGTAACTGCGAAGGAACTATGCCTCCACCTCAATATGCGAGAACGAAGTGAAATCAAACAAGCCTTTGTCCGTCATTTTCAAGCTCGGAATAACAGGCAATGTTAAAAAAGATAAGGTCAGCAAAGGGTTAAAGTTCTGTGAAGCACCGATCTCAGCCATGGCTAGGTTCAGCTTCCTCAGACCCTCGTTGACTTCCTCGTATGGACGGTCGGACAATAGGCCGGCAATCGGCAATGGCAGAGACGCAAGCACTTCATCGCCTGCAACGACTGTGGCTCCACCGCCGGTACGCATCACTTCTTCTATCGCCGTCAGCATCTCCTCATCGGATACTCCGACAACAACGATGTTATGGGAATCATGCGCTACGGTGGTAGCGATAGCGCCGCGATTCAACCCGAAACCTTTGACGATGCCGACACCTACATTTCCGGTCGCTTGATGACGTTCGATGACGGCGATTTTGAGCAAATCGCTGTCTACAGATGGTGAGAAAAGGCCGTCCTTCACCTCAACTTGCTCGATCCGATGATTAGTGACAAGTGAATTCGGAATGATCTCGATCACGTGGCACCGATTACCTTTTAGCGGAATGGCAAGGTGAGTCTTCTCAACCTGATGAACGTTCAGCCCAGGCAGCTTGCTGCTCAAGTTGTCTGACTTCGAATCATCCTTCGGAAAAGCTTCTTCCACCAGTATGCCCTCATCCACGACGCAGCGTCCGCGCTTAAATACCTGGTGAATCTTAACTTGCTCGAGATCGTCGAGCAGCAGTAGATCAGCTTGATAGCCTGCTGCAACCGCACCATGCTCACGGAGACGGAAGCATTCCGCCGTATTCAGTGTCGCCATCTGAATTGCGGTGATAGGGTCGAGCCCTTTGGCCACAGCGCGCCGTACAATATGATCGATGCTGCCTTCGCTCAGTAAATCGTCGATTAGCTTATCGTCGGTAACGAACAGACAGCGTCTAGAATTCCTTGTCGTGACGACCGGCAACAGCGCGTCGAGATCCTTGGCTACCGTGCCTTCACGAATCATCAAATACATGCCAAGATCGAGGCGGTCTTGCGCCTCTTGCAAGCTGATGCTTTCATGATCGCTTCGGATGCCTGCAGCCATATATACATTCAACCCGTCTCGGCTAATCCCGGCAGCGTGTCCGTCTATGAGAGCGCCTGCTTCATGAGTGACTGAAAGCTTATTCATCATCCGTGTCTCCGTATTCGCTACAGAAGGGTAGTCCATGACTTCGGCCAATCCGAGAACTTTCGGATGTTGGTAGAATGGCATTAGATGCTCCGCATCAAGCTGGGCACCGTTGCTTTCGAACGGGGTTGCCGGCACGCAAGAAGGCAGCATGACATAACTGTCGAACGGCAGACCAACAGCTGCATCGAGCATAAACTGAATTCCGTCCGTACCTGCGACATTCGCAATTTCATGGGGATCAGTTACGACAGTCGTGACCCCATGCAACAGCAGCACACGGGCGAATTGTTGCGGCGTGAGCAAGGAGCTCTCAATATGTACATGACCGTCGATGAAGCCTGGAACGATATATCTTCCTTGCGCGTCGATTATTTCTTTTCCCTCATACTTGCCGATTCCGGCAATCATCCCATCTGCGATTGCGATATCGCCTAGCATCAGTTCTCCAGTAAATACATTAACGATACGGCCGTTACGGATGACTACATCCGCAGGCTCCTGATTGCCAGCGACACGGATACGCCGACGCAAATTTAAACGGTTCTGCTCCATCATTCACACTCCTGTTTCAGTAGAAAAATAAAAAATCCCGATCACAAAAACATGTAAGTTCGTTACACATTTTTGTAATCAGGATTTTACGGCTCCTGGTAGAGACCCTCAAACCATATCATTGAGGTTATACAATTGTCTATTAAGATGTAGTCATTATACAACTAGAGGTGGCACCAATCAAGGGGAGATCTTTACGTATTGGGAATGAATTGGAAGGAGATTCTTTAGCAATGTCGAAATGACATATAAAATAAATGATGATGAGGATGAGAAATAGAGTCAGGAGGCAGCACGTATATAATGGACACGCGAGAAGCAGAACGATTAATTACGGAGTGGGCAATGGCAAACGCCAATTTGCTTGGCCTTGGTTCGAATAATCATATCCAGGCGTCGTATATTTATAATCCCGGAGGCTTCAATAACCTATCTGTCCGTTTGACAAACGGTAGAACCCAATTTCACGTTAAGCTAGTTCCTCCTCACAAATCAGAGCGACTGCAGCAGTGGGCTCGCGTCAGTGATTATCTGACTGAGCACTATGCTGCGCCAAAGCTAGTCCACGAGATAGACAACGAGATCGTGCCCGGCTATCCGTATGGACTTGTGTTTGAATATATCGAAGACGCGAAACCACTCGCGGAAGCACCATTTTCCGAGGATACGCTGATCCGCGTTATGGAGACTGCTGCGAAGCTCCATCGCGACGATCAATTACGCCGAATGCTTCCTGAGCCGGATAAGCGAACCTATATCGAGGCATTCGAGGATGAGTATATTTCTAGATTAGTGGAGGATCAGAGCGAAATCCTTGCTGCGCGCGAGTTGCTCAGTGATTTCGTGTCTGACGAAACCATTTCGTGGTTCGGGGAAGAGATTGAGAGGCTGAAAGATGCAGTGCGGCGATCATCTGCATTTTCGCATCCTGCATTAGATGTTGTACATAACGACTTGAATGGCAATAACGTTCTAACGTATGGCGAGGGCGGCTTTCGGATCATCGACTGGGATGAGCTATGCGGGTATGGTGATGCTGCAATGGACTATTCGGTACTCTTGTGGCCTATGGCGCAAGGTCAGTCTTGGCCGATTTGGAGAGATAAAGTGCTGGGTTTAGCAGGTGTTGATGCGGTTCAGCGATTAGAATTGTATTTTCGAGCGAAGCTGCTGGATGACGTTATTGATGTACTGGCCGATTATGTCGAGGCAGAGCAAGTATCAGAGCATCGGGAGGCCGCCCAAGCGAAGGCAAGAGCGATACACCTTCGTTCGTTACCGCAATATCTCGCACAATATGGCTAAAAAGTGAGGGGCCAATCCGATGCACTCATCAAAAATAATTTGTATATGCGGACCATCGGGAGCTGGAAAAAGCACGCTGATGGAACGAACGGCTCAGCGGCTTGAGAATTCGGTTAGTTTTTATTTTGATGCGTACACATCTACTTTAGTTGCTCCCGACCCAGAGGACGTTTATCAAAGATTAGTGGACGGAATTGTTACTGATCCTCTCGATATTGTCAGAAATGAGATCAAGAATGATAAGTTTTTTGAAGATCTTCAGGCCCTGTATGCTGTAAATGAGATTATGGATCCGTGGAATCGTAGATTGAAGCCGGCGAAATATATTATTTTGGAAGAGCCATACGGTAGATTGAGAGAGGGCGTGAATGAGTTAATCCATACGGTTGTCTGTATTGATATTCCGCTTGAAATATCACTTTGCCGAAGATTGATTCGGAATCTCACCTACGATTATATCAATGAACCTGTTGATGCGAGGTTAGATCATGTACTCAGCTATATAAAGGGGTTTCATGATGGAGAAGCAATGGCTATTCGATTATTGCATGAGAAGCTAAAGGAAACATTGGATTTACGATATGACGGACTAAAGCCTAAGGATGAGCTGGTTAATCATCTTCTGGCGTATATAGAGGGCATTTCATAGGAGAAAGTAATCTCAATAAATCGAATGTGCTCGTCTCTAGTCCGATTGAATCACATGCTGCGTGGAGGAGCGTTGTCTCCTCTGCAGAGGTATTCGGCGTTACGTCTGAGACAGATTGCGCCAAATAACCGGCATACTCCAGTGGACGCTGATAAATATGAGTCGTGAATGCGAGTCCGGGAATTTCGTTGTATATGCTTTTGTGCGGCTTGCCGTTGATTTCTATAATCCATAATTTGTCTTGCATATCGAAGACGAAGTCTACGCTTAATTCTCCGAGCAACCCCAGCTGTTGCTCCGCTTCCATTGCGGCCGCGAGACTCACTTGATGCAGAGTAAGCATTTGTGCTTTAGCGAACGGTCATCCATTCAACTACTGTGAAAAGGTTAGAGGGAGCTGAGAGAATCAATATGATTTCTCAGCACCAGAATATCGCCAAAAGTCGGCAGAGAGATCCAATATGATCTCTCAAGTCTACTTAGTGCTCTGAGAGAGGCATTTGCCGCTATCACTACTTCTTTCGTCCTTTTGCCGAGGGCATTTGCCGATTCACTACTAATTTACATTAAGGGAATACCCCCTCGACACCTGTCGAGGGGGTATTCCTTTAATCATCCAGTCATGGCCTCACTCTGTATAAGCAGATGCGTTCAAGTTCTCCGGGCCAACGCGGCCGATGCCTCCGGAGCTTGCGATCGCGAATAAGGTGTAAGGTTGCAAGCCGGAAACTGGCGCAGGAACATTGTAATCGGATGCCGAGAACGAAACGGTGTGAATGTCGCGTTCGAACGAGTTCAACGACTTAAAGATGAGTAGATCATTTAATCGTAAGTCCTCGAACCATATAGAGCTCAAGCAAGAAGGACGTCGGGAAATCCGTCGGCAGCGCAGCACCGACCATACCTGTGAATTGAACCCGGATGACGCCAGGTGTAGCATGCGGAATATTGAGGCCTACTTGCCCGACAAGCACAGGGATATCAAGAGGGAACGTATCAAACTCATCTAGAACAGTGGTGATATTGCTCGACGTGCGTGCATCGATAAGCTGACCCATCGTATCACAATCCTTTTCTACTACTTTATGCAGCTCTAGTAGAGAAGATTGGACATGCTGACAATTTCGCTTCTGCCTAGTGTACTCGAACAGCTGGAATGCAGATCGGCTCTTCAATGAGCTTCGGCTCTGTAGCCGCGCGCTTCCCAGCAGGCACATCAGGTTCCAGCATTGGACCGTATTCGGCGCTTGTCGCTGGCTGCTTCCATTTGCGTGTAATTGTGCGAATGCCGATTGGGTAGATGGTCAGGTCGCCGTTGCTGGCAATATGAATGCGAAGGAAGTTCTTGTAATCTTCAATCTGTAGAGATGAGAACGCTTCGTTCGCATGGCGTCCAAACCAATTCAGCGAAATGTAGAGGTAGATGCCCATAATGATGGAGCCGATGATCCAGCCGCCGTAACCGATAAGAATGCCGGAGAGCAACAGAGCGCCGAAGCCCCAAGAGAGTTGGAAACCGCTACTAGCTAGATAGATCGCACCACAGCCGATGAAGAACGCTGCCGACACATGGGCTGCTCCATGAAGGGGGCCAGCGATCCATTTATAGACGCGCGAATGTGTATCCGTAAACAGCCAGAAGCCAGCTAAGACGAAGAACATCCAGATGAAGGCGCTAGGTGATCGGCAGATTTCCGCCCAGGATGAGGAGACTATAGTGGTATAACTCGCAGATGGGGGAGGATAAGCATTGACTGACAGGATCGAGTTACAGATGATCAAATACAATATTGCGGTCACGGTGCCGAATAACGGATTCTTCCACGGGAACAGGAAGTTCAGCCAGGTTAGTCTTCTTGACTCCGATTCCGATGGGAAATCATGCTTGCGCTCAAATTCGAGCGGCTTCTCTTCGTCGAAGGAAATTTCCGGAATAAACTTTTCTCGAATATCATGCGTTGGATGAAGGAACGCGCCGCCACCTCCAGCCGTAATCTTCTCGATCTTGAGGCTGTGATCCTCCGCGCCGCCCGCGAGCTTAGGTATATACTCGAATCTGCGGTAATGATGGGAATCTCCTGCGAGGTAGACATGAATGCCAATATGGCGCTGCTTCAGCATTTTTTCCAAGTATGCGAGATTGTTCTCATTGTAGACGGGGTCATAGTCTTTGTACTTGTGCTTATACACCCAATAGGGCTCGGCGTTGCAAAGGATCACCCGCTCGCTCGGGTCGATCTGCTCCGCGACTTGCTCGAAATAGCGAACCTGCTGCTCATCGATATCCGAGTTCAGTTGTATGTCAGTGCCGAGCAGCCACCAGCCATGCGGCAGCTTGAGGGCAAAATAGCTCCGCCGCTGAGGCGCTTGCCAGCCATTGAACCACTTGCGCGCAGAGAAAATACGCGAGAAGGCGATTAATCCGTCGTACCAGTCGTGATTGCCCGGAATAGCGAAGACATGCGGATGAGGGTCTCCTGTGAAGCCTTGCGCCATATGATAGGGAGCAATGAGCCGCTTAATATAGGTTTCGCTGTTTGCAGTCGGATAGACCTGATCGCCGCCAAAAATAAGGATATTGCCGCGTTTTGTCGTATGCTTCGGGCCGCCAGAATGCCTTGCATCATTCTCAGTTTGCAGAGTCAACTCAGGCTGAGTTAGAGCATAGGCAACGGAGTAAGTGGAATTGAAGCCGTCCCCGACGTCGCAAACATAATCAATCCAAATTTCATCCCGCTCTTGATGCTTATTTGGAATGTAAAAGCCGTCTGCATCGGTCATAAAGCCGCCTTTGCCATCAGGCATATACTCCTTGGCATAATCATTAATTTGCTCTGCATGCTGGTTGTTGAACGCTTCGATAAGACGATAGTCCGAATAGCGGCCGAATAAGGTGGAAAGCACGGTCCTGGTGCCGGTTACGATGAGCTGTGCAGGGTTGAACCATTCGACCATCCGGGGCCTTACACTCGACTCCCGGATCATTTTCTCGACGAGCTTCTGCACTTTCCCGCTAATCATACGATTCTCCTTCCCTTGATATGAGACTTATCTCTAGCAATTATCGCACAGCGCACTTGCAGATCACGTCGAATGGCGCTTACGCATACAACAAAGGCTGCCATTGCTGGCAGCCTGCGGTAGATAATATTAAATATGCGAGAACTTGGAAAATTTCTGCTTATATACCTGCTCGAGGCCAATTGAGATAAGATGGAACCCGAGGATGAAGACAATGTAAGCAACAAGCGGGATGAACAGAACCCATTGATAGATAAAGAGGTAGTCTCGCGCTTGTCCAATCAAGCCGCTCCATTCATTCGTACGGCTCACATACTGAACGGGATCGAAGTACTGCGTCGTGCCGCCTACGAATATGTTGAAGATCGCAAGATGGCCGAAGAGGCTGAGAGAAAGTACGATTTCCTGCACGAATAGAATGAGGAAACTTTCCAGCAGATGCGGGAAAATATGTCTGCGAATGATCGTTAAGTGGCCTGATCCGATTGATTTGGCTGACAGGATGAACTGCTTCTCCCGTAGAATCATTGTTTTCTCTTTCATCGTAGCCGCTACAGTTGGAATGCCTACGACCGTCAGAATGATGGCAATTATGGTTGTCATATAGAGCGGAGAAGCCGCTGGGTTCATCGTAATGCCGATCATAATCATCCATACGATAATGAAGATCGGAATGCCGTTCAGGATGTTCCAGATCGGAAGCTTATCGGTTCGAGCAGGCTTTGCTTTGCTCATATAGCCGAGAGTTAAGCCAATTGCGCCGCCAAATAGAAGGCGAGCTAGAGCTACAACAAGCGATACGAAAATCGTGTATTTCGAACCGGCCAGCAGCTTCGCCAGCATATCGTAGCCTTCCTTGTCCGTCCCAAGCGGATACTGCTTATTAGGCGGAATGGGAGGAACCGTGAGTTCACCATTGCCGTTCTCATCGACCACATAAGTGACGCTTTGATGCTCATCGAGACTGTGAGGAGCAAAATATTGGCCGAAGAGGGACGCTGCAACCATGAGGGCGATGATAATGAGTCCCGCCAGTAATGTTTTGTTCATCGTACAATCACCTTCTCAGCACCATAAATAACGAGTCGAAGCAAGCTGTAAACAATCGCATAAAGCAGCAGAAGCGTTAGAATGCCATTCACAACGAGGCCGTATTGGTAGCCTTCAAAGGCAAATGCGTTGGAGAATACGAGCATTGTTACGCCGCCAAGATTAAATAGATATTCGAAAATAAACAAGTTTCCGAACAGGATGCCCATAAATTTGTGCAGATCTGCTTTGACGAAAGGCAGTACATTCGGCAGCGCGTGGTAGAAAATAATATACCGCTTGCCAAGACCGCGCGCCTTCGCAAAGCTTATATAATCCTCGGTTAGAGTATGGCTCATGTGCAGCGCGACGTTGCGAATCATATAATTCGCAGGAATGATAATCGTCGAGATAAGCGGCAATGCAATCGCCGGATCATCGGTCGAGAAGCTAGCGACGTCGAAGATGACAAAGCCGGTCTCCGTGGCGATGAACACGATGAGAAATTGCAGCAAAATTACAATAACAAAGTCAGGCAAAACAGCCGTCAGCTCCAAAATCCGCTTCAGCCATTTGATGCGGGATACAGCGAAATAGATGCCGAGCAGGACGCCAAGCGTCGCGCCGATGAGGCCGCCAACGGTGATGTAGAAGAAGGTAACCGAGAAGCTGCTCCCAATCTGATCCCAGAACGAATGCTCTGTTTTGCCAGATAGATAATGGAACGATTGACCGCTCCACATTCCTTTCAAATACTCGCCAATAGTGGAGAAGCCGCCTGACCAATTAAACGAAAGCGCGCCTTCAAAATGATCTGCTTGGAGCACGACGGGAAACATCCCAAATAGTAGCACGAACAGAAGAATACCAGGTACAAGCAACGTAATTTGTAATACTTTCGGCATGCAAGGGCTTCCTTTCAATCAGAGCGACTAGTAGATGTAGCGCGTATTTGTTATGATTTCACCCTATTAAGTATAGCCCTTTGCATGGTAGATGCAAGACTTCACAGGTAGGAAGGAAATTACAGTATTGGCGTATGGCGATGTCGGTTATTCGATATACATCATTTTGCGTGTCATGCCGCCGTCAATGACTAGATTCGTCCCGGTGACAAAATCATTCGCAGGGTCCGTGAGGTATAAGCACGCTCTCGCGATGTCATCCGGCTTCCCGACACGGCCAGCTGGGTGCTGAGAATGGTCTTCGGGGCGAAGCTGGCTGTAATCGCCTGTCTCAATCCAGCCCGGGCTGATCGCGTTGACCCGGATCCCATCAGGGCCGAGCGAAGTGGCAAGTGCATGCGTGAGCGAGAGGATGCCGCCTTTGGACGCTGCATAAGCTTCCGAATTCGGCTCTGACATGATCGCGCGTGTTGAAGCGATGTTGACAATCGCGCCGCCTTCGACATTTCCACGCATGAGTTTGGCTGATTCTCTTGCGAATAGGAAGCTGGCTCGCAGATTGGTGTTGATGACGTAGTCCCATTCGTCGACGGACAAGTCATAGACGGATCTCCATGCGCCGAGTCCTGCATTGTTGATGAGCACATCCAACCGGTCCGATTGCTCCCGCAGCCAAGCGAAGAACGCTTCAATGGCAGAGGCATCACTTAAGTCGAGTGCGTGAGTTAGTGGTATTTCATAGCCGCCTGCAGCTCGAATGAGCTCAGCAGTCTGTTCCAGTGACTCGCTGTTCTTATCAATAAGTACGGTACGCGCTCCGTGCTCCGCATAAGCTAGCGCTAACGTTCTGCCGATGCCGCTGCCCGCGCCGGTAATGAGCACAACTTGCTGGTTCGCTTTCATTCAATTCCCTCCAAATTACGTGTATGTATATGATCAGATATACATGGCAGTGAATGGAATGTCAACTGAGTGTACGATGAATAAAATCACTGAGTTGACGGGCATACTGTTACTGTCAATGGTTCTGAGCAAGGACGTTGACGTGAGGATATGGGCGGCAGACATTCTTTGGAATGTCTGTCGTCTTTTTTGTGCATACCTTATTCACTCCAGGTCCCAATATTACGGAAACTATTCACCAAAGTTGTAAATAAATGTTACCAAATTCGACGGAATGGGCTCAAATCCCCACGATTTTTGTAGTTTTGATGGCGTTTTCATAATTAAGTGTAGATATCTGTAAGGATTCCATAGTATTTTTATACTAGAAGGAAAAATAGAGAAGTCCCAATAGATTCATGGATACCAACTACGGAATGGGGATTAATTTAATGTTAAAAGAACAAATGAGATATTCTCGTCTTGCGAATTTAACGAAGTTAATCAATACGAAGCTCGAATTGCGAGAAGTATTGGAGCATGTGACGACTGCGATATCCGAAGAAATCGTCCGATGCAATTCCGTAGGCATCTACTTGCCCCAGGAGGATGGTACATTCCGCGGATATGTAGGTAAGCCGAGTGTAATTAATGGTTGGACTATAGATATGCATGTTATTGATACAGAGATGGACCTACTTGCGAAAGAAGTCATTGAAACGAAGAGAACGATCTATATCCCTGACACGTCGAAGGACTCGCGGCCGGACCCGAGAGCCGTGCAAGGCTTCCAGATCAAGTCGTTGCTCGTCCTCCCGATTTCCTTCGAGCAAGAATTGTTTGGCCTGGTCTTCCTGTTCGATTACGGTATCCCAATGAATTTGACGAATTCGGAAATTCAAACCGTAGAAGCTTATGTGAATATGGCGGCGGTAGCCATCCAGAACGCGAAGAATATGACGCATATGGAGAATTTGATTTACGAGAAGCAGCTGCTGCTCGATGTTACTCGTGATCTGGCCATGTGTTCGACCATGCAGGAAAGCTTGGACAGCTGCTTTTTCTATCTCGGCAAGGTGCTCGATAACTACAACATCGGCGTGCATCTCTTGGACCCGATTACGGAGACCCATATTCGCCCGGCCAAGCTGAGCAAGAACAGCGACTGGACAGAGGAAGATTGGATACAGCAACATAGCAAAATTCGTATCGACGAGAGCAACGATCCAGTCATCCAAGAGGTCATTCGGACGAAGAAGGCACTCGTCATTCCTGATGTATTCGCGGACAGCCGCCCGAATCATGAGGTTTGCCGCAACTTTGGCATGAAAGGAATGCTTGTATTCCCGATCGTATCTTTGGGTGAGGTGCTCGGTGTTATTCCGGTCGTTAATCTGGACGATAATGAGACGTTTGCCAATTTCACCGATACTACGCTGCAGCTGGCTCAGTCCATCGTAGACGCAACAGCTTCGACGCTGTCGAATTTGCTCTATATGGAGAAACAGGAAATTATCATTAAAGAACGGACCTCGGAAATTACATTCAAGAACCGTGAGCTTGAGCGTGTCATTACTGAACTCCAGCAGCTTAGCCGGGAAAAGGAGCTTATTCTGAACTCTGCAGGCGAAGGCATCTTCGGACTTGATCTTAACCGGAGCATTACGTTCTGTAACCCGGCTGGCATTACGATGCTTGGTTATGAATCGAGCAGCGAGCTCATTGGGCAGCCGTTGAACATTATTTTTAGCGGGAAGCATCGGGAGAGCCAGGATGATAAGTTTCTAAGGAAGGACAATACGAGCTTCACCGTTGAATACGTCATCTCTTCGATCCGCGAGGGCGACGAAATTGTCGGCGAGGTTGTAACGTTCAAGGATATTACGCAGCGGAAGCAGATGGAAGAAGAAATCAAGTACCGCGCGTATTTCGATAGTCTTACCGATCTGCCTAACCGTCTTCTGTTGAAGGACAGGCTTAGCCAGGGGCTAACTCAAGCGCAGATCAACAGCGAGAAGCTGGCTGTACTCTACTTGGATTTGGACCGTTTCAAGTTCATCAATGACTCGCTCGGACACAGCTATGGGGATTTGTTGCTGCGCGACGTGGCGAAGCGGCTCAGCGACTGCGTGCCTAAAGGAGCGACCGTTTCCCGGCAGGGAGGCGATGAGTTTACCATTTTCCTCCCGAACATCAAGAATGAGAACGAAGTACAGAAGGTCGTTCAGCTCGTCATTGACTCCTTCACGGATCCTTTCCAGCTGCTGGAGAATGAGATCTACATGAAGGCGAGCATCGGCATTAGCTTATATCCGGATAACGGCGACACGACAGAGATACTCATCAAGAACGCGGATACCGCAATGTACAAGTCGAAGGAAATATCGGGCAACAGCTACCATTTCTTTAAAGAAGGGATGGACACGCGAACGTTCGAGAGAGTGAAGCTAGAGAACGATCTCTATAAGGCGTTGGATCAGAATGAGCTTGAAATCTACTACCAGCCGCAATACAACAATAAGACGAACCGTATTGTAGGCGTAGAAGCTCTGCTTCGTTGGAATCATCCGAAACAGGGCATGATTGCCCCTGATTCATTCATCCCGATCGCGGAGGAAACTGCACTTATCGTACCGATCGGCGAATGGGTGCTGCGAGAGTCATGCAAGCAGCTTAAAGCTTGGCAGAATCAAGGTTTCCCGCTTGAGAGCATATCCGTCAATTTGTCGGTGCGCCAGTTCGAGCAGAACAATCTGTTCGCTATGGTCAGCAGCGTACTTGCGGAAGTTGGCTTGCCACCAGAGCAATTGGAGCTTGAGCTGACAGAGAATCTGATTATTAAGAACCGCGAATTAACGCTCAAGACGATGAAGGAATTGAAGGGGCTTGGCATCAAGATCGCGATTGATGATTTTGGAACAGGCTACTCGTCCCTCGGCTACTTGAAGAGCTTGCCGATCGATACACTGAAGATCGACAAATCGTTCATGCAGGATATTACCAATGACGACGATAACGCGGCAATAACCGATACGATCATTACACTTGCGCAAAATTTGAATTTGAATGTAATTGCGGAAGGCGTTGAAACGAAACAGCATGTAGAGTTTTTATCTGCAAGGGACTGTTACTTAATGCAAGGCTACTTTTTCAGTCGTCCCATGAAAGCGACGGATATTGCAATGCAATTTCTTACTGTTTAAAAATTGGGCGATACGGAGGCGAGCTTCAATGAGAGCAGCTAGAGCCGTTTTGGAATTTTTGAAGGAAAATGGTGTGGAGCATTTGTTTGGCATCCCAGCAGGCTCGGTCAACGCAATATTCGACGAGCTGTACGATATGCCAGAAATCGCGCCAGTCGTAACTAAACATGAAGGAGCCGCTTCTTATATGGCGGCCGCATATGCGAAGTACACAGGCCGGCTCAGTGTGAGCATTGGCTGCAGCGGTCCTGGCGCGACCAATCTGGTCACAGGCGCAGCGAATGCGATGCGTGAGCATTTGCCGGTGTTGTTTCTGACGGGAGCGGTGCCGGTGGGTACGATGGGGCTTAACGCTTCACAGGAGCTTGATGTTAGCCCAGTCTTTCGTCCGGTTACCAAATACAGCGTGCTGGTCACAGAAGCGAAAGATGTGCTTCGCGAAGTGGCCAGAGCGTGCCAAATCGCGATCTCCGGTGTACCTGGACCTGTACATGTCGCCCTTCCGATTGACGTTCAACATGCAGATATTGGCCACCCCATTATCCCGCCATTATTACCGAGAAAACCAATCGTTCCGGCCCTCGCTGTCATTGAGAAAGCTGCGAAGGCACTGCGAGAGAAGAAGCGCGGCTGTATCTTCGTTGGGCAAGGCGTCAAAGCCTCAGTCGATTCCTTGCTAGAGCTGGCAGAACTGCTAGACTGGCCTATCGTGACAACGCCTCAGGCGAAAGGCTATATACCGGAGAGCCATCCGCAATATGTCGGCGTGTTCGGCTTTGCTGGACATGAGGCTGCATCGAGGTTAATCGCTGAGGACAGCGGAGGCGCTCTGCTTATCGTAGGCTCCAGCCTTGGCGAGACAGCGACGAATAACTACAATGCGAATTTAACGAAAGGTCGTTACACGATTCAGCTGGATTTTGACCAAACGGTGTTCAATCGCAAATATAGCATCGACCTGCCGGTGCTAGGAGATATCAATATAAGTCTGCTCATGCTAATTGAGGAATTAAGAACGCTCGGAATTCCGGAGAGAAGCGTTCCCGCGGATGGGGATTATAAAGGCAGCGTAGAAACACGTCATGTCCTGACCGAAGAGTACACGACAAGGAATGTGCTGCTGCAGCTTCAGCAATGCTTGCCTGCGGATACGCGGTACACGGTGGATATCGGGGAGTTTATGTCCTACGTCATTCATCATATGAAGGTACTTGATAAGGATACATATAATATTAACGTTCATTTCGGAGCGATGGGAACCGGTATCGCCTCCGCAATTGGCTCCAAGCTGGCAGAGCCGGAGCGACCTGTCGTCTGCGTCACTGGTGACGGCTGCTTCTTCATGCACGGCATGGACATCCTGACGGCGAAAGAGTTTGGCTTGCCTATCCTATTCGTTATCATTAACAATGCGCGTCTTGGCATGGTCTATCACGGTCATTCGCTTCAGTTCAAGCGAACGCATCATGCCTTCGAGCAGGAAGCGGTGGATATTGCGGGGATGGCCGCGGCAATGGGCATTCCGAGCTTACGGGTAACTGGTATGGACGGGCTTCAGCAAACCAGCATCGAACCGTTGCTCGCCCTGAATGGACCAGCAATCTTGGAGGTCGTGTTGAAAGACAATAACACGCCTCCAATGGGCGATCGTGTGAAGTTCTTGTCATCCTTCGGCAAATAACATAACCGCTTGGAATTTATTAGAGGCTTATAGGCTTATACATGAAGTGCGGATGAAGGTGATAAGGGCTCGCATGGTTTGGCCCTTGAAGGCGTCAGATACGGGTTCGCCAGATGGGTCCGCATAGCTGCAGCTAGAGCTGGCTTGATCGTACGTGAATCCTAGCTGGACAAGTGCATCCACTAGCTCATGCGGCATGGAGTTCTGATTAGTCTGCTGCTGAGCGTAATAAGCGGTTGGCGTAATGGTGACATCCACGTCTCCGGCCCCGGTATGTACGATGAACAAATCTCCTTGCTTCTGCAGCATCCAATGTCCTTTCGAGAATAACGAGATTCGCGCGCCGTCCAAACCAGAGAGCGCGTCCAGATTGACCGCGAGCGTCTCGTTCAGCGTTCTGCGGACGTCCGGTCCCGTTACTGATCCTGCTGCTTGCTCAAGATAAGCCTCTAGGACTGATTGCGGGAGAGGCGTTAGCGGTAATGTGCCAAGGTCAATGTTGAAGATTTGGTGGATCATGGCAAGCAGTTCCGTGCTGCTAATGTTCGCGGCGCTTGCTTCAATAAGATTGTCCATCTGTGCGGCTTTCGTCATCATGGTATCTCGCTCGCTCCCGTCATCAATGAGTTTCATTAAGCTCATTAACAATTATAATGGAAAAGCTTGCATAGTTGTGCATCAGATTCGCAATTTCAGCGAAGTATACGAAAGCCCGGACTTTATGGTCCGGGCTTTGCGGTTGTCCTAGAATGGGAAACGATAGGGATCCATTGTATGTCTGGATTCCTCTTACATTGTAACGGTTGCCAGCAGCGTAAATCGGGATATAGGGAGCGATTATTGCCGAATTTGGCCAATTAGCCTCTCTGACAACCATTACAATTCGAGCAGGGTTATTCGTGTGTCAATAAGCACTGTGGCAACCGCTAGCGAACTCGGGTACGACCGTCGCTGCCGACTCGCATACATTCTAAACATACATATTCTACAAATCCGCCGATTGAAGGGCTGGGAAAGCTCTGAGCGTGCAGATTCAGCTCACTCAGATCAGGAAACTCTCCACACGCTTTTCCGTTCCTCATGCGGCGCAAAGCACTATGGAACATATGGTTATTTTCAGATGATTCATCTAAAATAGAGCTAATGAATTTGGAGCCAAGAGAGAAGGGATAGAATGTCCGACCAACAAACGGCGAATGAAACGGGCTGGAACCTTGATAACAGCTATGCACGCTTGCCGGAGTCTTTTTACACACGTATGAAACCATCGCCCGTGCGCTCACCGAAACTGGCCGTTCTGAATGAGCCAGTCGCAGCAATGCTTGGGTTACATGCAGATGCGTTAAGAACGGATGCGGCGCTTGCTGTGTTTGCCGGTAATGAAGTCCCAGAAGGTGCCGCACCGCTGGCACAGGCCTATGCCGGACATCAGTTTGGCTATTTCAATATGCTCGGCGATGGGAGAGCGCTGCTGATAGGCGAACAGATTACGCCGGGAGGCGAAAGGTTCGACATTCAGCTGAAGGGTTCGGGACCGACGCCTTATTCCAGAAGCGGGGATGGGCGCGCGGCGCTTGGTCCGATGCTGCGCGAATATATCATTAGTGAAGCGATGCACGCGCTTGGTATCCCGACGACACGGAGTCTGGCTGTCGTGACGACAGGCCAGTCGATCATCCGCGAGAGCGAGCTGCAAGGCGCGATACTGACTCGTGTCGCCGCCAGCCATCTGCGGGTAGGCACGTTTCAGTACGCAGCAGCGAAGGGGCATGTCGATGAGCTTCGCGAACTGGCGGATTATACAATTGAGCGGCATTACCCTGAGATTTCTAGTGAAGAGAATCGATATCTCGCTCTGCTGCAGGAGGTCATCAAGCGGCAAGCCTCATTGATTGCTAACTGGATGCTGGTCGGCTTTATCCATGGCGTTATGAACACGGATAACATGGCGATTAGCGGGGAGACGATCGATTATGGACCATGTGCTTTTATGGACATATACAGTCTCGATACCGTATTCAGTTCCATCGACAGAGAAGCGCGATATGCCTATGGCAATCAGCCGAAGATCGCGGTATGGAATCTTGCTCGTTTCGCCGAAACGCTGCTGCCCTTGCTCCATTCGGATGAGGAGCAGTCGGTTAAGCTTGCGGAGGAAGCGCTTGGCAAATTTGCAGAGCTGTATCACGGGCACTGGTTAGCGGGTATGCGAGCGAAGCTGGGCCTATTCGGCGAAGAGGCAGAGGACGTGAAGCTCATCGAAGATTTGCTTCGCTTGATGCAGCAGCAAGGCGCGGACTACACGAATACGTTCCGTGCATTAACATTTGGCCGATTGGACGAGATCGCCATGTCGTGCAACGCTGATTTCACAGCGTGGATGGAGCGGTGGCAAGCGAGACTCGGACGGCAAGCGGAGTCGCCGGAAGCGAGTCATCAGCTTATGCGAAGCAGCAATCCTGCCGTTATCCCGCGCAATCATCGGGTAGAAGAGGCGCTCGCAGCAGCGGAGCAGCGTGGCGACTTGAGCGTCATGGAGCAGCTGCTCGCAGCGCTCTCGAACCCGTTCGCGCATTCGCCCGAGCAGGAGGCATATGCGGAGTTGCCTTCGCAGCACGGACGGCCTTATCGGACGTATTGCGGGACGTGAGTTCAAGGTTTGGAAGCGTATGTTGGCGATAGACATTACAAAATGTCTATCGTCATTTTTATTTTTGCGGTACACTGTTTCCTGTAATTGTAAATCCAATTGGGGCAGGTGAAGCTAGCATGACCGCATATGAGAAACCGATTATCCAAACAACAGAGATCGAGCAGATCCTGACTGCGCAGTTAGGGACTAGCCATATCACCGAGCTCATGCCAATGACAGGCGGGAATCTTAGCCGTGTGTTCTCGTTTCGGTTTGATGGGCGCGACGGAGTCATCAAGTTAAGCGATCTGGCAGGCGCTTACGATACCGAGCGTTTCGTATCGGAACTCTTAACGGGTCATGGTGTGCCATTCCCACGTTGCCTTGGACAAGGGCAGGTTAGGGAATTATCCTTTTCCATACTTGAGCGTGTTCCTGGATCAATGTTGATTGATTGCACAGATGAGCAGAAAAAGGCGCAGCTCCCCGAGTTGATCCGGATTTTAGCACAGATGAATGAAGCACAGGTTGATAAGACGTATGGCTACGGCTGGATCAAGCCGGATGGCAACGGGTCTTCTCCGACTTGGATGGCACATATCGAGTCTTTCTACGCGGAGGATCAGACAGGGAACTTCTGGGAAGGATGGTATGACCTCTTCAAGACGACTATTCTGGAAAAGTCAGTGTTTGACGAGTGTTACGCTCGTCTGCTGCATTATGCACCGTATAATGAGCCGCACCGGCATTTTGTTCATGGCGACTTTCAACCTTGGAATATTATGTCCAGCGGAGAACGGATTACAGGGGTTATAGATGGCAACTGTGTGTATGGCGATTATTTGCTCGATCTGGAGACGCTGATCGGCTCATTAGGCGAGCTGGATGTGGTTGCAGCTTATCAGCAGCACGTTCAAGCGAAAGGCATTATAATTCCGAATTTCGAAGAGCGAATGCTAGGCGCGAGATACTTCAAGGGGCTTGACGCGATGCGCTTCTACGCGAAGATGGGCTGGGAAGATGCATATCATCGAGTTTCGAATACATTGATGAATCTCGTTAATAAGTAAGATCTGAGAGGATGTATAGTTAGCATGCCACCTGAGCGTACACTTGCACGCTGTGCATGGGTCAACGAGGACCCGTTGTATATGAACTATCATGATCATGAGTGGGGCGTTCCGGTCCATGACGATCAGAAGCTGTTCGAGCTGCTCGTTCTTGAAGGGGCTCAAGCGGGACTGAGTTGGTATACGGTTCTGCAGAAGCGTGAAGGTTATCGGGAAGCCTTCGACGGGTTCAATCCGGAGCTGGTTGCAGCTTATGACGATGCGAAGGTGGAAGTGCTGATGAGCAATCCTGCTATCATTCGCAATCGGCTTAAAATCCAATCTGCGATTACGAATGCGAAGTGCTTCTTGAAGGTTCAGGCTGCATATGGCAGCTTCGACAAGTACATCTGGCAGTTCATCGGTGGTGAGCCGGTTCAGAATCATTGGCAATCGAAAGGCGACGTTCCCGCTACGACGCCGCAATCAGATGCGATGAGCAAGGACATGAAGAAACGCGGCTTCAAATTCGTCGGCTCGACAATCTGCTATGCATTCATGCAGGCGAGCGGGATGGTCAATGACCACCCGATGGATTGCAATTGGTATGCTGGGAGGGGTTCACTTGTCTAATTTGCAGGCTGTATTCATCGATCGGGACGGCACTATAGGAGGAACGGGACATTTTATCCATCCGCGTGAGTTTGAGTTATTCCCCGGCGTACAGGAGGCTTTGCTCCTGCTGAAGAAGCACCGGATTAAAGTGATCGCCCTCACGAATCAGCACAATATAGCCAAAGGGCTTGCGACAGAGCAGGAATTCATAGAGCAGTTCGAGTCCTATGGATTTGACGCATCGTATATTTGTCCGCATGAGCCGGAAGAGGGCTGCGGCTGCCATAAACCACGTCCTGGTCTGCTGCAGCTTGCTGCACAGAGGAGCATCAACTCGATCTGACGAGCTGCGCAGTCATTGGCGATGTGGGCTCCACGGACATGCTTGCTGCTGCGGCTGTTGGCGCGCGCAAGGTTCTCGTCAAGACAGGTTGGGGGAAGAAGTCGCTCGATACTTACCGGCACAAGTGGTATGACCAGGCGTCACCTGATTATATCGCAGATGATCTCCTGGACGGGGTGAGATGGCTCATGAAGGATCTCGTCTAAAATAAAAAAAGACAGTAACAAGGACGCCCATCACTCGGGCGTCCTTATTATTTGCCAATAAACGTCGCGCACAGATGCTCCACAATCTCATCTGCCGAATAGCCGCGCACATCGCGTTGGAACAAGTAGGAGTCGCTGCTAAGCGCCGTGAGAAGGAGATCAGCTTTGAACACGCTGTTCGGAGGACTCAGCTGCTGCTTCTGCCGTCCCGTTGCCTCTATCTCGTCGAAGTGTTTAACAAGCAGCCCATGCAGCTCATCGTATAGAGGACTGCGGGTTCGTGACTTCGGCTTGCTAGTCTGTGCTGTATCTTCAACACCGGCGACAAGCTGCGTCTTCGTCTCTCTGAAGCGAATAAATAGGGTGAGAATGCCCTTAAGCCGCGCTTCGGGCAAAGCTTCTCGATTCAGCTCCAAGTAGGCTTCAATATCTTCGAATAAGAGTACGATATTGTCTTTAATCAGATCAAGGCAGAGCTCGCTCTTGTTGCGGTAGCGCCGGTACAGCGTCCCCGGGCCGATCTGTGCTTCCGTTGCAATTTGGTTCATGCTGACTTGCTCGACACCATGCTGCTCGAACAAACGAAGCGCAGCGTCCAAGATGCGCTGCCGATTCTCTGCTGCGTCCCGACGTTCAGTGCGAGGTGGGATTAGGTTGTCGGATTTATTCGATTTGTCGATTTCACTCATTGTATGTTCACGTCCTATGGTATAAGTTCTATGCTCGAACTCGCATTGACAAGCGGAGATGTCTCCACTTAATATAAAGAGGAGAGTTCTCCGCTTAATGCTATCATAAACGAAGAGGAGTGTACACAGATGTCTACACCTACAGGCAATACTGCACTATTAGTCATGGATTTACAGAACGGAATCGTTTCCCGCTTTGCGCAGAACGAGGAACTGCTGCTGCCCTTTCAGAAGGCAGTCGAAGCTGCCCGCAAGCATAGCATACCGGTCTATTTCATTCGAGTCGCTTTCCGTGAAGGCTATCCGGACGTTAGTCCGCGTAACAAAGTCTTTTCGCAGATTGCGAATTTCGGAAGCATGACCATGGATGACCTCGCAACTCAAATTCACGATGTAGTGAAGCCAAATCCAAGCGAGCATGTAATTACGAAGAAACGAGTTAGTGCGTTTGCCGGCAGCGACCTTGAGCTCATTCTGCGCTCGCGCCAGATCGACACGCTCGTCCTAAGCGGAATTGCAACTAGCGGCGTTGTGTTGTCGACCCTTCGTGAAGCGGCAGATAAAGATTTCGTCATCCGAGTGCTCGCTGACGCGTGTCTTGATGCAGATCCAGAGGTGCATCGCGTACTGACGGAGAAAGTATTCCCCCGGCAGGCAGATGTGCTAACTGTTGACTCGTGGATCGACAGCTTGAAAGTGTAGGCTGACCGCTATGCCCATATGGAAAAGAAATCTATTCGTTTGCTGGTTCGGGATGTTCGTTACGAGCATCGGCATGAGCCAGATTGCGCCCGTATTGCCTCTCTATATCAAGCATCTTGGCGTAAACGATACAGATGCGATCTCTCAATACTCAGGCATCGCATTCGGCATCACCTTCATCATATCGGCGATCTTCTCTCCGATATGGGGGCAGGCAGCCGATAAGTATGGTCGGAAGCCGATGCTTCTGCGTGCGAGCCTTGGCATGGCCATTGTTATCTTCAGTATGGGATTCGCCCATTATGTGTATGTATTGATCGGCTTGCGCATGCTGCAAGGGATCATTACAGGCTACGGCACCGCATGTACGACGCTCATTGCAACTCAGACAGATAACGAGCATGCCGGTTGGGCGCTTGGAACGCTCTCAACATCGAGTATCGCAGGCTCGCTGCTCGGACCGACAATCGGCGGCTTTATTGCAGAAAATTTCGGGATGCAGAACGTGTTCTTCATTACTGGTGCTCTCATGATGATCGCATTCCTAACGACATTGTTCTTCGTGCAAGAAAAATTCACCCGCCAACATAAGAAGACGCTTCGCATGAAGGAAGTGTGGGAAGCTGTTCCGTATAAGAGTTTAACAGTCATGATGCTCGTCACGTTCTTCGTGCTGACCATTGCACTTTACTCTGTCGAGCCGGTGTTGACGGTCTATGTGACGAAGCTATCGAGCAGTTCTCATCATGTTGCGCTGCTCTCAGGGGTCATCTTCTCCGCTTCCGGTCTTGCCAATATTATCGCTGCTCCGAGGCTTGGCAAGCTGGCTGACCGTATCGGCACGCACAAGATTATTCTCGCTGCGCTAATTGTCGCTGGCGTGACGTTTATCCCGCAAGCTTTTGTCACGAGTCCATGGCAGCTGATGGTGCTTCGCTTCATTCTCGGCTTGTCGTCAGCGGGACTTATGCCGGCTGTGAATACAATCATTAAGCGTATTACACCTGCGGCTATCACCGGACGCGTATTCGGACTGAGCATGGGCGCGGCATATTTGGGCGTATTCATCGGATCGCTGCTTGGCGGTCAAGTGGCTGCTTGGTTTGGCGTCGAATACGTCTTCCTGGTTACTAGCGCACTGCTTCTCATAAATGCGGTGTGGGTGTATTTTCAAGTGTATAAAAAGGTTCAGTTCATGCAATTGATGAATCGCTCCAATTCGGTCAATCCGGCAAATCCCGTAAATCCCGTAAATCCCGCCAAATAGCTGGCGGGATTTTGTTCATACATTTTTAAGAAATGGTTCACGCATAATTAAGAAGCATCCTGTACGCTTATCGAAGACTTAGAAGCTGTCACTGACGAGGAGAATAGAGCTGCATGTCAATTCGCCTGAAACTATTAGTATCCTACGCGGCCATGCTGTTCATACCGCTTGTATTAATTATCCTTATCACATCGCTGCTGCTCGTCTCGCTCCGAGGGGAGTTATCTACTGTACATGGGGCATATGAGTCGACGGAAAATATGTTCGACCATGAGGTCGTGGAGCATGTCGCGAAGGAGATGAAACGTTCCATTCAGCGTGATCCTGAGCTGATGACAGATGCTAAGTATTTGGATGAATTAACGACAGAGCTGCGGAAGAACGATGCAGGTATGGTTATTCGTATGGATGGCGCCATTGTTTATCACTCGGCTATCATCGGACAAACACCGGAGCTCATGACAAGCTTGCCGACATATAAAGGCCCGAATGCCGTTACACGTGACCATGTGCGTAGACTCGGCAATATGGACTATCAGTTTATTCAGTTTGACTTACTTAGCAGAGACAAGAAGAAGAGCACCGTGTTCATCATTACGGAAATTAATCCGATTGTATATTTTATTCATCAATATTTTGGTGCGATGTTTGTTGGACTGCTTATTATACTGATCGGGACACATGTGATTCTGACGACGTACATGTCGAAGAATATTATTAAACCGCTGCAAGCGCTGCGGAAAGCGGCTCGTGAGATCAAGGAAGGACGGCTTGACTTTCAGCTCGATGTCGCGCGCAAAGATGAAATTGGCCAGCTTGGAACCGCATTCGAAGAGATGCGATCGAGGCTTCAGAAGTCGCTAGAGGTACAGCAGCAGTACGAAGCGAACCGCAAAGAGCTGCTCGCGAGTATCTCCCATGATCTACGTACACCTCTGACAGCCATTCGCGGCTATGTGGACGGCATTATGGAAGGGGTTGCCGATACGCCGGAGAAGAATCACAAATATATGCAGACGATCGCCATGAAAGCCGACCAGCTGGATCATCTCATCAACGAGCTTTTCCTGTACTCGAAGCTGGATTTGAACCGTCAGCCTTTTCAGTTCGAAGAGGTCGCTCTACTGCCGTTTCTGCAAGATTGGTCAGAGGAGCTGCAGTTTGAACTGGAGAAGAAGGGTATCGAGCTGCAAACTGATATTCGGCTGCCCTATGATGTCGTCGTTACGATGGATCGCGACCATTTCCGTCGTGTTCTGAACAATATTATTCAGAACAGCGAGCGGTATATGGATAAAGCGATGCCAGTAATTCGCATAGCCGCTTATCAGCATCCGAATGCTGCAGTGCTAGAACTTACGGATAATGGGACTGGCATTGAACCGGTTGCGCTTCAGCATATTTTTGAGAGGTTCTATCGAGTTGATCAGTCACGCAGCGTCAATACAGGAGGCAGCGGCCTAGGGCTCGCCATTGCCAAACAAATAATGGAAGGGCATGGCGGTGCAATTGCTGCTATAAGCAAGCTGACTGAAGGTACAACGATTCAATTGACGATCCCCGCTAAGCAAGGGAGTACGAGCGTATGAAATCCATTCTAATCATCGAAGATGATGTTACTATCTCGGAGCTGCAGCGGGATTATCTTGAGATCAGCGGGTTTAAAGTCGATATCGCAGCAGACGGCGAGCAGGGTCTGGAGCTTTGCTTGAATGGTTCATTCGACTTAATCATTCTCGATTTGATGCTGCCCAAGATGAACGGCTTCGACGTTTGCAAAAGAATCCGCGAGAAGAAGGACGTTCCGATTCTAATGGTCACCTCAAGGCGCGAGGATATCGACGTAATCAGAGGCCTCGGAATAGGTGCGGACGATTATATTACGAAGCCGTTCAAGCCTGCGGAGCTTGTTGCTAGAGTGAAAGCTCACCTTGCACGGTACGACCGTTTGATCGGCACGAAGGAAGAGAAGAATGACATTCATATTCGCGGTTTATATATTGATCCTGATACCCGCAGTGTGCTGGTCAATGAAATGGAAGCCGTGCTGACGACCAAAGAATTCGATCTGCTCTATTTTCTAGCTAGCCATCCGAACCGCGTGTTCACAAAGGAGCATCTGTTCGAACGAATTTGGGGCGTTGATGCAATGGGAGATCTACAAACCGTCACTGTTCACATCCGCAAAATCCGTGAGAAAATCGAGGCGGACTCGGGTAATCCGACCTACGTTGAGACGGTCTGGGGCACAGGGTATCGGTTTAAAGGTTAAAATGACCTGATTATCAATTACTAGTCAGTGAACAATTTAGAAGGAGGCGGCATGACATGAGTAATCAGGGAACTGTGCTCATTCTGACCGGAGATTACGGAGCAGGCCATCTGAGAGCGGCTGAAGCGTTGAAAGACTCGCTGCGGGAGCAACATTCACACTTATCCGTGCAGATCGTAGACGTCATGTCCGTCACGCATCCGATCTTTAGCCCAGTCAGTAAATATATGTATTTGCGCAGCATTCATCATTTTCCGCGGACTTACGGTTTTCTCTTCCGAAGAACGAGGCAGCAAGGCGCAATTTCGAATACGTTCAAGACCATTCAGAAGCTTGGACTTCACAGATTGCATTCACTCATCGACCGAATGAACCCGACAGCAATTGTGTCTACGTTTCCGCTCGCGGCAGGCGCGGTCTCTATATTGAAGGGGGCCGGGCTCGTGGATGTTCCTTGCACCACGGTCATTACGGATTACACGGATCACAGCTACTGGCTGTATCCGCATACCGATCTCTATCTCGTCGGAAGCAGTTCTGTTGCTGAACGTCTGCGACAAGCGGGCATCTCCAGCAGCCGAATCGAGGTCACAGGAATTCCCGTCAAATCCGCCTTCTACAGCTTGCTGTCGAGACAAGCCGCACGGGAGCTGTTCAGCCTACCGTCCAATATGCCAACTATTATGATTATGGGCGGTGGGGAAGGGCTGGTCGCTCGCGGAATCGGCGAAACGCTTCTCCGCACACATCGGTTGCTTAGCGGCGGTGTCCAGTTCATCGTCGTCTGCGGTCGTAATGCGAAACTTCAATTAGAGCTTGCCCAGCTGGTCCATTCGAATCGCATCTCGGCACTCATTACGGGCTACACGGAGCATATTCCTGAGTTTATGGCTGCATCCGATTTGCTCATCACGAAGCCGGGAGGCCTAACTTCCTCCGAAGCGCTAGCTGCTGGTCTTCCGATGGTGCTCGTTCAGCCGCTCCCAGGACAGGAGGAGGATAATGCCGCTTATCTTACCGCTTGCGGAGCGGCTTTGCGTGCCGATGAGCCGCAAGATGTACCGATGCTTCTGTTGGGATTGCTGAGCAGTCCGGATAGGCTGCGATTAATGATGAGACGAGCGCATCAAGCGAGCATTCCGAACTCAGCGGATGTCGCGGTTGCAACCATCATGCGGCAAGTTGCGAATGAGCTAATCATTTCTTGAATTTATGCAGCACACGATAGAAGCCTAACAACGCAGCGTCAAGAACCGAATACAGTATATACAGCTTTATCGGTGCGGTACGAGCGTAAGAAGCGTGAGGCAAACAATCGGTTGAAGATGGGGGAACATCATGACGCGTTATGTGGGGAGCAAATGGAAGAAGACCGCTGCACTCATGCGGGAGCGAGAGTTATCAGAATACGTGCCCGAAACCGCCCAGTTGTCCAAATCATCGCTTCATTCGTTATTGAGAAAATATGAGATGGTCTATGTGAAGCCGGTCGTTGGCATGCATGGGAATGGCGTCATGCGTGTGGAGCGCACAACGGCGGGCTACCAGTTTCAATTGCAGGAGCGTGTCCGCAGCTTCACGCATTTCGATGACATGTACCGTTCCATTCAAGCGCATACCGGCAAGAAACGATATCTTGTCCAGAAAGGGATAAGGCTGCTCAAGCATAATGGCCGAAGATTTGACATTCGCGTCATGGCCCAGTTTTCGCCTAAGCGGCAATGGGAGACGACGGGCATTATCGGAAGGGTTGCCGCCAAGAACAAAATCGTAACCAACTTCCATGGCGGTGGTAAGCCTGTCGCAGCAAGCCGATTGCTCGCGGAGCATACGAACTATGTTTATCCTAAATTGCATTCCTTGTCCAAGCTTGGAGTAAAAGCAGGCCAAGCGATGCAGCAAGCATTCCCAGGCGTGTATGAGATTGGGCTCGACGTAGCGCTTGATCAATCACTGCGTCCATGGATATTGGAAGTGAACACGAGCCCAGACCCGTATTTGTTTAAGAAGCTTCCAGATAAAACGATCTTCAAACGCATTATGCGCTATGCCAAAATGTATCCGAAAAAGAGAGCCTGATTCCGACCAGGCTAATAGAGAGTCCGAGGAGAGGTCTATGAGACTACTTCTCGGGCTCTTTCTTATGGACATAACTTCCAAATTAGTTATTGTTGATAGATACAACATGTGCTAGAATCGCATTTAGGTAAAAATGCCCACAATTACAACATTTTTAAATACGATTAGGGGAGGAAAGGTTTACGTGGGGGGATTTGATTCTAAATAAATATTTCAAACTATCGATATGTAACATAATTGGGAGGAACTATGAACAAGCGAATTATTCTATTCATGCTCACATTTGCACTCATGCTCACAATGCTGCCGGTTTCTGTTGCGCAAGCTGCGACGAAGGCCGAGCTGCAGAAGAACGTCGCACTTATTATATCTGCATTCGCGAAACAAAGCGGATATACAGCAGCTGACGTGAATTCAATAATTACTGATCTGAACGATGATAACAGCCGGGAAGTAATCGTCTGGATCAAGCATCCGATGGATTCCGATAATGATTTCTCTCTTGGTGTTTACAGTCTTGGAACGACGAAGAAGCTGCAGTACAAGGAGCTCTATTCCAGTGATTATATCTACGACTCGTATGTCACTGTAAAAACGATCAGAAACCCGCGTTACAAAACAAGCATCGCAGTTATTTCCTCATCCAATAATTACATTGGTGCGGACGTATATACGACCAAATATGGAGTGCTTAAGGAAGTTAGTTCCGTGTACATGACCGCACCGATGACTAACGGCGTCTATATGAAGGACATTAACGGCGACGGCTACGAAGAGTTTGTCGGCCTGAACAACGAGTACGATCTTGGCAATGAGCGGCTGAGCAACGCGGAATATCCGGTAGGAAAAGTCATTTATAAGTGGAATGTGAATAAATTAACATATGTTCCTTCGCAATATGGCAGTGACGGCAAGCTGGACAGCACGCGTAAGCCGGTTGGATCCATAACGTCTGCGCAAGCACTTGCTCTGCTGAAGAAAGCTTATACGATGCAGATTGGAATGACAGGCTACTATGAGTTCGACACTGTACGCGCGAAGATGAAGCCTTCCTTCAGCAATAATATCGTTTCTGGATTTATCCGCAACGGATTGAAGTATGACTATGGCTTCGGGTATAAGCCGATTTACCAGACGAACGAAGATAATGTCTGGTTGCTGCCTAAATTCACGAACGCGCCAGTACAATTCAATATTTCGACAGACAAGAACCGTATTAAGATTGTGCAGAAGCAGAAGAAGGAATATAGCGGCGGCAGTTATGACCGAAATGCGACAGCAGTGCTTGTAAAAACAAAATACGGGTGGAAAATTGATGATTACGGCTACAATTTCTAATCATCAACTACTTGTCCAGTCATATATTGATTAATATTCAAAATATGAATGGGAGGTTGTTTGCTTCTGAAACCGTACCGTGCAAAGTCAGTCGTGCTCACGATTCTGCTCGCGTTCATTGGGGCATTCCTTGTCCCAGCTAACACGAACGCAGCAGGGAGTACGAACGAGCTAATCATTGTCAACAAAGAAACGAATAAGCTAGCGTTCTATATGAATGGCGAGCTCATTAAAACGTTCTCGGTTGGAACAGGAAGGTCGCCTGATCTGACACCGGAAGGTTCGTTCAAGATTGTGAACAAGATCAAGAACAGACCGTATTACAAGGACCATATCCCAGGCGGCGATCCAACGAACCCGCTCGGCGACCGATGGCTGGGGCTGCAGGTTGGCACAACGTATGGTACGACTTATGCCATACACGGGAATAACAATAGCAAGTCGATCGGCAAGTACGTCAGCGCAGGCTGCATTCGCATGCTGAATGACGAAATTCATTGGCTGTATCCGCAGATTGTGATCGGCACGAAGGTCATTATTACGACATCGAAGCTGGATTTTGCCAAGATTGCGGAGCAGAATGATTATCCGGTCACACACTATTTTGCTGGATCGCTGTTTATGGATGGCAAGTCGGTGAAGCTCGATCATGAGCTATTGATGATGGATTCCCGCGTGTTTATTCCCATGCGAGAAGTGTTTGAGCTTCTCGGCGCACAAGTAGGCTGGGATGAGCAGACGAAGACAGTTACTGCGGTCATAGGCTCTCGGACCATCACGCACAAGGCTTTAACCGGGACAGTGAGCGTTGGAGGCTCTACGGTAGCGATTACAAATTCGCGAATTGTCGATAACTCGCTGCTGCTGCCATTACGAGATATTACGGAGCTAATCGGCCATCAAGTCGATTGGGATGGAGCGAAGAAACAAATTCGTATTACTTCATAGTGCACTAATATACGTACTGGGCTGCCTTGTTGGGCGGCCCTTTTTGTTATGGTATACAAAATTCGGTGAATCGTTTAAATTAGAGAAACAATATATTTATCAGGGGTAAAATGATGAATTGGACGAAACGATTCACCAAAATGAGGAAACATTCGGACAGCCGAAAATATTTAAAATTGATTACGAGCGAGGGTATTTCGGGAGGGATGCTTGGAAGCATGCTCGGAGGACCGTTCCTGACCGTTTTCATGCTGTATCTTGGCGCATCGTCGGCACAGATCGGCTTCGCGCTTGCGATTCCCGCATTCGCCAATCTGGCGCAAATATTCACGGCGATCATTACTCATAATGTCGATAATCGGCGAGCATATGTATTCGGGTACGGCGTTCTATACCGGGTGCTGTGGGTGCTGACGGGACTGATCCCGTTTGTACTGCCTCAGAGCTACTGGGTGTATACATTCATCACGCTATATTTGCTATCTTATTTGTGCTCGAACATTGCTGGCGTCATCTGGGCATCGCTCATTAGCGACATGATTCCCGGACGGGTGCGAGGACGATACATGGGCATAAGGAACACGATCGTCGGCGGACTTGCCGCAGCAGCGGTGCTTGCTGGCGGTCAACTATTGGAGTTGTTCTCGAAGCAGAACGGATTTATCGTCTTGTATGCCATTGCGGCAATATGTATGGTATGGAACGGTTATCATTTGTTTAATTATCCGAATCTCCCCTACGAGAAATCGCAGGAATCCCATAAGCTGCGTCTGCTTGTGAAGCCGCTTAAGGATCGCTCCTTTTTACGTGCGACGTTATTCCTTGCAGCATGGATTTTCTTCCAGAACATGGCGGTTCCGTTGTTCTCCTATGTGATGCAGGACGTGCTCACCATTAGCATACAGTGGGTAACGATCATTACAACGATCCAAATGATAGTCATGATGGCGAGCTACTATGTGTGGGGCAACTTGAATGCCAAGTACGGGACGAAGCGTGTGCTGTTGCGGACATTGCCAATTATCGCTGCAGCTTGCATGCTATGGGGCGCAATTGCTTGGATTCCGGCGATTCCGGTGCTAATTCTGGTGCATATGCTGCTTGGCGTTGGCACTGGCGGCTTCACGCAGCTAACGTTCAATTTCACGATAGAAGAAGCGCCTGGCTCGGAGCGGACCATCTATGTGGCTGTCTTTGCAGCGTTGACAGGCTTTACCGGATTTCTAGGTCCAATTCTCGGCGGGGAAATCTATCGGAAGATGAGTGCGATGCCGACTTGGCTGGAACACTACGGCTTCAGTGCTGGCATGGGGCTTGTTCTGCTAGGCTTAGCGCTCACTGCGGGACGATCCATGTTGAGCACAAATCGCGCAAATTTCAGCAGAACAGCAGTTGTGCGCAAGCAACAAGAAGAGCTGGTCAGCTGATTTAGCTTAGGAATGCTGAGAAAGCGTATGTGCTCTCGGCGATGTGAACCGCCGATTTGGCATGCTGAGAGAGCGTAGAGAGTGTCGGTTCAAAGTTGCGAGAGCGGCTTTTTTCTCTCGTAAGCCAACTCGTCGCGAAGCACGGTATTAGTTGCGAGAGGGGCTTTACCTCTTCCAGACACGAATCTGCACTATTTGTTTCACGAGAGCACGTATATTAGATTCCTCAGCTCCGCCAAGTTGCAGATTTCAGCTGGTTCTCTATCTGAGAGCGCTGAATCAGCACTCTCAGAGCATCAATCAGCCGATTTTTGTGCTGAGAGAGCGTATATGATCTCTCAGCTCCGCCAAACCGCCGATTTCGGCTGGCATGCTGAGAGAGCGCCGACAGGTTTGTAGTTTTTGTACTGTTTGTGTGTACGCGGTAGCAATAGGTGAGCCTGAGAATTCCAACGGTTGCACGAGAGTTTAGCATGCCCAATTCGGATGAGTTCGCTATACAAATCCCAAATTAGCGATTCGTGGCATCCGTTAGCGTAATCGTATTAAACGGCTCATTAAGCCAAGAAAAGGTCGTACTTCATATATTTGTTATTTGTTTCAATCGGCGTAATTTTGAACTTCTGAAACTTCCGTATCATCAGACTTCATTTCTTCCGACACAAGTTCCATTTCGAATATGAAATATAAACTTTGTTCCAGCTTGTTTTCTACTTGTCGCACACCTGATCTTATACCAAGAAGTCTTATAGGTATGGATTCAACACCTGTTTCCTCCTTTACTTCTCGTATTGCTGCTTCTTCAACTGTTTCTCCATCATCAACAAAGCCGCCAGGTAGCATCCAATAATCCTTATTTGCGCCATAAGTAACCTTAACAAGCAATCTTTGCTATCTTTAACAATTAAGCCACCTGCAGAGCAAGAATCATTCATCCAACACACATCCGACCCATTTGTTGGACATTTTATCATGCATGGATATAGATGGAAGATATTTATAATCAATAAATTTATTGGGTTTGCCTATGAATGTGTTAACGATACAATTATTGATGTTAACGATGAACATGTCGTTGCAGTAGGAGGTGAATGGATGCGTTATGATTTTGACCGAGTCATTGATCGCCGGAACAGCTCCAGCTTCAAATGGGATGGTGTTGCTGCCAGCTATGGTCCCATCGAGGATGCGATTCCGATGTGGGTGGCAGATATGGATTTTGCTGCGCCGCCGGAAGTGGTGGAGGCTTTGCAGATGCGAGCCGAGCACGGCATATTCGGCTATTCGTTCCGTTCGGATTCGTATCTCGAAGCGATTACCGATTGGCTAGAGAGACGGCATCAGTGGCGTATTGATCCGACGTGGATCGCGCATAGCCCTGATGTGATCGCCGCGCTGTCAATCATCATTGAGACGTTCACAAAGCCAGGGGATAAAATTATCTATCAGGCACCTGTCTACAATTTTGCTAGAATTATCGCTAATCAGGGGCGTATCGCAATCAATAATCCACTTCGCTATGAGGAAGATACCTATACCTACACGATGGACATGGACGGCTTGGAAGCGATGCTTGAGCATGATCAGACGGTGACGATGCTCATCCTTTGCAGCCCCCACAATCCGATCGGTCGCGTGTGGCGGCGTGAGGAGCTGGAGCGATTAGGACAAATTTGCGAGAAATACAACCTGCTCGTCGTGTCGGACGAAATTCATGGTGATCTCGTATATGAGGGCAGCAAGCAGATCCCCTTCAGCTCGATGTCGGCGGCTATTGCAGCTCGTTCGATCACCTGCATGGCCCCGAGCAAAACGTTCAATTTATTAAGCATGCATGCTGCCACCGTTATTATCCCGAACGAAACGTTTCGTGCACAGTATAATCATGCGTTGAATAGGCTTGGGCTGGATTCCCCAAACACGTTCGGCATCATCGCACTTGAAACGGCTTATCGTAAAGGTGAAGGATGGCTGAACGAGCTGCTTCATTATTTGCAAGGCAACATTCAGCTCATAACCGGGTTCTTCGAAGCACGACTGCCACAACTACGCGTCATACAACCGGAAGGGACGTATCTCATTTGGCTGGATTGCCGGGATCTCAAGCTGAGTACGTCTGAGCTCGAACCGTTCTTCGCGCACAAGGCGAAGGTCATTCTGCAGCCTGGCTGCTCGTTCGGCGAGCAGGGGGCTGGATTCATGCGGATGAATGCCGCTTGTCCGCGTTCCGTATTGGAAGAGGCCTTGTGCCGAATTGAAGCTGCCATCCATGCAATTCTCGATTAAGAATGGCAATTTTTTCGATGCAGCTGATAGAATAAAATGGGATTGGTATTATTTTGAAACAATCTTCTGCAATCCTACGTACAATTGGTTAACTTGAATCGGTATGGAGGGTTTGACGCATGGGAGTAATGGATTGGTTACGCGAACAGTTCTCCGGGCAGAAAGTATGTCCAATTGAACATCTGGAAAGCTACAAAAGGCTTGGAAAGCAAGTCTATTCGCTGCATGTCGAGCTGGCAGAGAGTACCTCTGCGCGTGCTCAAGCGATTGTGCAGGCTGCACGAAGCATTCAAATTATGGCTGATGAGCTGCTCGGCGATGCGCTTGATGGTGATGTTCCTAAGGCCGTGCCGATTGTAACGCATGATCAGGCAGACGTCTGGTACGGCATGCTGCCCGATATTATGGTCGCCGCAAGACAAGAAGCTGCGTTCTCGAACTCAGCGCGACTGAAGCTGCCGATTCGGCTTGGCACTCAGATTGAAGGTCCGAAGCCATGCCCCGAACAGCACATCGCCGGACTGAGGAGAGCTGCCGCAGGACTCGAGGAGCTGCTCGCGCTCGAAGTATCCGTTGCTCGAGGTGAGAAGGACACGTACAAGGAAGCGATTCTGCTGTACGAAGAAGCGAGAACGCGCAAGCAAGCCGGCGATTCTATCGTGGGCACGATATCGAATGGACGACGTGTCTCCGAGGAGAGCCACGAAGATGCGGAAGAGCAGTATTGGATGGCGTTATCGAATTACATTCTTGTCGCGCAAGGCATGAAGGATCCTGAGATACTAAAGAACTTGCACACAGCTGTTCCAGGCGTAAATGGCGTCATCCCGTGTAAGCTAGACTCAAACGACATCTGGAAAGTGACTTCGCAGATTGCAATTGAGGAAATCCGCAAAGCGGGCGAGTACTTCCAAGCGGAGCGCGATCTTGTCGAGCACTGGGAGAATTTCATTGAGACGAGAGTAGAGCGCGAATACGAAACGACTGTTGAAGAGCTGCTCAAGAAAGGCCACATCAAGGAAGAATCGTATTGGTACTGCTGTCCATTCCCGGCTGTGTACCGCGTGCAAATGGATTCGGTCAACGTGCTAGGCCATGTGATTCCAAGAGGGCATGTGTTCGTGTTCGAATACGGTGATGACGGGGAGCCAGGCCGATTCATTACACAGCCTACTTTCCAATCCGCTGATGAGCGAAAATATTGCGACGACTAAAAAACCGGCAGGAGAGCAATAATGGGACTAATAAATCGAATGATCCGCCTATGCCGAACGTTGACGTATAAGGAAGAGGAGCCTGTCTCCTTCGAGGTCTATCATGAAGCTGCAAATGAACGACTGCGCGAATTTGCCGTTATTGTAAGCCGGCTTGAGTCTGAGCTGTTATCAGCCAAAGATCGGCGTCAAGCTATTGAGAAGCAGCAGCAGCAGTTTCGGGAGCAAGCGGAACAAGCCGCTGCTCAGCAGGATGCAGAGGCGGCGAAGCGGTATCTCGAGCAGGCCTACAATAGCAAGACTCGTTCTGATGCCATGCAGCAAGATATTAAGAAGCTGGAAGAGCGAATAGCCGTGACCAAGCAGCGCTTCACGGAGCTGAACTGCGTTATTGAAGAAGCAAGCAGCAAGCATGATGCAATTATGATTCGGAATTTGCTTGCGACGACGGAGAACGAAGCGAATAAAACCATTCATAGATAAACGAAAGGCTGCCGGTCGCTGTTGACCAGGCAGCCTTCTTCATTCAGGCCTTGTAAACAAAATCGTTATGGAATGGATAGCTTCATTCACATTAATTAATGCATCCCGGATGACCAGCTCATCAATCGCTTCCGCACCTTGGAGAATCGGTTCTCTCGAGGCGATTTGTGCCATAAGCTCATCATTTTGCTGAATTCTCTCATCCGTAATGGCTTGGAGTGATTTTAGATGCTGTTCATATTGCTCGCGCTCTGGAGATTTGTAAGGAATCCCTTGCGACAGTGTGATCAAGGCATCGTCGAAAAAAAACTTCATGTAGAGGACAATTGGGCCTGCCAGCAAGTCCTTCATCGTCGCTACTTCCTCGTCCGTCGCCTTAACTTCATCGACGAGCTCCCAGAACTGCCGGATGGTCTCAGGCGTCAAGTTGTTTCGGTCACGCACGACCCGTGCGACGAACATTTGAAACCGGTCTTTCTGGTGCTCGGTCATGTTCTTGGCGAGGGTGACTTGGGAATCCTCCGTCCGGACCGGGGTTTCCTTGTCTCTACCCAGCTGCCATCCGCAGCCGACTAAGCTGACTACCATCACAATTGCAAGCGCGGAAGCTGTGAGCCATCTCAGTTGAATCGCCTCTCTCGTCGGGTGTGATACAAGTTAGTAAGGCTTTAAAGCATCTCCTTCCTAAAGTATGTAATCGGTGCTCGTATCAGTAATAAACAATTCGCTGGCTCGGCTTCAACTTGTATGCTGCGAATTTTCAAAAAATGATTTACCTTGCCACCGTAATCTGATAATATAAACGCAACATTCAAATGCGATGAAGAGAAGAGTAGGTAAAGAACTGCTTTTACAGAGAGCTCCGGCAGCTGGAAAGGGGCAAAGCAAACTTTATTGAAAAAAGGCTCAGAGCAGCACACCGGAACTCGCAATCGGCGGGGGATGGGGTGACAGGAGCTCCTGTTACAGAGCTAGAGTATAAGCATTAGCTTTCCGTAATGCCGTACTCGAAGAGGCTGGAATGGCGACATTTCGGCGAATCTAGGGTGGTACCACGAGCATGCCAATCTCGTCCCTAAGACTTTACGAAGTCTTGGGGGTGGGATTTTTTTGTTATAAACAGTGCTGTTGCAACTCGGCTCACGCATGCATAAGGTACACCAAATGAGATTATGTAGCGAAAATATATTTTATCTGAAAGGAATTGAATTGGAATGACAGATAAGCTAAAAGTTGGTATTGTCGGTGGCACAGGGATGGTCGGTCAGCGTTTTGTTGAGCTGCTCAATCAGCACCCATGGTTTAAAGTAACAGCAATTGCTGCGAGCGCGGGTTCCGCTGGCAAAACATATGAAGAAGCAGTTTCAGGCAGATGGAAGCTGTCCACGCCAATTCCTGAAGCAGTGAAGCAAATCGTTGTCCAGGATGCATCGAACGTAGAAGAAGTTGCAGCTGGCGTTGATTTCGTATTCTGCGCAGTCGATATGAAGAAGAATGAAATCAAAGCGCTCGAAGAAGCTTACGCGAAGACAGGCACGCCTGTCGTTTCGAATAACTCGGCACACCGCTGGACGCCAGACGTTCCAATGGTCATTCCGGAAATTAACCCAAGCCATCTTGAAGTCATCGCGGCACAACGCAAGCGTCTCGGAACGGAAACAGGCTTCATTGCCGTGAAGCCGAACTGCTCCATCCAAAGCTACGTGCCAGCTCTTCACGCTCTGCTTGATTTCAAGCCGACGCAAGTTGTCGCTTCGACTTACCAAGCGATCTCTGGCGCAGGCAAGAACTTCACCGATTGGCCGGATATGCTCGACAACGTCATCCCTTACATCGGTGGCGAAGAAGAGAAGAGCGAGCAAGAGCCGCTTCGGATCTGGGGTACGGTTGAGAACGGTGAGATTGTGAAAGCAAGCGCGCCGCTCATCACTACACAGTGTATCCGCGTTCCTGTAACAGACGGTCACTTGGCGACTGTATTTGCTTCATTCGAGAACAAACCGGCGAAGGAAGAAATTCTTGCTCGCTGGCGTGAGTACCAAGGCCGTCCGCAGCAGCTGGGATTGCCGAGCGCGCCGAAGCAGTTCATTACTTACTTCGAAGAAGAGAACAGACCGCAAACAAAGCTTGACCGTGATATTGAGAATGGAATGGGCGTTTCCGTTGGTCGTCTACGCGAGGATTCGATCTACGATTTCAAATTCGTCGGTCTGTCGCATAACACGCTCCGCGGCGCAGCAGGCGGTGCAGTTCTGATCGCCGAACTGTTGAAAGCGGAAGGCTACATCGTAGCCAAATAAGCTAAGTTACGAAACAGCAAGCTAATCCGAGTTTACTCGGGGGCTTGCTGTTTTTTTTCGTTTCGGGCAGGAATAGAAACAAGCTGTCGACAATAAATTGGAAAGTTCGCCCATCCGCCGAATAAATATTAATACAGCAGCTTCGTCACTATAGGCAGATGCTGAATAACATAACGGTAAATGTGAAAAAGGGATGAGGACAGCATGAAGAAACAGCGACGGATTGGCCAAAGTGGTTCGGATTTCTTCCCAGTTCGGGGCGTCGAATATCTAGAGCTCTATGTGGGAAATGCGAAACAAGCCGCACATTACCTAAGCAAAGGCTTCGGCTTCCGCCAAGTTGCGTATGCAGGCCTTGAAACCGGAGAGTCCGGCAAAGTGTCGTATGTGCTTGAGCAGCAGCAAGCACGAATCGTTGTGAGCGGCGCGTTATCGCCAGATCACCCGATTGCGGAGTTTACGAAGAAACACGGCGACGGCGTGAAGGATATTGCGATGCGCATGGATGATGTAGAGAAGTCTTATCATGAAGCGGTGTCGCGCGGCGGCATTCCGGTGATGGAGCCGAAGGAAATAAGCGATTCGAATGGCACGGTTCGGCTCGCCGTTGTCGGAACTTATGGAGATACGGTGCATACGTTAATCGACCGCAGCGATTATAAGGGAGTCTTCATGCCGAAGTATGAAGCTTGTGACTTGATCATTCCTCCTAGTCCGACGGGGCTAATCGGCATCGACCATGTCGTCGGCAATGTAGAGCGGATGGAGGAATGGGTGGAGTACTACGAGAAGGTAATGGGCTTCAAGCAGATGATTCACTTCGACGACAAAGACATTTCAACGGAATACTCGGCGCTGATGTCGAAGGTGATGTTCGGCGGCGGGCGAATCAAATTTCCGATTAACGAGCCGGCAAACGGCAAACGCAAGTCGCAAATTCAGGAATTTCTCGATTTCTATCATGGCCCGGGCGTGCAGCATATTGCGATTCTTACGAATGATATTATTTCAACCGTGTCTACGTTACGGAGCAACGGCATTGAATTCTTGAGTACGCCTGATAGCTATTACGAAATGCTGCCGGCTCGGGTAGGCGCTATTGATGAGGAGATGACGAAGCTCCGCGAGCTTGATATTCTTGTTGATCGCGATGATGAAGGTTACTTGCTCCAAATCTTCACGAAGCCGATCGTCGACAGGCCAACACTGTTCGTCGAAGTTATACAGCGCAAAGGCGCGGTCGGATTCGGGGAAGGCAACTTCAAGGCGTTATTCGAGTCGATTGAACGCGAACAAGCCCGCAGAGGCAATCTGTAGGAGAGGCTGATGCTGTAAGGAGATGCTGAACATGCGGCAAAATCCGGTATGGCACCCGACAAAAGAATCGATGGAGCAGACACGGTTATTTCAGTTTATGCAGAAGCTCGGCTACGACGATTACGATGCGTTCTATGCACGGTCTATTGCCGACATCAGCTGGTTCTGGGATGCAGTTGCGCAGGATATGGGCATCGTCTGGGAGCAAGGTTACGATCAGACCGTCGAGCTTACGCGAGGGATTCGCTGGCCTCGGTGGTTCACCGGCGGACAGACCAATGCTGCGACGAATGCGCTCGATCGTTGGCTTGCTGATCCAGTCACTGCGGAGCGGCAAGCGCTCATCTGGGAAGGCGAAGACGGAGCTTCGCGCAGCTTCACGTACAGTGAGCTTGCAGCTGAAGTGAATGCTGCTGCTGGCGGCTTGAAGCGGCTCGGCGTGCAGAAAGGCGACCGGATCGCGATCTATATGCCCATGATCCCAGAGACGGTCATTGCACTGCTTGCCATTGCTAAGCTCGGAGCAATCAGCATTCCAATCTATTCGGGCTACCGCGCTGATGCGGCTGCGAAACGTTTAGCCGTGGCAGGGTGCACAGTTGTGATCGCCGCCGATGGCTTCTATCGTAAAGGCAGGATTGTCCTGCTCAAAGGGGAAGCCGATAAGGCGGCGGATGCTGCGCCAACTATTGAGCATGTCGTCGTCGTCGGGAGGCTTGGCATCGGTTCCACGATATCACGGCAAGACCGCGATGTGGATTGGAGCGAGCTTGCGCGGCGACACGAAGCTGTAGACACACACGCGGAAGCAGAAGCAGACGCAGTCGCGATACAAGCAGAACCGATGGAGAGCGATGATGCGCTCATGCTGCTCTACACTTCCGGTACAACTGGCGTCCCGAAGGGAATTATTCATACGCATACGGGCTTCCCGATTAAAGCCGCTTTCGATGCGGGCTATGCAATGGATGTGAAGCCAGGCGATGTCATGCTGTGGGTGACAGATATGGGCTGGATGATGGGTCCATTTCTCGTTTACGGCACCTTGCTCAACGGCGCTGCGATGGTGCTCTATGAAGGAGCGCCGGATTATCCAGAGCCGGATCGCGTGTTTTCACTCGTTGATAAGCATCGGGTCACACATCTTGGCATATCGCCAACGTTAGTCCGCAGCATCATGAAATACGGAGATGCTTGCTATCGCGATTGTACGCTGTCGTCATTGCGAGTCTTCGGCTCAACAGGTGAGCCCTGGAATGAGGAGCCATGGCTGTGGCTGTATGAGCAGGTCGGCAAGTGTCGTGTGCCGATCATGAATTACTCCGGCGGCACTGAAATATCCGGCGGTATTCTTGGCAATGTTCTGCTGAAGCCGATTGCGCCGGCTGGTTTCAATTCGCCCATTCCTGGAATGGATGCCGATGTTTATTCGCATGAGGGGAAGCCAGTGCGCGGCGAAGTGGGTGAGCTTGTTTTGAAGAGCCCGTGGCTCGGCATGGCAAGCGGCTTCTGGCAAGACCCCGCGCGTTACGAGCAAACGTATTGGTCGCGATGGCCGGATACGTGGGTACACGGCGATTGGGTGACCATCGACGATAATGCCGGCAGTTGGTATATTACCGGTCGATCCGATGACACGCTCAACATTGCAGGCAAGCGGCTTGGCCCTGCCGAGCTGGAATCCGTGCTGACCGCTCATCCGCTAGTCGTGGAAGCAGCGGCTATTGGCGTCCCTGATGATACGAAGGGAGAAGCAGCCGTCTGTTTTGTTGTCATTCATCGGCCCGATGCGAGTGTGATTGCTGATCTGAGCCATCTTAGCCATGAACTACCCCTGATGGTTGCCGATCAACTTGGAAAAGGGTTCAAGCCTAAAGCGATCTATGAAGTAGAGGCACTGCCGAAGACGAGGAACGGAAAAGTGATGCGAAGAGCGATCAGAGCAGCTTATCTAGGCGCTCCGCTTGGCGATCTGACGACACTGGAAAATCCAGATGCGATTGAGGCCATTCGGCATTTGGCAAGCGATGATTAGAAGAGTAGATGCATCACTCGCGATCCATTCGCAAGAAGGAGGCTGTGAAATCATGACAACGAGCATTCAGCCTTTCATGGAAAAGCTCATTGATTATGCGGGTTTGTTCCCTCCAGCAGAGCTTCCCATGCAAGCGGCAATCCAGCAGTATCACAGCTATATGCATGATCAAGACCATTGGATGTTAGGGAAATTCGTCATGCCGATTGCGCGGCTGAACGAGCTTGCCCCCTATAAGCGGATGTTCTCAGTTAATCATCCGCTATCGTTATCGGTCATTGGGGATCGAAGCCGCACCGCAGCGGAATGTCTGGCCCTCTTAACTGGCAGCCTCGAATGGATCGAAGAATTCCGTAATCAATACCAGCTAGCTGCGGCTGTTCACTCACTGGAGCTGCCGCTGCCGGCGGTTTCAATAGATCAGGAACTGCTTCAGTCCATCGCGCAAGAAACGTCAGCCGCTCGGTTACAAACGTTTTGTGAACTGACCTACCCGCTGGATGCGCAATGGGAGAATGCAATGAAGGAAGCGATTGAGCAGTTTGCTGCTTTTAATGCGGAGTCTGATGTATTGCTTGGCATCAAACTGAGAACGGGCGGCGTAATCGCCGGGGCGTTCCCTTCTCCGAGCCAGGTTGCTGCAGTGCTTGCAGTGTGCAGAGACGGGCAAATTCCGATGAAATTCACTGCAGGCTTGCACCATCCTGTTCGCATGTTCCGGGACGAAGTGAAGACGAAGATGCACGGGTTCCTCAACGTATTCTTCGCAGGTTTACTTGCTTGGGAGCATGGGTTGGATCACGATGCGATTCGTTCCATCTTGGACGACGAGGACCAGGAAGACTTTGAATTCGGAGCAGATGGCATCAAGTGGAGGCAGCTTGCGATGTCTTCTGATGCCGTGAAGTGGTGTAGGGCAAATGCGATGATCTCGTACGGCAGCTGCAGCTTTGACGAGCCGCGCGAGGAGCTGCGAAAGCTGAACCGTTTGGAGCAGAGGAGGGGATAGCGTGACACGGAGAAGATCGTTTATCGAAGTGGAGCCTGAGTCTCATTTTCCCATTCAAAATCTGCCCTATGGTGTATTTCGCCCTCAGCAAGGAGGACTGCCGCGCATCGGAGTCGCGATTGGCAACTATGTGCTCGATTTGGCTGCGCTCGATGAAGCGGGCTGCTTCGCACATATCCCAGCTGTGACGGGGAAGAGCATCTTCGCTCAACCGACGTTGAACGCATTCATGGCGCTCGGGCGGGATGCTTGGCAGTCAACGCGTGCTGCAATCGCGCAGCTGCTGGATAAGGAAGAACCTACGCTTCGCGATGATAAACGGCTGCGGGCAGATGCATTCCACTTGCAAAGCGAGGTTCAGCTGCTGCTGCCTGTGCAGATCGGCGATTATACGGATTTCTACGCTTCCAAGTCGCATGCGACGAATGTCGGTACGTTATTTCGCGGCAAAGAGAATGCGTTGATGCCGAACTGGCTTCACTTGCCTGTGGGCTATCACGGCCGGGCAAGCTCGATTGTAATTAGCGGCACCGATGTGCGCCGTCCGAGCGGTCAGATCAAGCTGCCGAATTCGGAGGGTCCGATCTTCAGCCCGAGCCGTCAGGTCGATTATGAGCTGGAGGTTGGGTGGATAATCGGAACAGGCAATGAGCTGGGCAAGCCTATCCCGATCAACGAAGCGGAGGACCGCCTATTCGGACTTGTCCTCGTTAACGACTGGAGCGCACGTGATATCCAGGCATGGGAATATCAGCCGCTGGGCCCGTTCCTCGGTAAAAATTTTGCCACCTCTATCTCCCCTTGGGTCGTGCCGCTAGAAGCGCTAACTCCATTCCGCATCTCAGCTCCTGAGCAAACGCCTACGCCTCTGCCTTATCTCACGCAGGACAGCGCGACTTCTTACGATATTAAGCTCGAAGCCAATTTGCAAACAAATGCGGGTGAGCAGCCAGTAACCATCACATCAAGCAACTACAGCAGCCTCTATTGGACGATTGCCCAGCAAATCGCGCATCACTCCGCAGGGGGATGCAATCTGCAGCCCGGAGATCTGCTCGCATCAGGCACGATTAGCGGGGAAACGAAGGAAGCTCGCGGCTGCATGCTGGAGCTGACTTGGCGAGGGACGGAGCCGATTCAGCTGCCGAGCGGCGAGGAGCGGATCTGGCTCGCTGATGGTGACCGCTTGACCTTGACCGGTTATTGCCAAGGCGATGGCTACCGTGTGGGATTCGGCGAGGTGACAGGTCGAGTGCTGCCAGCATTTTGAGGGAAGGAGGTTCTAATCGGCATGCCTTTCTATCATCGAATGGGGGACATACCGCGTAAGCGGCATACGCAGTTCAGGCGCCAAGACGGCACGCTGTACCGGGAACAGGTGATGGGGACGAAAGGCTTTTCCGGCATTCAGTCCATTCTGTATCATCATTCCGCACCAACGGAGATGCTCAGAGCGGAGCTGCATGCGCCTTGCTTGATTGACTATGAAGATCAAGGCCCGCTTCGCCATCGGCATATGTTGACTACACGTGAACAAGATAGTGGCGATGCGGTAGCAGGGAGGCGCTGCATTCTCGGTAATGAAGACGTCACCCTCTCTATCGTGAATCTCGCGCAGACGATGGACTACTATTATCGCAACGCCGATGGAGATGAGCTGCTATTTGTCCACTATGGGAACGGCAAAATCGAGTCGATGTTCGGCACGCTCAGCTATGGGCCAGGCGATTATATCGTCATTCCGACAGGCACGATCTATCGTGTCGTTCCGGAAGCTGAAGCCGGAAAGCTGCTCGTCGTTGAGACAACAAGCTGGATTACGACACCGAAGCGTTACCGGAATGAACAGGGACAGCTGCTGGAGCATAGCCCCTATTGTGAGCGGGACATTCGCCTTCCCGAGAAGCTGGAGACACATACGGAAGAAGGGGAGTTCGAAGTCTATACGCGCCGAAGCGGGTTTCTGCACAAGCATATCTATAGGCAGCATCCGCTCAATGTCGTAGGCTGGGACGGTTACTTGTATCCGTATATTTTCAACATTGGGGATTTCGAGCCGATCACCGGCCGTATCCATATGCCGCCGCCGATCCATCAGACGTTCGAGGGACATAATTTTGTTATCTGCTCCTTCGTGCCGCGGTTGTTCGATTATCATCCGGATGCAATACCAACGCCGTATTTTCACAGTAATGTCGATAGCGATGAGGTGTTGTATTATGTGAAGGGCAATTTCATGAGTCGCAAAGGCGTCATGGAAGGCTCGATTACACTTCATCCGAGCGGGATGCCGCACGGTCCGCACCCGGGCAAGATTGAAGCGGGACTCGGGAAGAAGGAGACGCTTGAGCTGGCGGTCATGATCGATACGTTCAGGCCGCTGCGCGTGGCAAGAGGAGCGCTGCCGCTGGAGGACCCGAATTATCCGCTTAGCTGGATACCGAATTGAGTCATACTTGTGCAAAATCGTGAGGGAGTCGATTGAATGAAACAGATTCCGCCACATTTGAAGAAATACGTTGCTCAGCAGCATTACGACGAATATACGCCGATTAATCATGCGGTCTGGCGTTATGTGATGCGGCAAAATCATCATGTGCTAAAGGATCGCGCACATCCAGCGTTCGTTGAAGGATTGCGCAGCTCCGGCATTGTGACCGAGCAAATTCCACGCGTCTCCGAGATGAATGACTGTCTCGCGAAGATCGGCTGGGGCGCTGTCATTGTGAACGGGCTCATTCCCGGTGCCGTGTTCTATGAGCTGCTGGCGAGCGGCATTCTTCCGATTGCCGCTGAAATTCGCAAGTTATCGAACATTGAATATACGCCTGCGCCGGACATCATTCATGAAGCGGCGGGGCATGCGCCGATTCTGTTCGATCCGGAATATCGCTCCTACGTGCAGCAGATGGGAGAGATTGGGACGAAGGCTTTCTCGATGAAAGAGCGAGGCGAGGCGTTCGAAGCGCTTAGGCAGCTAACGATCGTAATGGAGGATCCGAACTCTACGGACGAAGAGAAAGCTGCCGCTCAGCGGCTCGCCCGGCAGAAGCAGCAGGCTGTGGTTGGACTATCTGAGGCCGAACAAGTGTCGCGGCTCTTCTGGGCGACGGTCGAATATGGGCTCATCGGCGAGCTCGATCATCCGCGCATTTATGGCGCGGGGCTGCTGTCCTCGGTCGGGGAGAGCAAGCACTGCTTCACGGATGCGGTAGCGAAGCTTCCCTACTCGGTAGAGGCTTGCGCTGCGAGTCCCAAGGTTGTGACGGAGATGCAGTCCAAGCTGTTCGTTTGCAAGAGCTTTGATGAGTTGAAAGCAGGCGCGGAAGTGTTGGCGAGCACGATGGCTTATCGCATTGGCGGAACTGAGAGCTTAGAGAAGGCGAAGCTTTCCAGGCAAGTTGCGACATTCGAGTTCAACTCGGGGCTTTGCGTGACGGGCATCGTGCATGAGATTGTGACCGATCAGGCTGGAGAAGCGGTCTATGTGAGGACTGCCGGAGAGACTGCTCTGTCAGCAGGTAAACAGCAGCTGCCTGGACATGGTACCGATTATCATGCATCCGGATTCGGTACGCCAATCGGACAGCTGACAGGCGGGATCGCACTGGAGTGCTGTGACGATGCAGCGCTGGCGGGGCTCGGTATAGCAATCGGCAGCTCATCGACGCTTGAATATGCAAGCGGAATAGTCGTGAACGGCAGAGTAAAACAGCTCCTTCGGCAAAATGACGCCATCCTCCTCATCTCATTCGAGGATTGCACAGTAACGCTGGCGGGGCGCGAGCTGTTCAAAAAAGAGTGGGGCACGTACGACATGGCGGTCGGTTCTCGAATTGTCTCGGCTTATCCCGGAGCAGCTGATCCGATAGCGTACTATAAAGTTGAGTTGGAATTGGAACAAACTGAGTCGGTACTGGAGGAGCAGGGGCTGGAGAGAGAGCAGGAGCAAGAGCAAGTGCAGGAGGCGTTCGTTTCGCTGACCGAGCTGGAGCAGCTGTATCAGCAAACTGCAACCATACGAGCAAAGCAATTCTTGAGTGAGTCGGACGTGTCGGCTCTGACAGACATCTATCAGAAATTAGTCAACATGTATCCGACAGATTGGCTGCTGCGTATGGAGCTGCTGGAGCTTGCGGTGAATTATTCTGAGCTTACCTTGCTAGAAACGCCGCTTCGAGAGGAACTTCATATGCTGAGCCAAACTCCTGCACTAACCAACTTGATTAATAATGGTCTTGCGGTCATCGTCGTCTAGCTGCTCTCGCGGCGGCGGCACTCTCGATAAGGAAACAGCCGAACTCGGCAACTTGGCGAAGCTGAGAGAGCATAATAAGAACTCTCAGCACGATAATCGGTCGATTGATGCTTGGAGAGTACAGATTCAGCACTCTCAGATGTGGAACCCGCCGAAATCGGGTTCGAGACTCTCTATATGTGCTCGCAGCTACAGGATATGGGCTAGTTTGTTTGAGTTCAGCACTGAGAGTACGCATACGTTCTCTCAGCAAGCGTTCAGCAAGATATTAGAAGCTGAGAGCACGCATGTGTGCTCTCAGCTTCTAATTATGGGTTTTTTAGGGTTCGGCGCCTGAGAGCACGTATAGGTTCTCTCAGGAGATATTCACAGTGTTTTGGAGGTTGAGAGCACATATATGTTCTCTCTGCCAACCTCACCTCGCGCCGGCTTTCTCACTGTCAAAGTCAAGTTCCTCCATTCAGGTATGTATGATATGAAGCCTTAATCCCATTCAATCCAACATAAGGAATTCGTCGCAACCTTTCTCATCCGCATGCGTCTATGGGAGTATACAAGCCTATATTGGACAGGAGGATGAGTCGTTGTTACGCATGAGAAATGCTCGTTATGCATTAACCGCACTATTGCTTATCGCATCCATTGTACTTCAGCTCCCCATGATTGCATTCGCCAAAACAGAAACAGACAATACAACTATTAAAGTGACGATGAATGGCAAAAGCTTTACCCCGAAGTCCGCTCCTTATAGGGACGGAAGCAATGTCTACTTGCCTTTGCGCGATATGGGCGAGCTGCTTGGCACGACGGTATCATGGGCGGCGGCGACCAAATCGGCAACGCTGTATTATCCGAATCTGTCTATTAAGCTGATCGTTGGCGAAATGAAGGCGACCGTGAATGGACAAGCAATGGCGCTGAACGCACCGGTTCAGCTCGTTCAAGGCCGCATCTACGTACCGCTTCGTTTCTTGTCTGAGGCGACCGGGGCTAAGGTAGAATGGGATGCTGCTGCAACAACGGTACGTATTACGCGCAGCGACGACTTGTTTAAAGAATATCCATGGAGCACGATGTGGTTGAATCGCAAAACAGGCGAAATCTATATGACGAAGGACGAACAAACGCCGGTTACGTTGCTCGGCAAGCTGGACGGGACCATTCAAGGCACGATCTCGATCAACAGCGGCGTGGCGACGAGCAGCGACTACGTTCTTACTATCGTCGATAAAGTAGGCGTGCAGTATACGGCTTACGAGCTTCTTGTACACGCGAAGAAGATCGTCGCTCAGCAGAAAGCAGTCTACAAAGGACGTTATGAGCAAAATGCCTCCTACACGGAAGTGCTTATCTCAGACGCATGGCAACCACGCTACTTATTGACTGATGGACGCAACGTGACTCTATACGATCAGAGTGCGAAGCCAATTGAGAATTACAATCTACCAGCGCTGTTCGGTAAAGACGATGTGTATACGCTCCAGAGCATAGGCGTGGATTATATCGTTGCAAGGCCGAGTTCAACGGGACTGTTGACGCTGCTTGATAAGAAGGACAATTCGATCGTCGTATTGGCGGACAAGCTGCTGACGGGGGACGAACTGAAGTATGCCCGCACGAACCAGACTCCTTATCTCGGTGATACGCTAAGTTTTGCAGCAGATATGGGCCACGGGCAAATGGACTTCTTTTATTCGAATCCGCTTGAAACAAACAGGCAGTCCTATCGACTTACATATATGCGCCCATCTTACGAGAAAGAGCGCGAGCAGCTTCCAAAGAGCAAGCCGCTCTATGAACTTGCAGCAAGCTGCAGCCCGCAAACGGTGGAATCTGTGTATCTCCAGCAGGGAGATCTTGCGTATTTTCCGTTAGTGGGTGCCAATCCGGATGATCATGACAAGATTAACAAGGCATGCAGCTTGCTCAAGAAGTTCGTTTCGAAGGGTGTCGTAAAAACGGTAAAGCCTGTCGTAACGGAAACCTTCTTCCATGGCATGGACATCGAGTTCACGGATGGGATTAGCTATATCGAAGTAGCAGAAGGGGCGGGCCTTACAATTGCACAGGGCAATAACAAAGTGCTTGTTCTGCAAGACGCTGAATCCTACAAGCTCTATAACGAATTGAAGGTGGAGCCGCCGCCGCTTGCCGTTACTCCGAATCCTGCTCATTTTGGAGAAACGATTCATCTGGCAGGGGTCAATGGCGATTCGCAGAAGGAGTCGACTCTCACCATATATTGGGTTCCGATTCAGAATAACTATAACAGCGCTGATCCCGATCTTTCTCTTATCATTTATAAGAGTACGGCGAAATTTGGACGTTATTCGGTTGATTTCACGATGCCTGCTTATGGGACGGCCGTTGATGGAACGTTGAAGCCTATTCCACTGGGTAAAGGCTGCATTCGGACTTCCGGAACGAACTACGGTAATGGATCCAATCTACGTGCGGATATCGAGCTCAAGCCGGCGACAAGCGTGTTTCTCTCGGTGAACGGTGTTCCTGTTGCCGATCCGGCGTCCAAGCTATTAACGGAGAAAGGGAGCATGTATATTCCGGTTCGCGCGGTTGCGAAGCTGTCCGGTCAAACCGTCGCTTGGGATGCGAGAACGAGCAGCGTTCTTGTTCGGACTAATGCATCTGCAGTAGCTTCTTACACAGGCGGCGCTTCATTGTGGATCGATGGTAAGCTAGCGGCAGCAGAGCTTGCGCCTATCATTCGCGGTGGTGTAACATACGTTCCGATTCGTGCTGTTACGGCTGCTTTCGGACTGCCTGTTGTATGGGATAGCGCGAGCCGAAGCGTGAATTTGACAGTGAAGACAACTACCAATTCAGTCAAGGGATAGGAGAAGCGCGATGATTGGAAAATGTATCGGAGTCGGATCAAGCTGCGAAGTTTATGAATGGGGCGGGAGTACAGACAAAGTTGTAAAGCTGTATCATCCGAATTGGGAGCAAGAGGATGTGCAGCGCGAGTACAGGAACAGCTCAGCTGCATGGAATAGCGCTCTGCCGGTGCCAAGACCCTATGAGATGGTGACATGGAAGCGCGGAACGGAATTATCTATGAGAGAATAACCGGAGAAACGCTCGTTAGTCGCATCTTTCAAAGCTTATATGCTTTAGAGCCATTCGAGGCGGAAGAAGTGGATCATGAGCTTCGGCAGTATGCGCGAGTGTTGAAGACGATCCATCAGACGCCAGCTGAAGGGTTTATGACGAGTCAACGCGATAATTTGAAAGCGATCATCGGTCATCCTGAACCACTTAGCTTACCGCATGTTCATTGATGAATATTGCAGCATATCTGGTGTGACTGAAGCTGCGATTCGAGCTTGGTATCCACCGGTTGCTGCACGTTCCATGGCGTCCGGCGCGCTGCCTGCTGAGCAAGTGGAGAAGCTGGCTGCAATGATTCGGGAGCAGATCAAGGGTTAGCACTTGTCTTCCCTATGCTTTATTCAATATAATGGTTCAAGGATCATTATATCTTCGTTTAAGAAAGTGGGTACAGCATGGGACGCAAGTGGAATAATATTAAAGAGAAGAAAGCATCGAAGGACGCAAGCACAAGCCGAGTTAACGCTAAGTTCGGCATCGAGATTTATGTGGCAGCCAAGAAAGGCGAGCCAGATCCGGAGTCGAACCAAGCCCTTAAATTCGTACTCGAACGCGCCAAAACATACAATGTACCGAAATCCATTATCGATCGCGCGATTGAAAAGGCTAAAGGCAGCGGTGATGAGAACTATTCAGAGCTTCGCTATGAAGGGTTCGGCCCAAGCGGTTCGATGATCATCGTCGATACGCTGACGAATAACGTTAACCGCACAGCAGCGGATGTTCGTTCGGTATTCAATAAACGCGGCGGCAACATGGGCGTTAGCGGCTCGGTTGCTTATATGTTCAGCCCAACTGCGGTTATTGGCGTCGAAGGCAAATCCTCTGACGAAGTGCTTGAACTGATGATGGAAGCGGATGTAGACGTTCGCGATATTCAAGACGAAGAGGATTCGGCGATCGTATATGCGGAGCCGGATCAATTCTACGCCGTACAAGCTGCTTTCAAGCAAGCGGGTACGACTGAGTTTACAGTAGCGGAGCAAACAATGCTCGCGCAGAACTTCGTTGAGCTGTCGGGAGACGACCTTGTTCAGTTCGAGAGACTCATTGATGCGCTCGAAGATTTGGAAGATGTTCAACAGGTCTACCACAACGTGGAGTTCCCTGAAGAATAAGAGAATGAAGGCTGCCGGCGTTGGTGCGCTCGGCAGCCTTTTTTTATGCGCGCGAACGGATCTCTTGACGCATGAACATTGCGTATGAAACGCCAAAACAAAGCATGGTCGCAGCAAGCAAGCCGACAAGTTGAGGCCATGAAAGCAGAATGCTCTGGCCGAGCGGAAGCGGGCTTGCGATTGCGCCGACGACTTGAGCGGTCGTGAGCGGTCCGAGCGATCGAACGCCAGGCGTAAGCAGTGTCGTCGTCAGTTCGGTGAAGAGGAAGGACGGAGACAAGCGATTAAGGATTAACATTAACTTGGCATGCCGAACCAGCATGCTAATGGCGGAAGAATCGGCTGGCGCGGTCGCTTTATCAATTAGCCCCACGATCATGCTGTAGAAGAGTGAGAAGAAGATCCACAGCGCAATGCCCGACAGCGCGGAGGTGGCCGCTTGGCGGAAGCGGATCGAGAACAGCAGGGACAGATTTAACCAGAAGCCGACGTATACCACTGCGACGAGCAGGAAGAGAACGACTCTGAACACTTCTTCAGGTGTCGGCGGATAGCCAATGGCAAACAGTCCGAGTCCCATAACGAGAAAGCCGAGTGCATAGAGTACGACTGCGATGAGCAGCAGTGAAGCGATAAATTTGGCTCGGATAAAGTCGTCCCGGTAGATTGGCTGGGAGAGCAAGCGGCTCAGCGTACCTTTATTCCGTTCAGAATTGATAGCATCGAAGCCGAGCGAGATTCCGATGAGCGGTCCTAGAAACATGACGAAGGTCGTAAAGTTCGGCAGTGTTCCATCCGAGGCCGTGAACATTTGCAGGAAAAGAAAGGACGTGTCGGTCTCCTGCGTCTTCACCCCGGCTTGCAGAGCGGTCACGGCAGAATAGATCGAGCCGATACAAGCAAGAGCAATGAGGCCGATTAGAATGCCGAAACGCCAGCTGCGCAGATGATCGCCGAATTCCTTGCGCACGATAATCCAGAAAGGCGCAGGCGCATGGCGGTTTACCGTTGCGCCTTCTGAGGGGTGAGGATTTGCTCTGCGCTTCATCGTCAGCCAGCTCCACAGTTTCTCCGACTTGGCAGCTGTTTCATTCACGCAAATCCCCCTCCTTCGAAGTATCTGTGGTAGATTTCATCAAGCCCATATTGCTTCCGGCGAATGGATTGAAGCTGAGCTCCGCACCGAATGACGATGCTTGCTGCTTCCGTTGTCAGATCTCGCTTTCCGTGCAGGGTGACTGTTGTTGTTTCGGTTCCTTGCTGCACTGCTCCGCGAACCTCGACAACACCTTCTAAGCCAGATAGTTCGCTTAATGCCGCATCGCTGAAGCTGGATGCTTCAAGCTCTACCGTAATCAAGCCTTCCTGATCGAGCTGCTTGGCGAGCGAAGGGACATCGCCGAACGCGATGAGCTCTCCGCGTACGAACAGACCGACTCGATCGCAAATTTGCTGCACTTGATGCAGGTGATGCGAGGAGAGCAATACGGTCAGCCCTTCCTTGCGGCTTAAATTGTGAATGAGCTGCAGCAGCTCGCGCACGCCTTCCGGGTCGATGCCAAGCGTCGGCTCGTCAAGAATGATGACAGTCGGGCGCTTAATCAGCACATCGGCAATGCCCAGCCGCTGCCTCATGCCGCGCGAGAATGCGCCGACCTTCTTATTGGCGACCTCGGCAAGCCCCACGCGCTCGAGCAATTGTTCCGCCAGCATGTGAGCCTCTTCGCGATGAATCTGGTTCAGCTGCGCCGTGAAGATCAAGTTATCGAGCGCGGACCGATCCTCATAGAAGCCGACGTCGTCAGGCATATAACCGACTCGACGTTTGATCTGCAGCGGCTGCCTTGTCGGGTCGAGACCGCATACCAGCGCGCTGCCGCTTGACGGCTCAGTTAGTCCAAGCAGCATGAGGATTGTCGTCGTCTTGCCTGCGCCGTTTGGACCAAGCAAGCCGAAGATTTCCCCTTGCTGGATCTTCAGGTTAAGCCCGCTGACCGCTACATGATCGCCATAGATTTTCTTTAAGCGTTTCAGTTCAATGATAGGTGTTGTCTCCACGATTACCGCCTCCCGTACTTACGGAACAGGAAGTAGATGCCGGCTGCGACGATGATAATTATGAGAATGCCAACCCAGCCCCAGAGCACGCTCGTCTTCACGGCAATCCGGAACTGGGCGCTTGCTGTTTTCTCTACGCCAGCCGCCGTCATGTTGACGACATAATCGCCGGCAAGCGCTCGCTTATCTGCTTTAATGATCGCCTGCACCTGTGCGGTTTGCCCCGCGGCGATGGAATCGAGCGTAGCCGGTACAAAGGATACTTCCCAACCGGTTGGGCTGTCAGCAGTCAGGTTAATGCTTTTCAAATCAGCCGAGCCGGTATTTGTGACCGTCAAATCTACCTTGCGTTGTGAGCCTGCAGTCACATCCGTGCTGAGCAGATCGTTAGGCGTACCCAGCGTAAGTCCGTATGTCCCGGTAACAGCGGCTTCAAGGGTTAGATCGGCGGAAGTGGAGTTGTTCATCGCTGATATCTGAATTGGATACTTGCCTTGCTTTACCGTTTCGGGAGGCTTCACGCTTACGCTGATCGATTTCTCGCCGCCAGCGTCGACATCGACAGAAGTAACGCTGTTGCCGCCGTCATTGTAAGTGATATCCCAGCCCGGATCCGCCTGTGCGTTCAGACCGTATGTTTGCTTCGATGCGGTACGGTTGCGCAGCGTAAGGCTGTATGTGAACGTGGAATCTGGATGACCCTGCATATTCGGCTGATCGGTCGTCAGCTCTGTTCGAAACGTGCCTTGCTCCGATACGTCAACGGCGATCGGCAGCGTGCTTCCGTTTGCTCTTACGCCAAAATGGTAAATGCCTTTATTTACTTCAAGCGGAACGTTAAGCTGCAAATTCACGCTCTGGGTATCGCCGGCTTTAACCGCGAGACGGCTGACTGTTCGGCCGCCAGCAGTCAGCTCATACTCCCATTTGCTGCCCCCAGGATCAAAGCTTAGATCGACCGTTTCCGTTGAATTGCCGTGGTTGATGACGTCAATGGCGTAAGTAATGGAGTCGCCTGGCGAAGCTGACAGCTGTAAGTAAGGCGTATACAGCTCGATAGAGCTCGCAGCGGCGGCTGGCTCCGCGTTCACGCCTGCGATGATAAAAACAACTCCCAAACTTAGAATGAAGGCTAAAAACTTCTCGAACCATGATTTGCTGCATGCATGCCGCATGCGAATCCCTCCCAGATGAGTAGTAACATTCACCCATGGTACGCAGCTCGAGATTCGTTGGATTTATCCGCGTTCATAAAAATTTCTGTTTTCGTATGACGCGATTTCTGTTACAACGTAGGTAGGTAGAGTTGAACCGATTTGCGCTGTGAGGAGGTAGAACATGCACCTTCCCGAGGATGATTGTTATACGCTGCGCACCATGTGCGAGGGTTCTGTCGAAGCGTTCGAGCTGTTCTATGAGCGGTATGCGCCACTTGTCATGAAGGTAGCGCTGCGCGTATTGCATGATCGCATGGAAGCGGAAGATGTTTGTCACGATGTGTTCCTGGAAGTGCTTCGTAGGGGAGGCAGCTACGATCCTCAGCGAGGCTCGGTTACGTCATGGCTTGCCATCTTGACAAGAAGCCGTTGCCTCGATCGGTTGCGCAAGACGAAAAGGCTCGTCCAAACGGAGCAGTTGGAGATTGCGCACGAGACTATAGCGCCGACCGAGGAGATGGTGCTCTCCTTGCTCCGTAAGGATGCGCTCGTCGACGCGCTGCAGGCGCTCCCGGCAAGTCAGCGAAAAGCCGTCATAAGCAGTTATTACGGCGCGCAGACACACCGCGAGCTCTCGGAGGAGTGGAAGATGCCGCTTGGAACAGTAAAGTCGTTAATCAGGTATGGCTTAAACCATTTGCGGAAACAGATGGAGAAACGGGGCTGGACTCACGAATCGGACGCGTCCGGAAAGGAGGTTCGCAAATGACGCTGCTAGGGGCTGTAAGCAACGACTGCTGTCCGTTTTATAGGGAAGAGGATTGGATCGACTTGTATGTCAGCGGCAAGCCAGATGAGATCCGTATTGCCATGCTTCAGCATAAGGAAGCATGCGCGTATTGCCGCGACGCAGCTGCGGAGTGGGAGCAGCTGCTCGGGTCCACCGAGCTTGCTGATGCAATTGATGGTGCAGCGCGTGTCGAATTTGCGGACCTCATGCCGTCGTTAGCTGTTCGGCGGAGCCTGGTCAAGGAGGTTCGGAAGCAAGGCTTGCAGCGCAGAATACGCACCATAGCTACAAGCAGGAAGCGATGGATTACCGCGGCAGCGACTGGGGTTGTCCTCATCATGTGCCTTATGGGGCTGAACCGTCTTGTCCATGAGCCTGCCAACCAGCGGAATCATTACGTTGAGCAGCATGAACCTCAGGCGATGCCGTTCATGAGCGATCCGCATACAGCAAGCTATCAAGTACATCCATCCAGCGAGGAGCTTGGGGAAGGGTACGTCTGGTTCAACGATGATTCAAGAGAAGTGCTTGTCATGCTCGAAGGCTTGCTGCCAAGCGACAGCCACGATGTGCAAGCGTGGGCGGTTAATGAGCGGGGACGCGAAAATCTTGGTCTGCTGCATCATGCGGAAGCTGGACGGGCGCATCTGTATATCAAGAGAGAATCACTCGCGAGCGTTGATATCATCGTTTTGACGGTGGAGCCGCTCGGCGGAAGCTTTAGTCCAACAACTCCGGATGCGTACACCATCCGGCTGCATCACCGATAAAGCAAGCGAAGGAGCACAGCAACCAACATGACACCAATCTTACTTATTCCGGTCGCGATAATGGTTCCGGTTATTCTGTTCATCGGTTTTATCGTCGTTTACAACAAACGACAGAAGCATGGAGATAGCGAGTAACTGGCATTGTGCATGTTTCTTACGTGGAATAATCGACGTACGGCATAAAGCAACTAGCAAAGCAAGCCCCGTTCGGTTATCGAACGGGGCTTATTCTATTCCCATAGTCACGGTGTATAGTTCACATCAGCGGAATACTTGTTGTTGGCGTTCCAGATTAAGAACTCATGAATGCCTGAATCATGTAGCGCTTGAATTTGGGCGTCGACTTGCTCTTTGCCATAATGGATATAACTGCCCTTCGCCAGCCAGGAAGCGGTAAAGTCTTGTATCCATGGCCTCGAGATCGGAGGCGTCGCAAGTGCGCCGAGCTTCTCCTTCTCTCGCTTTGCATACTCGAACACGAGGCGATACGGCTCGATATCCGGATGCTTGATGCCGAAATATCCGTCGCTCCAGTGGCTTGGATAGATCATGGATGAAATGACGTCGACATTTTCCGAGATGCGGCTGAAATTTTGCCCGATGCCGGGTGCTTCCGGCAGCGTCGCGGAGTATCCGAATATATCGACAGACACTTTCACCCCGTAAGGCTTCAGCTGCTCCTTCGCAAAATGCACGAAGTCCGTAACCGCGTCAACGCGCAGCTGAGTGAACCGTTCTTTCTCACTGAAATCCGGCGCCTTCGGAATCGTCTTCTTGTAGTCGCTGAGCGCTTTCCGCGCATCGTCCATCGCTTTCTTGTTCTCGTCCGTATTGCTGCCGTTATAAGTTGTGGTCGCTGTCTCATACGCGGACTGCAGAGGAGCAAGCCCCGAATCATACGCTGCTGTTGCTTCCGCATAAGCCTTCTCTTCTTCAATGAACTTGGTCGGCTTCTTATCCTTGTACTCTCCCATCGAATATTGAAGCACTTTGTCTTTGCGCTCGAAGCCTTCCGGGAAGCGGACGTAGTCGAACTGGATTTCCTGGAAGCCGAGCTTTGCTGCGAGGATGGCTGCGTCGACATTGTGCTGCCAGTTCGCCTTCAAGAATGGATTGATGAATCCATCACCGTTGCCGTTGCGCCAAACTTTGCCGTCCAGCACATAGGATAGCTCGGGATGCTTCTTCGCAAGCACCGTATCCTTGAACGCTACGATGCGGGCAATCGGATAAATGTTGTGGTCATGCAGTGTCTTGATGAGTGCCTGAGGATCACGCATATACGGCTGGCCGAACTCTGCGAGATCGCCTTCGGGCTTGAACGTAATGTAGCCATCATCGTCCTTAATATCGATTACCATCGCATTGAGCTCCGTATCATCAACAAGCTTCAGAAGCGTCTGCATCCGCTCGCCGCCTGCAGACCAGCCCGTTACATAGATGCCCCGCACCGCGTCCGGATATTGGAAGGTGTAAGGCGGGACGAACGCTGGCTTAGATGGCGAGGTCGATGGATCATCAGTTGGGGTAGTGGTAGGATCATCCGACGGCTTGGTCGAAGGATCGCCGGTCGGCTCGGTCGAAGGATCCTTCGAGTCATTATTCGATGGCGTGTTTCCAGAATCATTAGAAGGTGTGCTCGGCTCCTTATTGGTATTCGAACTGGAAGCAGGGGGATCGTCTTTCGTACCCGTGTTGTCCGTTTGGCTCGTAGAATTACTTGGCACCTTGTTTGTATTTGTAGTCGGCGAATCATTCGAACAGGCCGTTAACGACAGCAGCAGTGCGCTCAGCAACCAAGCGGCAAATTGTTTTTTCACAGCGTATGCTCCTTTAGCTCGACGTTTACTAAACTATATGGCACGAGCCCGCCTCGAATGCTTCGCCGGGTAAAACTTCAAAGCAGCAGCAGAACTTATTGGGCCGATACGCGTTTAATTAGTACCTCACGTGGAAGGAGTATCCTTAAGATGCTAATGACTGGAAGTTGGAAAATAATCTCAAGTACGCTGGTTCTCGCTGTTGTTACGATAGCGCAAGGATCTAGTCTACACGCTGAAGAGGTGGAGCAGGCACCCTCGTTATTCCTGGACGGGAAGCCATTCGCAGTACCCGTCATCATCGAGAACGGCATCAGCTTTGTTCCGATGCGCCCGATCTTCGAGGCGGAAGGGGCCAAGGTTGTATGGGATGAAGCGGCTCATTCGATTACAGCGAAGAAAGACGGCTCGGTTATTACGTATAAGCTAGGAGATCAAGCCGCTTACAAGAATCAGGAGAAGCTAGAGCTTCCAGCCCCTGGGCAGATCATAAACGGATTAACGATGGTTCCGCTGCGATTCGTGAGCGAGCTGCTTGGCAATGCGGTCAAATGGCATGCTGCGCTGCATACGATCACCATTTCATCGGCACATTCTTTTGATACAACAGTTACATATGGTGTTAATTTAAGAACGGTTCCTGGCGGCGAGGATGCTGCAACCGTTGTCCGTATGCTGCCGAAGGCAGAGCATATCCATGTCATTCGGGAGGTTGACGCGAATTGGCTGGAGGTGCAAACGGAGGATAATGGAATCGGATTTATTTCCGCCAAGCCGAAGTATTCGGATTACAAGAGTCTCAGCTTGTCTGCGATGCAGGCGGATGCCGTTATCACGTTCGGCGGGGCTTACCTGGGCACGCATTATGAGTTCGGGGCAGATTCTGATCAGACGAAAACGTTTGATTGTTCTTCATTCGTCAAGCATGTCTTTGGTGAGGTGCTAGCTATTGATCTTCCAAGGCTCTCCTACGATCAGGCGAAAGTAGGTACGGAAGTGAAGCTGGACGAGCTGCGCAAAGGAGATCTCTTGTTCTTCAGCGCACGCGGGCTCGATATCGGACATGTCGCAATCTATGCGGGCGATGGCCGTATTCTGCACACTTACTCGGATAAGCTAGGCGTTCATTTTGAAAGCTTCGAGGGACAGTGGAAAGAGCGATTCGTTACAGCGCGTAGAGTGATTGAATAGAGGCGGAAGCCTATTTTTGATTGGAGCCCGTTATCCGCCGTGCCGTTTCTCGTCTAGGAGAGTAATCTATCCTTGGTAGGTGCGAAGGAGATGATGGAATGCCTCGAAAAGGCGGCCGCGGCTTCTCAATCAAGAGCAAGTGGACGAAGACCAAATGGTTGCTGTCAGACCGGAATTTAAGACGCTTCGTTCCTGAAACAAAGCCATTTACGCGTAAATCGCTTACACAAATGACCGGCAAATATAAGATGGTATACTTCAAACCGACTGGCGGAACAGGTGGCGGAGGAATTGCGCGAATTATTCGTAGCTCGGGCCGTACGTTCCACGTGAAGAAGGATTTGCGTTCGGCAAAGTTGTCTTCAAGGCGCGCGTTATACCGCAAGCTGAAGTCAATCGCCCGCGACAAGAGCTATTTGCTCCAGATGGGTATCAAGCTGAGTACATGCCGCGGCCGTCCATTCGATCTCCGCATGACGATGCAGCGGTCCAAACGACGCAAATGGGTGCCGACCGTGATGTTCGTCAAGCTCGGGAAGCCGGGCAAAGTCGTGACGAATTATCATCAGGGCGGCAAGCTGGCGCTAGTTGAGCCGACCTTGCGGCGCACAGGCTACAACAAGTCGCAGGTTGCGAGCTATACGAAGCAGCTGAGGAAGCTCGGTATGGAAACCGCGCACTGCTTCGACAAGCGCAGCAAGAAGTTCAATGAGCTTGGGCTGGATGTGGCGCTCGACCGTCAAGGGAAGCTGTGGATTCTCGAGGTAAACACGCGTCCGAGCTTCAGTGCGCTCAAGTCGCTCAGCGACAAGAGTCTGTATCGCACGATTGTGCGGTATGGCAGAAATTATGGACGAACAAGATGAAATGGCTGTCGCCGTCTGTTGACGGCACGGCTTTTTTCATGTTTATTTCAGAATTCATTGGTATAGTTAAGCTCTATGGATATCGTTACAGGAGGTTAGGAAGAATATGCGTATTTTGCTGGCTGAGGACGATGAGACGCTCGGAGAACTAACTGAGCATCAGCTGAAGCGGCAATATCATGTCGTCGATTGGATGAAGGATGGTCTGCAGGCTAAGGAAGCGATTGCGGCGGGCCGTTATGACGTATATGTGTTCGATTGGATGCTGCCCGAGATGACTGGTCTCGACCTTGTGCGCGAAATTCGCAGCAGGGAGGATCATACTCCGATTCTTCTGCTGACAGCCAGAGACGCCGTCCAAGACCGAGTGGAAGGATTGCGCGCTGGGGCGGATGACTATATGATCAAGCCATTTGCATTCGAGGAGCTGGAAGCGCGATTGTTCGCGTTGTCCCGACGTCAGGATCGAGGTTATCAAACGTCGGATACGCTTGTCCTGGAGAAATTTCCGCGCATTTGAGCCGGTTCGAAGTAACGAAATCAGGAGAGTCAATTGTGCTGACACGGCGTGAGTTTCAACTGCTCGTCTGCTTAATGCGCCATGCGGGACAAGTGCTCTCGCGGGAGCAACTGCTCGATCAGGTCTGGGGACTTGGGTCGGATGTAACGCTGAATGTTGTCGATGCGACGATTAAATTACTTCGCAAGAAAGTGGACGGGCCCTATGATGCAAAATGTATTCAAAGCGTCTATGGCGCAGGCTACCGGCTTACGATAGGTGGGGAATGAGCGTCATGTTCAAACGAACGAGAACCCGGTTAACGAGAGAATTCTCGCTTACCGTTGGCATAATTCTAATGATCCACAGTTCCGCTTCACAAAGAGAGTGATAAGCAAGAAGACAACGGGTGGATTTCATCGACCATACGCAGACGATATTCGAGATGAAAGCGAAGAGAGCGCAAGGCGAGAAGAAAGTGATTGAAAGAGACTAACACAAAACTATGACTAGCGCTCTTCGTCGGAGTCCGATAGTTCAAAAACCGCTCTTTTCCGAGAGCGGTTTTTCTATGTTGCAAAATCAACATGTACAACAGGAAACACACATGTTAGAATCGCCATTAATGCCATAAGAGCTGGGAAGCTTGCGGCAATGGAAGTCGAGTTTACTGATGATTAACAGTGGTTGTGCAAAGGAGAGAGCAAAGTGATTTTGACAGGGGCGGTCATTAACGCAGCAGCAATTATCGGGGGAGGTACGCTTGGCATCGTCCTCCCTCGTGTCAAAGAAGAGATGAAGAAGACCGTCATGGCTGGACTCGGGATGCTTGTGTTTGTACTTGGAATCGGGATGGCGCTGAAGTCCGATAATTTCGTCCTGGTTGCGTTTAGTTTAGCGATCGGAGGAATCGTTGGCGAGTTGCTTGCAATCGAACATAGGCTGCAACAACTAGGAGATCGTTTGCAACAGCTTATCTCCAAAGATAAGCATAGCAATATCGCAGAAGGCTTCGTCACGACGACGCTCGTCTTCTGCATTGGCGCGATGGCCGTGCTTGGATCGATTGAGAGCGGGCTGCATAACAATCATAATATATTGTTCACGAAGTCGATTTTGGACGGATTTTTAGCCTTGTTGTTTGCATCCACGCTCGGGGTCGGAGTGCTATTCTCGTCTGTGCCAATCCTGTTGTACGAAGGGTTCCTGTCACTGCTGGCTTCGATCATTACGACGTGGGTGGGACAGTCGATACTCGATGCGATGATCGTCGAAGTGACTTCTATCGGCGGGATTCTCATAATGGGCATCGGGATTAATATACTGAATGTGATGCGGATTAAGGTAGCCAATCTGCTCCCTTCCATCGTTATTGGCGCATTGCTCGTGCCGATCTTAAGATGGTTCGGAGGATAAGCAGGTATATCGTCAGAAAGAGGTGAAGAGCGTGGATAGCAGAAGCACTATTCAAGTACTGTCTCCTGCAAACGATCAGGATGTGGAATGGCTTCGGAGCTTGTGGGTTACGGAGTGGGGCGGCGAAGATATGATCATGAGGGGAAAGAAGTTTCAACTTCGGGATTTCCAAGCCGTCATCGCCCGGGCTGATGGCTTGCGCGTCGGAGCAGCTACCTATCAAATTCGTGATCATGATGGTGAATTGACCAGTATCAATGCCACCGTTGCAGGGCAAGGGATTGGAACCCGGCTAATTGCCGAAGTAGAAGATAGGGTCAAGCAAGCTGGACTTCATCGCATCTGCCTGATTACAACGAACGACAATGTGGATGCAATGAGGTTTTACCAACGTCGCGGGTATCGAATGAGTGCCATCTATCCGGGATCGATTGAAGAGGCAAGAAAACTGAAGACGACGATTCCGCTGGTTGGCTATTATGATATTCCGATTCGTGATGAGATCGAGCTTGAGAAATTATTGTGATTGTAGGGACAGCTATACCTGCTACTTGAGACACCTATCATTTGGGATAGGTGTCTTTTCGTCTTGTACTGCCATACGAACATTTCAGAGATGCTGGTGTGTTGTCCCATTCGCTCGTCCTCCTATCTGTATACGCTAGTAAGTATGAAAAATAGAAGTTTTGCATGGAATTGGAGGATGGAGGAGCGATGAAAATTATCGTAAACGAGAAAGAGCTGAAGGAATACTTTGACGGGCTTGCCCGGCTGTTAATGAGGCCGAAGGCAGTACTGCCGCCGGTCGCATCGGAGCCGGACGTGGATTCGGAACCAGTAATGGAACCGCAAGACGCATCAACGCTTATCGCTGAGCTGCGCAAGGCGATTCAAGAAGAATTGGCTTCAATCGACAACGGGGGGCAGCGCGATGCCGTCGCACCTAGCTTGTACAAGCTGGGGCAAGTATTTGAGCCGTACACAAGCAAACCAGCTGAGCTGTCAACAACAGCCGGGACAGTCGAAGGAACAATCGCGAAGGTGGGCGAGGATTTCTTAGTCGTGCGCGAACATGGCGGAATGAGCGTAATCGTGCCGCTGGAACAGCTAGTCGCCTTTCAGCTAACTGGGAAGCAGGTGGAACGATGATTGAAGAGCTGCAATCACTCGTGAATAAGGAGGTTCAGATCGCAACTGCACTGGAAACGATTCAAGGAACGCTTGTGTCGGTAGATGGCGCAGCGTTGACACTCCGCACATCGGAGGTTTTCGGCTATGAAAGCGGCAGCTATGCAATTATTCAGCTGCGGTTTATTTCATATATTCGGCTGTTATAGAGATTGTGGTAAGTAAGGGAGGAGAGAAAATTGACGTTTCAACGTGTACCGGGACTTGTCAGCATTGTCACTACTGTCTACAACAAGCTTCCCTATCTGTCGGATTGCTTGGAAAGCCTGCTGGGCCAGTCCTATTCGAATTGGGAGCTCATAGTCATCGATGATGCTTCTACTGACGGTTCTTACGAGTATGTGCTGAATTGGCTTAACAGCAAAGAGACAGCATTGCGAGAATGCAAGGGGATTTATACGCTTCGGCTACCGCGCAATGCAGGTTATGCCGGCGCCATCACTGCTGGGATGTTTCTAGCCAAAGGCGAGTTTATCGCGATTCAGGATGCAGACGATCTGTCACATCCGGAGCGGCTAGCCAAACAGGTTCGATATCTCAAGCATAACCCGCAGATCGAGCTGCTTGGCACGAATTACGAAGTGTTCGAGGATGGACAACCGGATCGCCGGATGCCGGTCTATTGGCTCAAATACGGCACTCAGATCGGGAAAGTCTACGCTGAAGGTGGGCATTGCATCTGTCACGGAACCGCGATGTTCCGAGGCACGGTGTTTGATCAGATCGGTGGACATACTAGGCGAATTGAAGGGGCGGAGGATTACGAGTTTATAGCAAAAGTGATTAAACCAGGAGCGAGAAATGTGGACAATTTGCGGGAGGTGCTGTATTACTACCGCAAGCATCAGAAGCAGCGTTCGCGTGCCTATTTTGGCAAGTCGCAGAAGGAGAAGGACCATGAGGCATAATCGCCGGATTCGGCTACTGATGGTGATGGATAGCTTGGCCGTCGGCGGTACGGAAACTTATGTGCTAAGCCTTGTGAAAGCTTTCCCGTCGCTCGGCGTCATGCCTGTATATGCTGGGGGAACAGGTGTGATGTACGAAGCCTTTGCTCGTGCAGGGTGTCCGATTCATCGCGTGGATCTAACGGCGGAGCAGCTGCAGGATCCAGCACGCCAGGAGCATGCGGAACGTACGCTTACTCAGATTATGCGCAGCCGTAAGATAGATTTGGTGCATATTCACCAAACGCCATCCGGCTTGTATGCGGCGCAAGCGGCGAGAAAGCTGGGCATCCCGGTTGTGTTTACGGTACATGGCGCTTACTATCCGCAAGATCAGCTACAGCAGCTGCAAGCAGCAGGCAGTGCTTTCATCAGCGTTAGTCTGCCGGTCCAGGCGTATTTAGCTCGCCAAGGCATACCGTCGCATGTGATCGCGAACGGTATAGATTTTGAACAGTATCGTTCCGAATCCGCAAGCGTGCTTCGTGCCGGTCTTCGCATTCCGGACGGGAAGAAGGTGGTCGTCTATGCGTCCCGCCTGGCGTGGGATAAGGCGGTCGTATGCGCAATGCTCGTTAGAGCTGCTCGCACCATTCAATTAAACGGAACGATTCCCCTTCATGTCGTTATCGCAGGTACTGGCAACCAAGCTGCCGCTATTGCCGAGTTGGCAGAGGCGGTAAATCTCGAATGCGGTACTTCCTTCGTTCATCTAGTAGGCAGTCAAATGCAGATGCGAGATTACTATAATCTAGGCGATCTTGTTGTCGGAACCGGACGAGTTGCACTGGAGGCGATGGCTTGCGGCAAGCCCGTGCTGGCGATTGGCAATCACGGATATTTTGGTTTCGTGGAACAGTCTGTACATGACGAGGCGTGGAAGTATTATTTTGGCGACCATGACTCCAAGGAACGTCCTACCGAGCAGCGAATCGGAGAAGCGATCAGCGAAGCACTTACATCTGAAGTTAGGCTCGAGGAGATGGGCCGGCAAGGGCAAGCATGGGCTCGGGAGAATTTTCATATCCGTGACAAAGCGCTTCAGATGAAGCAGTTGTATTATTCGTTGCTTGGCGAAAACTTGATCGGAATGGAGTGATTGTGACGAATGCGAAAGGTGCTGTATCTAGGATGGATCGGCTTCAACAACCTTGGAGATGAGTGGATGTGGGAGATGTTCAAGGCGATGGCAGAGGCTAATCTGAAGGAGGAGGAATATCGGGTTATTCCTTCTTTTCCGCAGGAGGATTGGAAGAAAGTAAGCCAGTACGATACGATCGTTCTCGGCGGCGGATCGCTGATCGTTCCAGGCTATGTCGATCTGGTGCATGATGCGCTGGAGCTTGGGAAGACCATCATCATCTGGGGCAGCGGCCATGATCGGCTTCATAAACTGGAAACTGCGCCAGATGGACAGCTAGTGCCGGAGGCAGCCAATGAGAGCGAGCAGTATCGAATGAAGCTGAGAGCTATAATGGAGAACAGCGCTTATTGCGGGATCCGCGGGCCTTGGACGAAGGACTATGCAGAATCGCTGGGTGCTCTACCAAAGCATATCACTATCAGCGGAGATCCCGCCATGCTGATGAACGCGCTGAAGCCAGAGTCGGCATTGCAGTCGGCCGGAAGCGATCCAGGACAGGGGCAGCATCGGACAATTGGCATCAACTGGGGCACTACGTATAACCGGCTCTACGGCGGCAATGAGGAACTAGTCGAGGACCGACTTGCAGAAGCGGGCCGCTCGCTGTTAGCGCAAGGGTTTAGGCTTCATCTCTATTCGGTCTGGGGTGCTGACGGTGAGGCGCTGGCAAGATTGTACCGCAAGCTTGGCAGTGATGAGCGTGTTACTCTCGATTCTAAAGTATACTCCGCATCCGAGTATGTGCGGCTGATCGCTGGATTCGAAGCGACAATTAACTTCAAGCTCCATGCGAATCTGTTATCCGCAGCGGCGAATGCTCCGTTCATCTGCATCGGTTACCGGTTCAAGTGCTTCGATCTGATGCATGGGCTAGACTTAGCCGATTGGATCATCCCTTCGAGTGACCTGCAATTGGCCGAGAAGCTGACGGAGAAAGTCCAAGCGGTTGCGGCTTGGCGGGAAGGGTTCAAAAGCAAGCTGGAAGCGGGGCGAGAGGCGTCATATCAATCGTTGATTACGCCGTTTCGGGAGCGGTTATTCTAACCTGATGCAGAAGTGTTGAAATGACAACGAAGCGGGGAACGAGTTAAAATAGGAGCGAGCATACCTCGAATGAATAGAAAGGAAGTTTCAGCCTTTGAAATAAAGATTTTGGATATCAGCCGTGACGCTGCTTGTACTAGTCTTGCTGCTTATCGGCGCGCTGAAATTGATGAACTCCCGAAGCTTCCAATTTTATGGCGGTATTATCAATCATATCAAGACAGAGGAGAAAGTGGTCGCGCTCACCTTCGATGATGGCCCGTCCGAGAATGTTGAGAAGCTGTTACCCTCGAGCAAACGAACGAATTGATTCGAAAATCGGGCTATACAGGTGAGATTGATTTCCGGCCTCCCTATGGGAAGAAGCTATTCAGCTTGCCGCATTACTTGCATGATAAGGACATGAAGACGATTATGTGGAGCCTTGAGCCTAAACGAGCTAATCCAATCGGGATCGGATAAATAAGTGAAATGAGGAAAGGCTGCCAATCTGATGATGGCAGCCTTTTTTTAACATTGGTCCAGCAATTCGCACCCGAGAGAACCTATATGTGCTTTCACCGCTGCAGTTCAACCAACTTACCTAATTACCAACCCCCAGCATTTTGCCTCAGGGAGCCCAAGCTATCGTTGAAATCGTTTGAACAAATAGTTGATCGCCGCAGACATGGATTCTTTATTACGTTTTTCTTGATCGGCTCTATCAAGTGCGAGCAACCCAATGCTATAGCCAAGAATGCTCAATGATGCCGATATCCGCGCAAGATCGTCAGCCGTGACCTGCTTATTATTCTCCAACTGTGATCGCCCCCAGGCGTACTAATCATTTTTCTCCGTGCGAGCTTTCAACACAGCAAATAAACCAAATAAATCGCCAATGACCAGAATGACCGCAGAGAGCAAAGCGAGGTCATCGGCCGATATATTGTTCAGCTCCGGCAATGCTGGAATTTCGTCTATTCTCTTTGCCATCCGAATTGCCCCTTGTATCGTTCAATGATAACAGCCTATGCGGAACGTGCTCCTAACGCGTAGGCGAATGACAGGGGGAGGAACAGGAGTCCGAATAAAATTTGTGCGGGCAGGAAATTTATCGGGCTGTGGTGAAATGGGAATGGTGGGAAAATCATCCAATGGAGGTCGGAGTGGCACCAATCTTACGACACACAGCACCGCCGAATCTGAAGCCATGGCAGCAGAACATCCTGCTCCTGTTGTTTATTGTGAATACCATACTTTTTTATTACATTCCATACCATCTGCTTGATAAGTCTGCCGACTGGGTCGACGGGTCTGGGGTTGTGGTTGTTGGTTTTTTTATGTCCTTCAGATCTATGCAGAAACGGGACTATATGAATAACCAGCTTAGGCCGACTACCGCTATCCGAAAACTCATGACGTGTTTGATCATAATAACGGTTCTAGTTGCTGTTTCTTATTTTTTGCAGAGTCGCTCTGGAACGGATTGCTGATGGGGATATGCATTTCTATCGGGTTTATTGTAAATGAAGCAGTAGTAGAACGTTTGATTAAAAGATTTGCGAGGATGAATGATGCTCTATAAAAGCTCAAAGAGCATATTGTGCAAAGAACGACTCTAGACATTTCTTATATATCTTAAACCTGCTTCAATTGTTATCCTTTGCGTAGCAATTAGACAGGGGGATGATTCAAGTGCCAGTAACCGTTCGGCCTTATCGCGCTGGCTTAGAGGAACAGGTTGACAAATTGAGTCATAAAGCATGGGTGCTTTTTAAATTTAACAAAGATTATGAACATCAGAAGATGAGCTGCGTTTTCGACGGGCAAGATACATTAATTGGTATAGGTTATGAAGTTGAAACGCTTGTACATGCGAGTGATGAGGAAAATATGCTTTTACTTGAGTCAATGGGCTATAGTTTCTCTGTAAAGCTGGAGCTTTTCTCAAAAGACATCAAATAAAATGAAAGTGAGAACAACGATGAACCACGATCAATTGGCAATGGAAGTCATTTCGCAATATCGGTTAACAGATCCAGAGCTGGAATTTATTAGACATAATGAAAATTTAACTTACAAAGCGACGGACAAGGCAGACGGCAAAAGCTATTTGCTCAGAATACATAGCCCAGTTACAGCAGGCTTGTCGGGCATTCAACATACGCCCAAGGGTCTGCAAGCGGAAGTGACTTTGCTTCAGGAGCTCCATAGGAATAGCGATCTTCAAGTGCAGGTTCCTGTTGCTAATCGATCTAACGAATATGTATCTCGAACCACTTTGGGAGATTCGATTTGTTACGCAACGCTGCTTTCGTGGATTGAAGGTCCCTTATTGACAGCGGAGGATAGCAGCAACTCAGAAATCGCATATAAGTTAGGTGAACAACTGGCTCTTCTTCATCAATTTACGCGAACGCTAACTGCCACCGAGCAATTCGAACGGCCTATCTATGATGCAGCGAAAATAGAGCTCACCATGAATGAACTCATATACGGTGTAGAAAATAAGGTTTTCAGCCCGGAGCTGTATGAGGTTATTGTTCAAGTGTGTGCGGTTGTAAAGGACCAACTCCACTACTTAGATGCGCAGAAGGATACATGGGGGCTCATTCATTCCGATATTCAGTTAAATAATGTCGTTATGGGTGACGGCATCCCCTGTTTCATTGATTATTGTTTATCCGGCTTCGGTTATTACTTGTTCGATATAGGCAGCGCAACGACTGTTCTGAAGAGTGGAGTGAGAGATTCGTTCTTAGAGGGGTATGCTTCGAAGGCAGCGTTCACCGCTGACAGCTTAAGGATCGTTGAAGGATTAATTATTATGGATGTATTATTATGCTACACCTTTTTTATACGCGATCCGGAGCGAAACGGGTGGATTAAAGAACATGCCGAGAAAGCGTGCGAGAAGATATGGAAGCCGTTTCTAGAGGGGAAAGAGGTCTATTATTCGTTCTAAAATGATAGTTACTAGTGATGATATTACATATGCTATCAGGAAATTAGGACTTTCAGGAAAACCAATTTGCGTGCATTCTTCCCTCCGATCCTTCGGACGAGTTGACGGTGGGGCAGAGACTATCGTTCAATGTTTTCTGGATCAAGGGTGCACAATTGTAGTTCCCACCTTTTCTTGGATCTACTCAGAAGTTCCACCGATTGACCTCAGACCGATGCGAAACGGTTATAGAGATTATAGTTGGGTAACGATGTGATTCTTGGAGGGCCCATATTGTGATGATGGGGAACGGTGAACTATAACATCCTTTTGGTGATGTCAGTCGCATGTTAGGATGTTCAGTTCACCGCATCCGAGAACGGTTTTTACTGCTCGAACGTCTCCAGCGGGATATTTAAAATATTCACCTTGCTGCCGTCTTTGGCGCTATATTCGAATAGCTGCAGCATTAACGTGCCGTTCTTTGGCAGCTTATTGGCCGGAATTAAGATATCCAGCTTGAAAGCCGACCAAGCCGGTGCGCCTTCGCTCAGCATGTAGTTTTTCTCTAGCAAATAATTGTGCCCGTCCTCTACGGCATAGCTCATCGTCGCTTCAAAAACTCTGCCCTCGCCCGTTACCGTGTATTTGCCACCGCTCCCCGTGATCTGCACATTACGGAACGCATTGTTCTGGATCGGTCCACCGCCCCCGTACGTAATGATGACCCGTCTCTGAGCGCTATCCCAGCCGACGGTCGCGCCTAGCAGATCTCCTACTGCGCGCAGCGGCACATACGTGCTGCCTTTATAGTTCATCACCGGCAGCTGATCGCTCTCATAGGTCGATCCGTTCACTTCAATGGGATAAGGCGCCTCACCTAGCGCAAATTGCTTCACCGTCGCAGCCATCGTCGGCATAGCCAGCATCAACATGCAACCGCTAAGGAGACCAATAACAAATCCGCGAACTCCACGCAAGCTCTTCATCGCTTCACGCTCTTTTCTTAGGCCATAGCCCGAAATTTGGTGTTAGGTTACATAGATCATCCTATGCGGGAGACAAGCACGTTTACCCCTTCGGCCTTGTTTATAAATGCAAAGGAAGCCTGCCGCGATGGCAGGCTTCTTTTGCATATGTTAGTTACTTCGCTTTAGCATTACATCCCGCACGAGTTCCTCTTCGCTGTCGAACATGCTGATATTAGCGCCAAGGGCTCGGAAGGAGCCAATGACATCCTCGTAGCCGCGCTCAATGTGCTGCACGCCAGCGATCGTCGTCGTTCCTTCCGCGCGCATTCCGGCGAGGATCAAGCAGATTCCCGCGCGAACATCCGAGGCATGAACGAGCGCTCCAAGCAACGGCTTGCCGCCTTGGATCGAAGCGACACCGGAACGGACTTTAATGTCTGCGCCCATGCGGACAAGCTGATGCGCATGATTAAAGCGATTCGGGTAGATACGCTCCCCGATAATGCTTTTGCCGCGGGCTTGTGTGAGCAGTGCGGTCAGTGGCTGCTGCAGATCGGTTGCAAATCCGGGATACATAGCTGTACGGACTCGTACAGCGCGAAGAATTCCGTTCGAATGCGCAGTGATCGCGTTGTCCTGTACGTCCAGCTCGAGACCGATTTCGCGGAGCTTTGCCATGCAGGAAGAGAGGTGCTCAGGAATAACCTGTTGGACGGTTACCGATCCACCAGTAACGCCGGCAGCCATAAGGAATGCGCCTGCAATGAGCCTGTCTGGAATAACGATATATTCGCCGCCGTGGAGCGAAGAGACGCCTTCGATGCGAATCGTATCGGTTCCGGCTCCTGTGATCTTGGCGCCTAGTTGATTCAGCAGGTTCGCCGTATCCGTCACTTCAGGATCACGAGCCGCGTTCAATAGAACGGTAGTTCCCTTCGCGCGTACAGCTGCCAGCATGACATTAATGGTGGCGCCGCTTGTAATCATATCGAAGTAGATAGTTGTGCCGCGAAGCTCCTTAGCCTCAACTGTATAGTAGTCCGAATGAAACGTGAACGTTGCGCCCATCATTTGTAGTGCCTTCACATGCTGGTCCATCGGGCGGCTGACGAAGTCGTCACCACCTGGGTAACCGACACTCACTTTGCCGAACTTCGCCAGCAAAGAGCCGACGAAATAATAAGCTGCTCGGAAGGAAGAGGATTTGAAGGGGTCAAGGCTGGCATTCGTAATTGGACGCGGGTCCATAACGACAGTGCCTGAACCTTCATGTAGGACATGCATTCCGAGATCTTGAGATAGTTCATATATGATCCGCAAATCCGCGATATCAGGTATGCCGTGCAGCGTAACCGGCTCATCCGCCAAGCAGACGGCCGCGAGCAATGCAAGTGAAGCATTCTTTGATCCGGGAATATGTACGCTGCCGTGAAGAGTGGGGGTCCATTCGACTTTAATGGCTTTCATCATCTGCGCCTCCGCTAGCCAAATTTTCATCTGCGATAATGACATTGATGTTGCGGTTCTCGAAATCTTGTATGAAGTGCTCGGGAGCACCTTGGTCCGTAATAAGGATGTCAATTAGTTGTAGAGGGACGGAAGTAGCGAAGCTTCGAACGCCTAGCTTCTCATGAGGGGCAAGACATATCCGGCGATTCGACGCTTCAGCGGCGGCGCGGATCAGCGCGGCGTTCTCCGGGGTAGCGACTGTGATCCCTTTCTGGGAGATGCCGCCTCCTGTAATGAAACCGATATCGTAATTGAATCGACCAATCATCTCCTGGGCGATTGTATCAATCATGCTGTCCCCTCCGGGGCGCAGCTTGCCACCAACCAAGTAAGCTTCGATCTGCGGCATCATGCGGAGGTTTTCTGCAATTGTGAGTGAATTGGTAACAACCGTGAAAGGCATCTCAGCCGGCAGATACTTGAGCATTCCGAATTGGATGCCTGCGCCGCCAATGAAGACTGTATCGTTTGGTTGGATATATGAGGCGGCCAATTGGGATATGGCGTTCTGATGCGGCGCTCCATCGCCGTAACGGAGGTTCTTAGGTTGCGGCTTGTCGCGAACCTTGCGCGATGGAGCATCGTAGACTGGAACCGCGCCTCCGTATGTTTTTCGCAGCAGCCCCTGATCTTTCATAATGGTTAAGTCTCTGCGGATCGAGTCAATAGATAGCTGGAATTGCTGGGACAGTTCTTGGGCGATCACCCGACCATCCTTCGCGAGTATCTCGAGTATGCGCTGCCTTCGTTCCTCTGCGAGCATGTTAACCTCCAAGGCTTGGTTGAAAATATGAACAATCTGCTCCTATCCTATTCCGTATCCTTCATCATTGTCAATAATTTTATTCTGTTTAGTTCTGCTTTGTTCGTGTTTATTCAGTGTTGTTGGTATCGAGGCCTTTCACAGCATCTATAATAAGCGATACGAATCCTAGCTTATCACCTTTATTTCTATGATCAAATCTTTTGGAACGGTAAATGAACCCTTCCTTAAACATTCCACTCCTTGTAGTGAAACACACCATTTTCATCACGAGGTTGTTACTATATTCACCAGAACCAATGACCACTCGTATTTCTTCGTTATTCGCAACCATTTTTCGCCCCCTTAGCCCTGCATGTTCAGTGTAGCAATAACGACTTTATCCATAAATGGAGGCAGGTTACTTGTGTATGGATATTTGTGCTTTCAATAATTCTGTTGAGTTGAAAAGAGGCTTCAAAAGGATAAAATAGAATGAGTTAGTAACTATGCCAAAGAAAAGGGATTAAACGATGACGATTAGACTGTACTACAATTCTTCCTATGTAACCGAGTGGGAGACGAAAATTACGAAGTCGCTCAGGAGAGATGATGGATGGTACGTCCTTTTGGAGGAAAGCGCGTTTTATCCTCATGGGGGTGGCCAACCTTGTGATACGGGAACGATTAACGGTATCGCTGTTCTCGATGTTATAAGCGAGGAAGATGAAGTGCTGCATAAAGTTGAGCGGCTGCCGGAGGGTACGGATGCGTCCTGCCGGATCGATTGGCAGCGAAGATTCGATCATATGCAGCAGCATAGCGGCCAGCATCTGCTGTCGGCGGTTTGTCTGAAGTTATTTGATGCAACGACGCTAAGCTTTCACCTTGGCAGCGAATCCGCGACTATCGATGTGGAGAAGTCTGAGTTGACTCTGGAGCAATTATCCCTTCTAGAACGGGAAGTGAACCAGGCTATCTACGATAATCACCGAATTGCTAATTATATGGTTTCCGAAGAGGAGGCTAGCCGATTGCCGCTTGTAAAGTCGCCGAAAGTGTCGGGGACAATACGGATTGTTGAAATCGAGAACGTGGAATACAATGCGTGCGGCGGAACGCATGTTTCATCTACGGGTGGAATCGGGATGATCAAGCTGCTAAGAACGGAAAAGATCAGAGGAAATACTCGAATTTCATTCAAATGTGGAAATCGCGCCTTAACGGAATTTAACGATTGCTTGGGGATTATAGGGAAGCTTTCTTTAAAATTCAATTCTGGGAAAGAAGAAATTATCGCACGTGTTGAGAAGTGGGAGCAAGAGCAAAAACAGCTTCAAACGGAAATGGCTGCTCTCAAGGAGCAGAATGATTCGTTTATCGCGCGAGAACTATTGGATCAGCAGGAAAGCGGCATAATTGCTCATCAATTTGAGAACAGGTCGTTGAAAGATTTGCAAAGCCTGGCAATAAAGCTCGCTTCATTGACCAATGATCCCGTGCTGCTCGCTGATCTTATGGATTTCAAAGTGGTATTGTCGCACAGCGGGCGATTCGAGCGTTCTTGCGGTGCATTTTTCAAGGAACATCTTGGCGAGTACGGAGGCAAAGGTGGAGGCAGCAGCACTATGGCGCAGGCTGGTTTTGGGACGCTGAACGAAGCTTTGGCTTTCTATGAATTCGCAAGCATAGAGTTCAAGAGCATGGTCGGTTGACGAGAAAATGGTCCGATTGCTGACAATGCAGGTTTAGAATCGAGTTTTCTCTATCAAAGGAGGATGATGACAGAGTAACCGTGCATTATTTGGGGACAGATTATATTTATGAGGTTGGACGGAACACCGTCCTTATCGGTGAGAAACGCATCTATAGGGATACAATTATTGAACGATATGAAGATATTACTTATGTTCCCGCACGACAGGTTGCTGAAATTATTCATGCAAAACTAACATGGAACAACAATCTCAAGAAAATAAATTTTTCCTTCTCAAGCAATACCTCCAATTCCAAAACAAAGGATGGAGAAAAGACATGAACCATTTGCAAGCAGGTTATGGTTTGGACCGCAATGGATTTATTGTGAGCGATGTAAGTTTAGCCAAGATTGCTAGCGCATACTTGCCTTGCATCACAGAAACGGTTGAGAAACTAACCATGCTGTTTCCGGGTCAATTGCACAGTGTCTATGTGTACGGCAGCGTTGCACGAGGTGAAGCTGTCGCACTTAAATCAGATTTGGACATTCTGGCTATGTTTGATGGAGAGTTGAATCCTGGCGAGGTAGCGGCAGTAAAGAACCTGAGCAGTCAGTTATCTCAAAAGTATATCTCTCTCGTTCGTGAAGTCGGTATCGCGATTGGAAACATTGACCATGCTTTTGCTCCAGAAAATTATTATGAGCAGGCCTTTCTTAAGGAGCTGTGTGTCTGCGTTCACGGAGAAGATATTCGTGGGCGTTTTGGTCCTTACAAGCTCACATGGGAGATTGCAATTAGCTTCAACGGGGACATTCCTGACGTTTTTTCAAGGACAATATCTCGGTTAGAACAAGCAACTGACAAGGAATTCATAACCATTACACAGATATTTGCTCGTAAACTCATTCGAACATTCTACTCGATGCTGATGCTGCGATCTCAAATTTGGACCACTCGACTTCATGAACAGTCAGAAGTCATTATTCGCTATTATCGCGATAAGGAATCTGTTATTCGAACGCTGCAGCAATGGATAGATGAGCCCCCGTCAGACCGAGACACCGTACTGGACCTCTTTAAGAGGGAAGGTCAGTGGGCGAGTGATAACTTTGAGCTTGAAGCCTGCATCTCGACTTCTTACAATAAAATGAGAATTGAGTAGAGGATGTGAGGAATATGACTAAGATTGGACTCATAAGGCATGGAGTTACGGATTGGAATATTGAGAAACGTGTACAGGGTCAAAGCGATATACCGCTTAATGATATAGGAAGACAACAGGCTCGGTCGTTGGCGAACCGGTTGAAGAGCGAGGAATGGGACTATATTTTCGCAAGTGACCTTATAAGAGCTAAAGAAACCGCTGAAATTATTGCTCGGACAATGGGCTTAAACGTAAAAACAGATGAAAGACTAAGGGAAATGTATTGCGGCGATATTGAAGGAACGACTTTGGATGAAAGAATAAGCAGGTGGGGGGACGAGTGGGGAAAACTTCAACTAGGTATCGAGGATGACGAGACAATCATGTCGAGAGGAATGTCATTTATTGAGTATATCTCCACGTCTCTGCCTGGGAAAAGAGTGTTAATTGTTAGTCACGGGGCATTGCTTGGTGTAACTCTTAAGGGATTAATCCCGCATGTAGATACAGAAGAGCACTTGAAAAACACTTCAATGACTGTTCTGAATCTCGAGTCAAAATGGGAATGCGAACTGTATAATTGTTCCAGACACTTGAGCGAGTCGTTCAATTAACAGGCGAGTCAGCTGATCGATCAAGGAGTAGTTTGCCGGTCGCAGCTGCTCCTTGTTTCGTTGAGGTATCGGGAGAGTTAGCGGTCATTTATTGCGGATCTTTGGCTTGATGCTGGCTAAGCGAAGCTTTCTTCGACGCTAATTGTTTGGCGAGATCAGCCTGGCTGCGAGTTAAGATCTTAATCTCTTCGTTTAATTTATTAATACGTGTCATTTTGCTGCTCAAATCGTTGTGGGACTGGCTTAGTTTCATATCTCTTTCCAATTGTTTGATCTTCGCTTGAGCTTTCTTTAGTTTGTTCTTCTCGGTTACGATGTTGCTTTCTATGTCAGCGATATCCCGCTGGAGCTTGTTGACGATTGCTCTCGTGAAATTAATGGACATTCATGCACCTCATAATCATGTAGTGTAGCCTGATATTACATTTTACTATAAATAACTCCGTTAAGCGAGCAGGCAGGTAAGGAGGGGCTAGATGAGATGCTGGCGATATGTTGGTATCCTTTCATCATTAGGAACGATTGTGCTATGGATAATTCTGTGCTTCTTTAACCCATACAATTCTGCTCCACAAGGTAACGATGTATTGACTAGAACTGTTTTATTTCTTGTAGTACCAGCATTAATTGCAGTAGTAGGCTCAATGATTAGGAGTCGGGTGCATTTTTAAGTTATTTATTGTTGCTTCATTCGGGTATCTGTTGTCTGGGATTATGATGAGTAAACGTGTAAATTCTGATTAATCAGGAGGAGTTAAGGTCCCGATGAATGATAATAAAATAGTAAATGAGTCGTTTGAACAAGCTGCAAATATATATCAGCAAGCACGCCCGGAATATCCAGAGGAATTGTTCGATGACCTGATCGTGTGGCAAAATTGAATCCAGGTGATCGTTTGTTGGAAGTTGGCTGTGCAACAGGCAAGGCAACACTCCCTGTTGCCCGGAGAATAGGATAAGGGTATCTCTTTAATTGAAGAGTGGCAGGATAGTGCAGTACCCGAGTGGAAGAATATAACGCAGGAACAGTAGCAGGTAGCCTCAATCGAATAATAAGGAGCGAGCATCGATGTCACTGATAAGCAAAGTCGGTCAAATTATGGTGTATGTCAACAATCAAGATGCGGCAAAGGAGTTCTGGACGGAGAAGCTTGGTTTTGTCGTCATTTCGGAAATGGATAACGGTGAAGGCTTCAGATTTATTGAAGTGGCGCCGTCCCAGCAATCGGAAACAAGCATTGTTCTACATAACAAAGAATTCGTAGCGAAAATGTCGCCTGAACTGAACCTTGGCACACCGTCGCTCATGTTCTACTCAGATAATCTGGATCAATTCTACAGCGACTTGAAGAACAAGAATGTCACAGTCGGCGAGCTGGTGACGATGCCATTCGGCAGATGCTTCAACTTTGCTGACGATGAATCGAATTATTTCGCAGTCATGGAGAAATAGTGAAGGAATAAAGCCATAGCTGTGTTATTACATCCGCGGATCCCGCGGATTTTTTTGCGTTTGTAGTCCTAACCTACTGAAAATACGCATGCTCTACGAACTACTATCTGAGTGCCTAAGTAGGATTGGAAGAGCAGGTGGTTCATTGATGAATAGTACTCGTAAGGAAGAGATCAAGAAAAAGCGTCGAATCGGATGGACGAAAATAGTCGTATCACTTACATTGGCCATGGCGTTCGTTGTATTTGCTGGGTGGTTTACGCTTCGTACTTTGGTGAATAGGCAAGATATATCGCTGCTCGCAAAGCCGCTCCCGGCAGAAACGGTTATTATGGACGATAATGAGAAAGAAGCAAGCCGGATAAAGTTGAACACGACGATTGAACCGGTGAGCTATGACGCGTTGCCGAAGCAGCTTATTGATGCTGTAGTTGCTGTAGAGGATAAAAGATTCCTCGAGCATCACGGCACAGATGTTTGGGGAATAGGGCGGGCGCTGTTCACGAATGTAACGAACGGCAAAACGGTCGAAGGCGCGAGCACCATTACGCAGCAGCTGGCGAAAAACGTTTTCTTGTCGCAAGAGCGGACATGGTCGCGCAAATGGAATGAAGCGCTGCTCGCGAAGAAGATCGAGCAGACTTATAGTAAGCAGCAAATTATGGAGATGTATTTGAATCAGATCTATTTTGGCGAAGGAGCATGGGGCATTAAACGGGCGGCGAGCACCTATTTCGGGAAGAGCGTCCAGAAGCTTACGTTGTCGGAATCTGCGCTCCTCGCTGGCATTATTAAAGCGCCATCTGCTTTGTCGCCATACAAGCATAAGGATGAAGCGAAGGATCGGCGTAATGTGGTACTGCGGCTTATGCGAGATCAGGGCAAGATTAGCTCGAGCACGTATGAGGCGGCAAGCAAGCTGCCGATCCGACTAGGCAGCGCTAAGTCGAGCGGGGGGGAAGGACTGAAGTATCCTTACTTTGTGGATCAGATTATCCGCGAAGCTTCTGAGCAGTACGGATTGTCCGAGAATGAAGTGCTGCATGGCGGATTACGCATCTATACGACGCTAAATACGAAGATGCAGCAAGCAGCTGAGCACGTTTATGCGCAAGCGTCCGTCTTCCCTAACAGCAGCTCAGATCAGCTCATTCAGAGCGGCGCCGTACTGCTAGACCCACGTGACGGTGGCATTAAGGCGCTTATTGGCGGCAGAGGGGAGCAGCCGTTTCGCGGATTTAACCGGGCCGTTCAACTAAAGCGCCAGCCGGGTTCGACGATGAAGCCGATCTCCGTATATACGCCGGCATTCGAGCGCGGTTATCTGCCGAGCGATACGCTCATGGACGAGCCGGTTGATTTTGGCGGGTACGCACCGAAGAACGCCGGAGGCGGATACCACGGCGAGGTGTCCATCTATGACGCTATCGTCAACTCATATAACATCCCGGCAGTAGAGCTGCTGAATGAGATGGGCATTGATGCGGGAATGGACGCTGCAGAGCGGTTTGGAATCAAGCTGTCTGATGGAGATCGGACGCTCGGACTCGCGCTTGGCGGCTTACAAGAAGGCGTCTCGCCGCTAACGATGGCGGATGCGTTCAGCACTTTTGCAAATGATGGCAAACGGTTTTCTGCACATGCGATTGCTCGTATCGAATCCGCAGACGGAGAGCTGCTTGCCGAAGCGGCATCGGAAGAGCCGATTCAAGTAACGGACTCAGCTGTGGCGCGGACGATGACTTCGATGCTGGAGGGCGTCGTGCAGGAAGGGACCGGCGAAGCCGCAGCTATCGAAGGTCGTCCGATTGCCGGCAAGACGGGGACGACAGAGATGCCAGGTACTGGCGGCGAAGGGATTAAGGACAACTGGTTCGTCGGGTACACGCCTCAGCTTGTCGGTGCAGTATGGCTTGGCTATGATCATACGGATGCCTCGCACTACTTAACGACGACGTCGAAGGCTGCAGCAGCTGTCTTTCACGCGCTTATGAGTGAAGCGATGAAGGGCGAGCCAGTGATGGATTTTCCAAAAGCTCCTCAGCTGTCAACGAAGAAACACGGCGATCAGGGTGGCAAGGGGAACAAAGATGAAGCGATGTCGAATCCAGGCGCAGGTCGCGATCATCCAGCCGGTCCTAAGGAACCAAAGAAACCGAAGGATGATCACAAACCGCATGATAAACATGGACCTGACGGAAAGCATAAGCCAGGCAAGAAGAGAGATAAGCACAATGACGATTAAAGTGGAGAAGGTTGACCGGTGCGTTCCAGCCGGACTGCACATACCTTGAACTCTGGCATTCGGCTGATCGGGTGGAGAGCATCGTTCGTCAGCAGATTGATCGAATGCTCGCCGCCCCAATGGAAAGGAACGAAGACGCTCGTGGGATGAATGTCCGGTGTCACCTTCACATCGAAGACGAGCGAGCCTCTTCGCGTTGTCAGCCGGAGGCGGTCTCCGGGGCGAAGTAAGATTTGCTCAGCGGCATGCGGGTGGATCTCGGCTACAGGAACAGGCGCTTTCTTCAGCAACGCCGCTGTTCGCCTTGTTTGAGCACCGCTCAAATAATGATTGCCGAGCCTGCCTGTGGTCAGGATGAACGGATATTCGCGGTCAGTCGTCTCAGCAGGCTTCATCGGCGTAATCGCGTGAAGCTTGGCGCGTCCATCTGGGTGCGAGAAAGCGCCGTTCTCGAACATGCGCGGCGTACCGGGATGGTCTGGTGTTGGACAAGGCCAGAACAGCCCTTTCTGTTCCTTCAATCTCGTGTATGTCATGCCGTTATAATCGGCGATACCGCCAGCTGAAGCGAGGCGCAGCTCATTGAAGACCGCCTCCGGTGAATCGAACGCAAAGTACGAGCCTCGTCCTAGCTTCTCCGCCAGCTTGCCGATGATTAGATAGTCCTCGAGAGCCTCACCCGGTGTTTCGAACGCTTTGGGGCGATGGAAGACACGACCCTCCAAGTTCGTTAATGTTCCTTCCGCTTCGAGGAAGGATGAAGAGGGCAGCATCCAGTGCGCGTAATCAGCGGTCTCGGTTGCGAACATATCGATAATGACGAGCAATTCAAGCTTCTGCAGAGCCTCGGCGACTCGTGCGCTGTTGGGGCTGGAGACAAGCGGATTGGAACCAAGCACAATCATCGCTTTAATCTCTCCATCGAGGATTTTGCCATATAGCTCATACGCCGAGACGCCTTTGCCGGGAAGCTCCTCTGGGTCGATGCCCCAGACGGATGCGACATGGCTTCGCGCTGACGGATCTTCGATCAATCGGTAGCCGGGCAGCTGGTCAGCCTTCTGCCCATGCTCGCGGCCGCCTTGGCCGTTCGCTTGTCCGGTAATCGGACCGAAGCCGCAGCCGGGCTTGCCGATCTTGCCTGTGACGAGGCAAAGGTTAATGTAGCTGAGCGTATGTTCAACGCCATTCACTTGCTGCTCAATTCCGCGTGCCGTGAATATCATGCCTGTCTCGGCTTGCGCAAAACCGCGAGCTACGGTCCGAATGACTTCCTTCGGTATGCCGGTATAATGCGACACGTTATCGGGAGAGAAGGGGCGCACCGCTTCGCGGATGTCAGCTAAGCCATTCGTATGCTGCTCCACGAACTTTGCATCGTACAAGCCTTCCTCAAGAATGACATGCATTAATCCGCTTGCGAAGACGGAGTCAAACCCGGGCTGTAGATTTATATGAATATCTGCGATCTTCGAAGTCATTGTGCGGCGGGGATCTATCGTAACGATGATGCCGCCTTGCTTCTTCGCTTCGAGCAAATAGGGGATCATCGTCGGCTGGCATTCGGCAATGTTGGTGCCCGCAAGAATGATGTACTTCGCTTTCGGTATATCTTCGAGCGCTAGATTCAAGCCGCGATCTACGCCGAAAGCACGATTCTGAGCTGCTGCCGCCGAAGACATGCAATAACGCCCGTTGTAATCGATGTACTTGGTGCGAAGCGCGACACGGGCGAATTTGCCGAGCAGGTAACACACTTCATTCGTCAGCGAACCGCCTCCAAATACGGATACCGCGTCATTCCCGTATTGCGCTTGAATCGCTTGGATTCGGCTTGCGATGTCGCTGAGCGCGTCATCCCAGCTCGCCGCCGACCAAGCCGATGCCGTGTCACCCGAAGCGACCTTGCGCATCGGCGCAAGAAGCCGCTCAGAGTGGACAGCATGACCAAGCACATTCAGACCTTTCTGGCACAACCGACCGGTAGCAACAGGGAAGTGCTGGCTCGGTTTTACTTCCCAGCCCGCTTCATTATCGGCGCGGATGAGATCGATGCCGCACTGCATGCTGCAGTAACAGCAGTGAGAGTGAAGCCGCTCTGCATTTGAGGATGCAGAAGCGGTGAGTGGCAATAGCGCCATCGTAATTCCTCCTTTATGCTCGGCTGGCGGCGGGAGCTGCGTCTTTAAGACTCTCGCTATGACGCGATCGTTGAACTGTGAGAATCAACATGAGAGGAGCGACCGGCTTTGAACCATGTTCGCTTCCACGAGCCTTGCGTAGCCAAGATTAAGCCGATGCATGTAAGCGCGACGCCGCTAAGGATGAGAAATCCCATCGTGTAAGACCCGGTCGATAGCTTCAGACTGCCTAACAGATTCGGCAGAAAGTATCCGCCTAAACCGCCGGCTGCCCCGACGATGCCGGTCACGATTCCGAGTTCGTTCTTAAAGCGCTGCGGCACGAGCTGGAAGACGGAACCGTTACCCATGCCAAGCGCCATCATGCCGATAAACAGCAGCGGAACGATGAGATAGAGCGGAGGGAGAAATGAGATGGAGGCCATCATCAGGGCGGTCACGCCATAAAGTGCCATAAGCATGCGTACGCCGCCGAATTTATCTGCCAGCCAGCCGCCAAATGGGCGAAAGAAGCTTCCGGCGATGACGCAGACAGTCGTGAAATCAGCCGCATGCACCGGACTTAAACCATATTGCGTATTGAAGAAGATGGTCAGGTAGTTGGCCATGCCGACAAATCCACCGAAGGTGACGCCGTATAAGAGACAGAACATCCAAGTGTCTCGCTGCCGCAGTACTGCGCCGTAATCGGCAAGCTTGCGCGGCGATGGCTGATTGGGGCTATCCTTAGCCATGAGGGTGAAGGTGATGAACACGACAGCGATGGGAATCAGCGCGAGGCCGAAGACGATATGCCATGATCCGAAATGCTCTGCGAGCCGATTCGCGAATAGCGTTGTGAAGACAGTGCCGCTGTTGCCAGCTCCGGCAATGCCCATCGCAAGTCCTTGATATTGCGGCGGATACCAGCGGCTCGCGAGCGGCAAAGCTGCAGCGAATGAAGCGCCTGCTATCCCGAGCAGTAGTGCAACGATATACAGCTCGCTAAGCGAGTCGGCGAATTTCCATCCCCATATAAGCGGAATGACGGTCAGAAGCATGCCGATTTGTCCAGTGCGTTTAGGACCGATGACGTCCGTCATATAGCCGAGCACAAGCCGTAGAATAGAGCCTCCAAGTATGGGAAGTGCGACCAAATTCGCCTTTTGCGCAGCGTCCATCTGGAAATCGTTCATAATGATGACGGCTAACGGTCCGAGCAGAACCCAAATCATGAAGCTCGTGTCAAAATATAAAAAGGCGCTCGCGAGCGTTGGGGTATTTCCGCTTTTCAAAAAGCTCTCTTTATTCATCATCTTCTTCAGGTCTCCTCTCCCGTCCCCGGGTTTATTGAACATAAAAAGACCGCACTGCAGTCATTAGAACTGCAATACGGCCTCATCGCCACTGGCTGCACATCGGTGTGCATGCCAACTATTTACGGAACAGATACACGTCATTGTGATCTTAGTTGCATTATATGCGCGGTGAAATGTTCATGTCAATATAGCTAACATAATATTTTGCTAGCCATGAATCAATTGGTACACCTTAACGATCGAAGCAGCGATATCTCCGATTCGTTTCCGCTCATTCATCGCCTGTTTGCGCAAGAAATCATACGCTTCCGCTTCCGAAATACCTTTTACCTCACATAGAACGGTTTTCGCTTGATCAATCCATTTTCGTTCTTCGAGACGCATGAGGAGCTGTTCGCGTTCTTCAGTCCAGTGCTTGCGCTGCTGGAAGTTTCGGAGGCCCCATTGCAGCGCTAGCTTCATTTCGCTCACAGTCATTGAAGGGAATAAGAGACCATCTGGTGTGTAAACCCAGTCGCTCTGTTTGAGAGCGGCGTCTTCGGAGCAAAGCCAATAGGTGGGCAAACGTCTCATCGTTGTTATCGTCGTCTGCCAATCGATCAGTTTGGCATGCGGTACGTGAAGGACGACGGCATCCGCGATATGGATATGATGCTGTGCTTCGCTTGATGTTGCTGCGCGGTATAGCTTATGGCAGCTTTGCTGTAGATGTGGGGGAGATTGGATGGCAAGTGATCCTGGTTCGATAAGAAGAATTGTTCTCGGTATAACAATCACCTCGCATAGATGGCATATTCGCCATTCATTCTTACAAAAGGAAGAAAATATGTAATCAAATATAACACCAATCATGGGGCGCGTCGATATCAAAATGGAATGAGCTGAGTAAACTTCGTGTAAATGAACGACTTTTGCCTGAATTGTGTTAAGTTTGTTGACATAGTCTTTTCTCGTCGCTATACTAAAGCCAAGAATATGAACTTGGTTGGCACAACGGCGTGCCTCTTAATTCAGGCAATGGAGCCTATCCTGCTTTGTCATGACGACAGAGCGGGGTAGGCTTTTTATGTTTTTATACGAGGAGAGAGACGCGATGAGACAACGATTGGTAATGATCGGCAACGGCATGGCTGGCGTTTCGTTCGTGGAGCAGCTGTTGAAGCTGAATCCAAAGAAATTCGACGTCACTATTATCGGCGCTGAGCCGTATCCGAACTATAACCGGATTATGCTCTCGTCTGTACTAGCTGGCGACGCGAAGATGCAGGATATTATTCTGAATGATTGGGATTGGTATAAGGAGAATCACATCACCTTACACACGGGCGAGACTGTGACTTCGATTGATCCAGCTGCGAGAGCTGTCATAACGGAACAAGGCGCTACGATTCCTTATGACGAGCTGGTGCTGGCTACCGGCTCGTTGCCTCTCATGCTTCCTCTGCCTGGGGCGGATAAAGAAGGCGTCATTGCATTTCGGGACATCAAAGATTGCGAGACGATGATTGAAACCGCGAAGCATTATCGCAAAGCAATTGTAATCGGCGGCGGGCTGCTCGGACTTGAAGCGGCAAGCGGATTAATTCATTTGAATATGGAAGTGAGCGTCGTTCATAAGCATGCTCACATTATGGAGCGTCAGCTCGATGCGACCGCCTCGCGCATGCTGCAAGAAGAGCTGGAGCGGCAAGGGATGCGGTTCTTGCTGCAAAAGCAATCGGACACGATTCTTGGAGATGCTCGGGTGAGCGGACTCCGCTTTAAGGATGGAACGGAGGAGGAAGCTGATCTCATCGTGATGGCTGTCGGCATCCGGCCGAACATGCAGCTCGCAAGCGAGAGCGGCGTTCAAGTGAATCGAGGCATCGTCGTAGACGATTATATGCAGACGAGTATTCCTCATATCTATGCGGTCGGCGAGTGCGCGGAGCACAGAGAGAAGTTATATGGTCTGGTTGCTCCGCTTTACGAGCAAGGCGCGATTCTCGCCAAGAAGCTAGCGGGGGTTGCGGTAGAGGGCTATAAAGGGTCGATCGTTTCCACGAAGCTGAAAGTATCGGGCGTGAATGTATTTTCGGCGGGCCGTTATGCAGATGGACCGGGAACGAAGGCGCTTCGTGTGCAGGATGATTTGGAAGGTGTATATAAGAAAATCGTGTTTGAGAACGGCAGAGTCGTAGGCGCGGTTCTGTTCGGGGATACAATCGAGAGCTCTAAAGTGTACGCAGCGATACGGAGTGGAGAAGATTATTCGGGCCGTGAGAAAGAAATTCTATTCGGCGGAGCAGTTGGGTCAGCTAGCGGCGGCGGGCGGAGCTTGAGCGAAGCTGATCTTGCAGCGGCGATGAGCGGAGACGAGATCGTCTGCGGCTGTAACGGGGTCGCGAAGGAAACCATTGTAACGGCTATTATGGAAAAAGGCTGCGTCAGCGTTGGCGAAATTAAAGCGTGCACGAAAGCATCCGGCAGCTGCGGAACTTGCAGGCCGCTTGTGGAAGCGATACTTGCGGCGACGATTGGAACCGAGCAAATTGCATCGGTGAAGGAAGGGATCTGCGGGTGTACGGTGCTTGCGCGCGATGATGTCGTCGAGGCTATTCGCCGCATGAGGCTGACAACGACCAAAGAAGTGATGCATGTGCTCGAATGGAATAATCCCGAAGGCTGCTCGAAGTGCCGCCCTGCACTTAACTATTACATCGGCATGATCTACCCGGAAGACCATGAGGATGAATTGGAATCCCGGTTCGTCAATGAGCGCAATCACGCGAATATTCAGAAGGACGGAACGTTCTCGGTCGTTCCTCGTATCTACGGCGGCGTAACAACCCCGGGAGACTTGAAGAAGATCGCATCTGTCGCGGAGAAATATAACGTGCCGCTAGTTAAGATTACTGGCGGTCAGCGTATTGACCTGCTTGGCGTGAAGAAGGAGGATCTTCCGAATGTATGGAAGGATCTCGATATGCCGTCAGGTTATGCTTACGGAAAAGCGCTGCGGACGGTGAAGACATGCGTCGGCAATACATTTTGCCGGTTCGGCACGCAGGACGCCATTAAGATGGGTATTGACTTGGAGAAGAAATTTGAACGGTTGAATACGCCGCACAAGGTGAAGCTAGCTGTCTCCGGTTGTCCGCGGAACTGCGCGGAAGCAACGATTAAGGACCTCGGCGTTGTTGCGATTGATGGCGGCTGGGAGCTTTATGTGGCTGGCAACGGCGGAATGCGCGTGCGAGCAGCGGATCTGCTTACGAAAGCGAAGACGGAGGAAGAAGTGCTGGAGTGGACCGGCGCTTACTTGCAGTACTACCGCGAGACGGCGAATTTTGGCGAACGGACAAGTGAATGGTCGCTCCGAGTCGGTCTCGATACGATCAAGCTGGCGCTCGCGAATCAGGCAGATCGCGATGCGCTCAACGAGCGAATTGATGTGACGCTTGGCCGTACGCAGGATCCGTGGAAGCAAATCGTGGAGAACGATGATCTCCTTAGCGCCTTCGAAGCGCTTACGGCGCCGGTATCCTCAGAAGCAGCCGCAAGCAACGAGTCAGATGTATCGAACACGAGAGGGGGCGCTAAGGATGAATGAAGTCATCATTGGACATGTGTCCGAATTTCCGGAGCGCAGAGGGCGGGTCGTTCGTTTAGGCGATCTTGAGCTTGCGATGTTCAAGCAATCCGATGGCACGGTCACAGCGATTGAGAACCGTTGCCCGCATAAGGGAGGCAAATTGTCGGAGGGTATAGTGTGCGGGAGCCATGTATATTGTCCGCTTCATGACTGGAAGATCGGCTTGAATGATGGACTCGTGCAAGCCCCGGATGAGGGCTGTGTGGAGACATTCCCTGTCTATATCGACGAGAGAGATAACGTTGTACTGCGGATCGACCTGAGCGAGCCCAAAGTATCATAGAGGAGGAAAGCGTTATGTCGCGATTAGATGGCAAAATCATTGCAGTGACCGGTCCGCGAAAAGCAGAAGAGCTTAGCCGTATGATCGGCAAATTCGGCGGTAAGGCTGTAATCCGTCCAGCGCAAGGGACGGTGTTTCTCGATGATTCGCAGATTGAGCAGCAGCTGCGGGCGCTCATTGAGCATCCGGCTGATTGGCTCATCCTCACGACAGGCGTCGGTACAGAAGCGTTATTGCAAACCGCGGAGAAGCTTGGCTTAACCGAGCCGTTTCTCGCTGCGCTTGGCCGGATGAAGCTGGCAGCCCGCGGTTACAAGACAGTGAATGCGCTCCGCAAGCTCGGGCTAGTGCCAGAAGCACGCGATGAGGACGGCACAAGCGCCGGTCTGATGCGTGCTTTAGACAGCTATGACTTGCAGGGTTGCCGTGTTGCGCTTCAGCTTTATGGCGATCCTGCGCCGAAGATTACCGGTGAACTGGTGCAGCGCGGCGCTGTGTGCGAAGAGCTTCTACCCTATCGGCATATCGCGCCGGCTGACGAAGTGATAGAGCAGCTGCTTCACGAGATTATGCATGAACAGATCGACGCTGTAACCTTAACGAGCACGGTACAGGTTCGTTATGTGATGGGCTGTGCGGCACGTCTCGGCATATTGGAAGCGGTGCGTTTCGCTTTTGCGACCAGCGTGCTTGCGGTTGCGATTGGCAAAGTGACTGCGGAAGCGATGAGAGAAGAAGGCGTCGCGCGGGTCCTATTCCCTGAGGAGGAGCGCATGGGCAATATGCTCGTCGCGATGAGCAAATATTACAACGAAACCGACGAGCAATTGTTAGCTGCTAATTGAATCAGGTGTGGAGCGGAGTGGCGTGCGTATCAAATAACAAGCGGTTCACAGAGTGTCCGAGTGAGAAGTCTTTGGGACTTCGGCTCGGACATTCTTTTATATTGCTCTCCATTCTCACTCGGTAGAGCCTCTCAAGAAAGTCGTCGAAGAAGTCTTCTATTTATGCTAACTTAGTAGAGGTATAGAAGTATAAGCAAGCAGGTGGAGGAGGTTAAGTAGCTGAATGACGACTCATTACGCTTGGTCAGGCTCCAAAGTCAGGCTGCGTCCGGTAAAGCCGGAGGATTGGGCAGATTTTCACAACAATGATTTCGATTCCGAGAATGCAAGATTATGCGATGAGATTCATTTTCCGCGCTCGGAGGAAGGAACGGGGATGTGGGCGGTACAGCAGGCGCAGAACGGCCCAGACGGAGATAATGTTTTTCTGGCTATTGTAACCCATGACGGGACGCTTGTCGGTAGCATGAACACGATGAGCTGCAATGCGCGCACCGGAACGTTCAAATATGGGATCTCTATCTTTCGAGAGCATTGGCGGAACGGCTATGCCACGGATGCGGTGAAGACGGTGGTGCGCTACTACTTTGAAGAGCTCCGCTATCAGAAAGTGAATGCGTCTGTGTATGCGTTTAACGACGGGTCGGCCGCACTCCAAGAGCATCTTGGATTCCAGCTGGAAGGCACGCTGCGCAATATGATCTACACGAAGGGCCGGCATTACGACGAGTACGTTTATGGCCTGACAAAGGCTGAATTCGAACAATTATACGGATAATCCTCACAAGACTGCCGATTTAGGCAGTCTTGTTCTTTTTAGTCACTTGTTCGACTAGGCGCTTACGCAGCATAATCGAGCATATAAAACGATCGATGATTGGGGGATGCATGTTGATGCCGAAAGTGACAGCAGCGCTAATCGGAGCTGGTCAGCGAGGGGCTCGCGCGTATGGTCCGTATGGGCTTGAGAATAACGATTCATGCGCCAGCGGAAGGGCATGGGGGAGGTGATTTCGGCATAATGCGAGACTTCATTAAACTGGTGAGTGAAGGCGGCAAGGAGGCGAGTCTTACAGGAGCGAAAGTGTCCGTTCAGAGTCATCTGATGGCATTCGCGGCTGAGAAATCACGTCTCGAAAGTCGTGTTATTGATATGGAGCAGTATCGGCAAGAGCTGCTTGGATAGCTTATTTTATGCTGTTTGACGCTTGAGAACGGACTGAACGAATCCCTCATTTGTTCAAAATGCATGAGAAGTGACTGTTTTGTTACAAGGCGTGTCAGCCGCAGCGTGATTGCTGTCGAAGCTCGGCCAATATAAGGAAATAAGCCGACAGCATGAGTCAAACACGGAATAGGTATTTAGTCCCCTAGTTCTTAGTGCCTGTTTGTGTATCGCGCTGATAAAGCGTATTCAATGCTAGATTTTCACGAAAAAATAACATGAATTTGGAAATAGAGACATGGGACATCTGCTGCAGATGAGCCCTTGTCTCTATTTTTTTTTACCTGCATCGTTCGAGCAAATTTTCAGCCAGATCCCTTTATAATGCGTAAATATGCGGCAGGTGTTTAGCGATTGTAGAGCGGCCGCAATGATTAAAGGGGGTACGTTGTCGTTTGGAAGAAATCATTCGATTAAAGCAAGAAGGATTGTCTCAGCGGGAAATTGCAGCGCGTCTTGGTATTAGCAGCAGTAAGGTCAGGTATCATCTGGCGAAGCATGGGCTTCTGCCACAGGGTAGCCGCAGCAGCGGAAGAAACGGTGAAAATGTAGAAGCTCCTGATGTGGACTTTGCATACTTGCCGCACGCTGCAGGCCTCAATCAGGACAGGCTCGTGCTGCTCCCGAGAGATCCGAATACCTTATATGTCTATTGGATGCTGACCGAGCGGCGAATTCGGATGATTGAGCAGCATTTTCACTGCGCATGGCATGAGCTGCCCAAATGGCTGCGGGTATATGACGTATCGTACACGTCATTCAATGGCGATAACGCGAACCGGTCATGGGATATTCAGGTGGCTTCGGATGCAGACAATTGGTTTGTTAAAGAGTTGTCTGCGGGAACGGTCTTCTGTGTCGATTTCGGCACGACTTCGATTGACGGCAGATTCATTACGCTGCTTCGCTCCAATGTAGCCAAGACGCCGAGGCTTCGTGGCGAGCACAGCTACGCTGATCATAATAGCGTGTGGGCAAGTGTTGAGCCAATCAAGCAGCCCGATTGGGCTGAATCGTTCACCGGGTACTCCATTGCAGAATAAACAGCCGGAAAGGAAGTCTACTGTGGAAAAAGGTTATCTCTCCATCGTGCTGCACGCACATTTGCCTTATGTGCACCATCCTGAAAGTGAACGCTATATCGAGGAACGCTGGCTGTTTGAGGCCATTACGGAGACGTATATTCCGCTGCTCGACATGATGGAAGGGCTCGCTCGGGATGAAGTGGCGTTCCAGTTGACGATGTCGATGACGCCGACGCTGCTGTCCATGCTCGCAAGTCCGCTGCTGCAGGAGCGGTATGTTAAACATATCGATCAGCTGATCGAACTAGCAGATAAAGAGATTGCTAGAGTACAAGAAGATGAAGCGCTGCTGCCGGTGGTCATGATGTATGCGGAGAAATTCCGTCATATGCGTCGGCGCTTTGTTGAGACATACAGCAGTTGCATCATCAAAGGCTTCAAAGCGATGTCGGATCAAGGCTATTTGGAGATCATCACCTCATCCGCAACGCATGCCTTCTTGCCATATATTCGCACGGAGCAAGCGCTGCGAGCGCAGATCGAGAATGCGGTGAAGGTGCATCAGGCCCATTTCGGCAAAGCGCCGCGCGGCATATGGTTGCCGGAATGCGGATACCGCGAGGAGCTTGATCATGTGCTTCGGGAATTCGGCATCCAGTTCTTCATGACGGATAGCCATGTGTTCCGGCACGCGGATCCATCGCCGGCTCAAGGCGTATATGCGCCAATCGTAACTCCCGGAGGTATCGCCGCATTCGCAAGGGATGAAGAAACATCGAAGCAAGTATGGAGCGCGCAAGAAGGCTATCCAGGTGATTACGATTACCGGGAATATTACCGTGATATTGGCTACGAGCTCGATATGGACTATTTGAATCCCCATCTCCCGATTGACGGGCTGAGATTGAACACCGGGATGAAATACTGCCGCATCACGGGCAATAACGCCGAGAAGCAGATATACAATCTGGACTGGGCACGCCAGAAGGCCCAGCACCATGCAGGCAACTTCATGTTCAACAGGGAGAAGCAAACGGAGCATCTAGCGGGGAACATGCACCGCAAACCGATCATCGTCGCGTCGTATGACGCGGAGCTGTTCGGCCATTGGTGGTACGAAGGGCCGATGTGGCTGGAAGAGCTGTTCAGAAAGCTGGATTCCGAGCAGCAGACGGTGAAGCTGTCGACGCCAGCGGCTTATTTGGCGGAATATCCGGTCAACGAACAGTGTCGTCTCGCATTCTCGACGTGGGGAAGAGGCGGATATGGCGAAGTATGGTTGAACGATACGAATCAGTGGATCTATCGTCATCTACACAATATGGAAGAGCAGATGATCGAGCTTGCTGATCGGTATCCAGCAGCGGATAGTCAGACGACAAGAGCGCTTAATCAAGCGGCACGCGAGCTGCTGCTGGCGCAAAGCAGCGACTGGCCGTTCATTATGGATAATCGCACAATGGTAGATTACGCCGTTAGACGAGTGAACAATCACGTCGGCCGTTTCGGTCGGATCTATGAAATGCTGCGGGCGGGATTCATAGATGAGCGCTGGCTAGCTGAGGTTGAGCTTCGAGATCATCTGTTCCCGGAGATGGATTACCATGTTTATCACTCCGGTAGATACACCGGCAGCGATAACATCGTCCATTTACAAGCTTCATCGTCAGGCTTCAAAGTGCTCATGCTGGCGTGGGAATATCCCCCGATGGTTGTCGGCGGTTTATCGAGACATGTCTATGATCTAAGCCGCACGCTTGCACGACTTGGAACAGAAGTCCACGTCATCACGTGTCATGTGGACGGCTGCCCGGCGTATGAGGTTGATGGCGGGGTCCATGTGCACCGCGTGCGGGCCTATCAATCTGCTAATCTCTCGTTCATGGAGTGGATTCTGCAGCTGAATCTCGTTATGACAGATTACGCTTCGCATTTGATCAGCCATTATGGCGTGTTCCAGCTGATTCATGCCCATGACTGGCTCGTGAATCAAGCGGCGAAAACGTTGAAGTACCAGTTCGGCTTGCCGTTAGTGGCAACGATTCACGCGACCGAGCATGGCCGCAATCAAGGCATTCGTACGGAGCTGCAGCATCAGATTCATCATCAGGAGTGGGAGATGACCTATGAAGCTTGGCGTGTCATCGTGTGCAGCGAGTATATGGAGAGAGAATTGCAGGGGCTTTTCCAGCTGCCAGCGGATAAGCTCGATGTCATCGCTAACGGTGTGATTATAGATGACTTCCAAGTACTTGATTCCGCAGAAGCTGCTTCACAATCCCGAGAGCCTTTCGCGCTGCCTGATGAGAAGATCATCTTCTATGTCGGCAGAATGGTAAGAGAGAAAGGCGTTCATGTCCTGCTCGAGAGCATTCCTGCTGTGCTCGCGGCATGTCCGGATGCGAAGTTTGTGCTAGCGGGCAGAGGACCGATGCTGGATGAGTTGAAATCCCGTGCATTCGAGCTTGGTATTCGCGATAAAGTCTTTTTCCCTGGATTTATAGACGACAGCACAAGAAATCGGCTGTTCCGGTCAGCCTACGCCGCTGTTTTCCCGAGTCTCTACGAGCCATTTGGCATCGTCGCGATTGAGGCGATGGCAGCTCAGCTCCCGGTTATCGTGTCTGGTGTCGGCGGGCTAGCGGAAATCGTCCAAGACGGTGAAGATGGCTACACGGTTCTACCAGGTGATGTGCAGTCTTTAAGTTCGCGGCTCATTATGATGCTGCAGGATGAGTCCAATGCCGAAGCGATGGCGAGAAATGCATTCCATAAAGTGCTTGATCACTATGATTGGAATACGATCACGCGCGAAACAATCGGCACGTACCGCCGAGTCGTACTGGAGCAAGCACAGCTGCAAGCCAGCAAGGAAGCGGCTGCCACAATTGAAATTACAGGAGGGCTACAATGAAAGCTGTCATTATGGCTGGTGGAAAAGGAACCCGACTTCGTCCATTAACGAGCAATACACCGAAACCTATGGTTCCTCTCTTGGACCGTCCGGTCATGGAATACACGATTGCACTGCTGAAGAAGCACGGCATTACGGACATCGCGGTAACGGTGCAGTTCATTCCTGAAGCGATTCGGAATTATTTTGACGATGGTTCGGATTTCGGTGTCCGTCTTCATTATTTCGAAGAGCAAAGCCCGCTCGGCACAGCCGGCAGCGTGAAGAATGCAGAGCAGTTCCTGGATGAGACGTTCGTGGTCATCAGCGGTGACGCGCTCACGGATTTCGACCTTACCCGCGCGATTGCGTATCATCGGGAGAAAGAGTCAGTCGCAACGCTCGTGCTGACGCAAGTAGACAGCCCGCTGGAGTTCGGCGTCGTGATGACGGATGAGAATGGCCGCATCAATCGGTTTCTCGAGAAGCCGAGCTGGGGCGAGGTGTTCAGCGATACGGTCAACACAGGCATCTATATCTTGGAGACGGAAGTGTTCCAGTATTCGGAGAAGAATGAAGAGTTCGACTTTAGCAAAGATCTATTCCCGATGCTAATGAAGAATAATCGTCCGATGTATGGCTATGTAGCGGATGGATATTGGTCGGATATCGGTAACTTGAACCAATACAGGCAGACACAGTTCGATATGCTGGACGGTAAAGTCGCTATCGAATTGCCAGGACATGAGATCGCGCCAGGCGTATGGGCAGGCGAGCGTGTGAAGATTGATCCGACCGCTTCGATTATCGGTCCAGCCTATATCGGGGAGCGCAGCGTCATCGGGAAACAGGCTATGATTGGCGAATATAGCATTATTGGCGGCGGGTCGATGATTCTGGATCGGGCATCCGTAGAAAGAACCGTGCTTTGGAAGCACAATATGCTGGATAATAACGTGGAGATCAATGGCGCTACGCTATGCCGCAATGTGATTTGCCGTTTCGGCGCTTCGATTCGAGAAGATGCGGTGCTAGGCGACAATTGCGTTGTTGGCATTCATAGCGTTGTATCCTCAGGCGTGAAAATGTTCCCGAACAAGTCGGTAGAAGACAATGCCGTCTTGAAGCATTCGCTCATTTGGGGCGAGCAGGCAGCGAAGACGATCTTCGGGCAGTTTGGCGTCAAAGGCGCATGCAACGTCCATATGACGACCGGCTTCGTGAATCGATTGTCGATGGCGCTCGGCACTGCGCTTCCGCTGGGGGTTACGGTCGGTATCGGCTATGACGCGGCGCCGTTCGCTGAATTAATGGCGGAAACGTTCGCTGCCGGACTTCATGCTTCGGGTATCCATACGTATCATTTTGGCGCAATCACTTCCTCCATTGCCCGCTATGCGACATGTCATCTCGATTGCACAGCTGGCATCTATATAAGAATGACGGAGGAAGATGGAGAAGAGCAAGCGGTCATTGAGTTTCTGGATGAGCAAGGCTTGCCGATTACGAAAGCGATGGAGCGCAAAATCGAGAACGCCTACGTGCAGGAGGACCAGCGCATCATCAAATTGAGCGAGGTCGGGCGCAAGCGCACTTGCCCGGAAGTGGGGCGGCTATATCGCCGCGATCTGCTCGAAGCCGTGGATACACAGCTTATCGCAAGTCGATCGTATAAAGTAGTGACGGTATATAACGGGCATAATCTGAATCATGTACTGCCGGAGTTTCTACAGGAGCTGGGCTGCCGCGTCATTCAGCTGAACAGTGTCGTAACGGAACCGGCGGAGCTTGCACATTGGGTGCGAGACAACGGTGCTGATTTTGGCGTCATGCTCGACACGAACGGGCAGCGGATTCAGCTTGTCACGGAGCAGGGGGAGCTTATCTCGGATGAGCTTACTCACATGCTTCAGATGCGCATCCAGCTGCAAGCTTCCAAGGACGACATCATTCATGTGCCGGTTCATTTTCCGGAGATCGCAGAACGGATGGTTGCGCAGAGCAATCGTAAGGTAGCGCGGACGAAGGCGGACACGCGTTCCATCCTGGAGAGCTGTCAGCAAGGCGGCTTCCATGTCTATCTCGACGGTATCTATACACTCGTTCGCAGCATGGAGATGATGGCGTTCATGGGGACGACGCTATCCGAGCTTGTCAAGACGATACCTGCTTTTGCGCTATTGAAGGAAAAGGTTGACTGCCCTTGGTCAGAAAAAGGGAAGGTTATGCGTTTCTTGATGCAGGAGACGAAGGGGAAGCATGTCGAGCTTATCGATGGAATCAAAATCTTCCATGACGAAGGCTGGACGCTCATTCTTCCTGATCATGAGAAGCCGATCTTCCAGGTATATGCGAATGCACAGTCGCAGCTGGCAGCCAAGCAGATGGCGGCGTCTTATGCGGATAAGATTCGTAAGTATCGGAGCAGTTAGTTGAGGAACAAGCATATCTAAAGCAGCTACTTTTCAATTTCCAGAGGCTATGATATGGTGAAATAAATGCATACGGTTGTGAAGTACACACCGCTCTTTCTGGACACGACGTGTCCCGGAATGGGCGGTTTTTTTTATTTTACTTAGCGATGAGCGTAACAGATATGAATTTTCAGATGGCTTATCAACAACGGTTTGAGAAGCAGCTAGTCAACGCACAAGGTGATAGAAAGCATCGGCTCGAGGAGGGGCACGGTCATGCGGAGAAGGATCATCTCATCATCGACGGTTGGCAAATCCTCAGCTTTGCTTACGATGAAGTGAACGAACGACCGCGAATGTGCGAACAAACGCTGTACCGGATGACAAACAAGAAACAACTGCTCCTGCTGGGTAAGGTATCCAAAAGATCCATATGTGCCCACAGCTACAGAACGTTGGTTACTCAATGAATAGAAAAAGCAAAAAATATAAATAATTGATATGAATAGTTGTCTAACTCACCAAGAATCATTAAAATACAGGTAGGGTCTAGGGGATATCATGCCTCTGCCTAAGATAAGAGTGTATGTAATGGAAACAACTTACAAACAGGTTCAGAACGAGCTTACGAGCCACATTGGCAGATTGCTGAGAGAGGCTTTCGGCAAAGGGCCACAGTCCATCTACGTCAGCATTAACAAGCCTTTCGTGGTTATTTATTTACGTAACTTCCTTTCGCCAACGGAAAAGATTTTACTTCAGCAAGATCAGATCTATTCGATCCAGAACACGAGAGATTTGTTAATGAAGTCGTTATTTCCGGAGATGAAAGCTTACATACTTTTGCTTACAGGGTTGAATACTCAGGAGTTCTACTATGACTGGGGCTTGCACAATCAGTCCGGCGTCATGGTGGCGATTGAATCCGAGGAAGAGCACGCACATGCAGCAAGCATACAAGCTACGTATCCCGGCCAAGAAGAACTTCATCAAGAAATTGACTTGATCAGTCATAACGTCGAGAAGAAGCCGGAGAAAACGTATTCATATCAGATTAACGATCGAACATTTGTCGTTATTCGCAACGGGATTTTGATTAGCATCGAAAAAGAATTAATTCGTATCGGACATGAAGAGACGCTGAAGCTGGCAAAGCGAAATTTGGAGAAAGGCCATCTTCATCGGAACAATCGTTTCTCGAAGATACTACATGCAGGCGTAGTTGATGTATTCGTCGATTGGGATTTCCATCTCGATAAATCCGTCATAGTCCTCATCCTGCATCCAAGTTCATAAAGGGACTTAATGAACCAGAGACAGTGCTGGACATAAGCCTGAGTAAGAGCCCGCGTGAGGCTTTTATTTAGGCTTTTCTCATTTTTAACTATGCAGAAGGAGTGTTATCTGTGTACATGAACCATTCATATGAGTCAGAGCAAATTGAGAGTATCTTTGATAATCCGATACCAGAAGAATATTGGCAGTTATTTGAGATTTCGCCAGGTGGGGTATCCATCGCTACGGATCGAAACTGTACCACAATCATTCACAATCGGAAAGCGTCGCGAATGCTCCGTATACCGGCAGGAGGAGTATTCTCTCACTCATCACTAAAGCCGCCTAGCGTCAGAGTGTTTCGAGAAGGAATCGAGCTGCTAGCGGACGAAATGCCGATGCAGCGCTCCGGATGCGATAGAGAAGAAGTGCAGGATGAAGTTTTGGAATTTGTATGGGAAGATGGTCATCGCACGGTTTCTGTTTGGAACTCCACTCCTATTCTAGGCAATGAAGGGGAAGTGCTCGGCGTGCTCGCGACATCGGAAGAGATCACGCGGTTCGTGCTTCGGGAGCGAGAGACTCAATTGGATAAAGAATATTTGGAGACCGTCGTTAGCGAGAAAATCGAGGAACAAACAAGGCTCCGCAGCGAGGTCGAGCGGCTGGATCGGTTCAGCTTAGTCGGACAGATGGCAGCCAGCATAAGTCATGAGGTGCGGAACCCAATTGCCACGGTCAGGGGGTTTTTGCAGTTAATGCAGCGGAACCAGACATACAACGAGTACTATTACAAGCTCCTCATCAGCGAACTGGATCGCGCCAACGAGATCATTGGCAATTTCCTGTCGCTCTCGAAGCAAAATGATTCGATGGTTCGAGTGGAGCAGGACCTATCGGAAACATTGGGAGTCGTGCTCCCTTTGCTGGAAGCAGATGCAACGATGATGGGGAAGAATGTGGTGTTTATCGAGAAGTCTGTATCGGTTGTCCCGCTTAACTCGAAGGAAATTCAACAGGTTCTCATTAACCTGGTAAGGAACAGCCTCGAAGCTTCTGAGAAAGGCTCTACTGTCATTGTTGAAATATACGAGAATCAGGATCAAGTAGGCTTTTCCGTTCAGGACGAAGGCTCAGGTATCCCGAAGTCAATTATTGATCAGATCGGTACTCCTTTCTTGACGACGAAAGAGAAGGGGACGGGTCTTGGCCTGTCGATCTGCTTTGATATTGCTAGACGGCATTCCGCAGAAATTCAGATTAAGAGCGAGTCTACGGGGACGACATTTACGTTTGCATTTTCCAAGCCGGCGCTCTGAATAATCTTGTTGCATTTTCCAAAAAGGTAGACTACACTTGTCACAATTGAATAAACGCGGGAGCTTGCGGAATGCAGGCTGAGAGTACGGCTAACCTGTCGTAGACCGTTTAACCTGTTGGGTAATGCCATCGTAGGTAGGGTACTGCTAAAGCATGCGTTAATTAATGCGCTCTGCCTGCGACTAATTTGTTGCGGACGGGGCGTTTTTTGTTGCTCAGGCATGTTAATGCTTGAACTATATCATGTGAGGGAGAAGTGGGTCAGATGAATAATCAAGAAGTGGTACAGATTTGGTCGAAAATGAAGCAGGTGAATCCGCTCGTTCACAATATTACGAATGTGGTCGTTACGAATTTTACAGCGAATGGGCTGCTCGCGGTTGGAGCGTCGCCAATTATGGCTTACGCCAAGGAAGAAGTCGCTGACGTTGCTTCATTCTCAGGCGCGCTCGTGCTCAATATCGGCACATTGAACAACACGGAGATCGAGGCAATGAAGCTGGCTGGCGCTTCCGCCAATGCACACGGAGTTCCTGTTGTGTTTGATCCAGTTGGCGCAGGCGCGACAGCTTACCGTACACAGACGGCAAGAGATCTGATGAGTACGCTACGCGTTGATATTGTTCGCGGTAATGCGGCAGAAATCGCTAATGTGGTGGGTCGTGAATGGAGCATTAAAGGCGTGGACGCAGGTGAAGGAAACGGCGATGTGCTAGAGCTTGCGAAGCATGCGGCGGAGCAGTTGAATTCCGTTGTCGTTATAACCGGCAAAGAAGATGTAGTCGCGGATCGCACATCCGCTTACGTCGTTCGTGGCGGCGACGCGATTTTAACGCGTGTTACCGGCACGGGCTGTTTGCTCACTTCGGTGATTGGCGCATTCGCAGCGGTCGAAGCTGATTTCGCGAAGGCTGCAGTCGCAGCGCTTGTTATGTATAGCGTAGCAGCGGAGCTCGCAGCGGCGAAGACGGCGGAGCAAGGGCCAGGCAGCTTCCAGATTGAGTTCTTGAATCAATTGGCTCGCGTATCGGCTGATGATATTGAACGTCTTGGTCAAGTGGAGCGAGTTGACGGATGACAATTGCACGCGCACTTACAATAGCAGGGTCAGACAGCGGGGGCGGCGCTGGCATTCAAGCCGACCTCAAGACGTTTCAGGAGCTGCGCGCATTCGGCATGTCGGCGATTACAGCCGTGACAGCTCAGAATACGCTTGGTGTACAAGGAATTTATCCACTGTCGACTGAGGCCGTGGCGCAACAGATTGATGCCATCGGTGAAGATATCGGTGCAGATGCCGTGAAGACAGGTATGCTCTTCTCCAGCGACATCATCGTCTGCGTAGCTGAGAAGCTGCAGCAGTATAAATGGGATAAAGTCGTCGTCGATCCCGTTATGATTGCCAAGGGTGGTGCAGCGCTGCTGCTTAAAGAGTCGATTCGCGCTTTGAAGCAATCGCTTCTGCCGCTTGCGTATGTGGTGACTCCGAATATTCCAGAGGCGGAGCTGCTAACAGATATGCAGATTATCTCGCTGGAAGACCGCAAGGAAGCTGCAAGGAAGCTAATAGCCTATGGTGCGAAGAATGTGGTGATGAAAGGCGGGCATGATCCGGCCGAAGCAGATGAAATCGTCGATCTGCTCTATGATGGCCGCGATTTCTACGAATTCCGCAGTGAGCGCAAGGCGACGCGGCATACGCACGGGACAGGTTGCACATTCGCAGCTGCAATCACAGCGGAGCTGGCGAAGGGGCAATCGGTTCTTGATGCTGTACCGGTTGCCAAAGCATTCATCCAAGCGGCAATTGAAGATACGCTGCATCTCGGGCAAGGGCATGGTCCAACGAATCACTGGGCTTACCGGGATAGAAGGAATAACAGATGAGTGAACTTACATGGCACGATTCGGCGATCCGAGAGGCGCTTAAAGTGTATTTCATAATGGGCAGCAACAATTGTTTGAAAGATCCGCTGCAAGTGCTGGAGGAAGCGATCGAAGGCGGTATTACGCTATTCCAATTCCGAGAAAAAGGAACAGGTGCGCTGAAAGGCGAGGCAAAGGTGGAAATAGCCTCGCGGATGCGTGAGCTGTGCCGACGGCATGGCATTCCTTTTATCGTGAATGATGACGTGGAATTGGCCATTGCGATTGACGCGGATGGCGTACATGTCGGGCAGGAGGACGAAGGCGCAGCAGCGGTCCGTCAGCGAATCGGCGGCAAGCTGCTCGGTGTATCGGCATATAACGTGGCAGAGGCGGAAGCTGCGATTCGGTCTGGCGCTGATTATATTGGGGTCGGTCCATTGTTTATGACGCAAACGAAGGAAGATGCCAAGGAGGCATCGGGGCTGCAGGTGCTTGCTGAGATGCGAGAGCAAGGCATCCAAATTCCGATTGTCGGCATCGGCGGCATAACGGCTGCGAATGCGGGACAGGTCATCCGCGCTGGAGCGGACGGTGTTTCCTTCATCACCGCGATCTCACATGCGGAGGATCCGACTGGAGCTGCACGAGAGCTGCGGCAAGCTGTCCAATCTGTAAGAGAGGACTAGCGGCTATCGAATGCGATTCTAGTAGGCGCGGCCAACGTGCTTTTGTATCAATATCTTCAATTGCTTCTTGCGAAGCTACCTAGCTGGATCAAACCATAGGCCAATTAACACAGATTGAGACGAAGGAACCCGCTGCACCGTTTGGTGCAGCGGGTTTTTCTCTCGTAGTTTGTCTAGTTTTGTCAAATCACAATTCACGTCTTGAAAGCGCTATAATAATTGAGTATTCTAATAGAGATGTTGAAACGTTTCAATTGGTTCCAATAAATCCAGTTATTTAGGAGAGGATTATTGAAGTGAGCAATTCGTCTATCTATCGAGTCGCTTTTATCGGCTGCGGGAAACGTGCACATGAGCACGCCATCGGCATTAAAGCCGACAGCAGACTTGAGGTTGTTGCCCTATCCGATATCTCAGCGGCATCTGCAGAAACATTGAGTAAGGAATTTGGATTCCAAGCTAACATTTATACAGATCACAAGGAAATGCTTGCTAAGGAGAAGCCGGACGTCGTTCTGATCTGTCTCTGGACACCGCTTCATCTGCCCGTATTCCGGGATTGTGCAGAAGCAGGGGCGAAGGCTGTCCTCTGCGAGAAGCCGATGTCGGCTACTTGGGGCGAATGCCAGGAGATGAGCCGCATCGCGGAAGAGACGGGCTGCCAGCTGACATTCTCGTTGCAGCGCCGCTTTGCCAAAGGCAACCAAACGGTACGCCGACTCATCGGGGAAGGCCGTATCGGTCAAGTTATTCGCATGGATCTATATTCGCCGCCTAATTTATTGGACTGCGGTATTCATACATTCGATCAAGCGATCAGTTATATGAACGAGACATCGGCCAAATCGGCACTCGGCGCTGTTGATACAACTGAAATTTACAACTGGTTCAACGTACCGTCTGAGTGCGGCGCGTCTGGTCAGGTTGTTTTTGCCAATGGCGTTCAAGCGAACCTCTACTCCGGTGCCATCGATACATGGGAACCGGATGGCGACGTGTCCAAGATCTGGGCAGGCGTTCGCGTAATCGGCTCAGAAGGATTCATCGAAGTAATGTGGGATGGCCAAATCGTCAGGGGCGTGAACTATGCAGATCCGTCCTGGAAACCAGAGATGGAATTATCCTCCATGTCTGATCAGATGATTGGGTATGTCAGCCAGACGATAGACAGTCTGCAAACTGGTGAGGAGCCGGAAGCTTCGCATCGGAAAGCGCTTCGCGCCTCAGAGATTATTTTCGCAGTATATGAGTCGGTACGCCGGAATGCGCGAGTCATGCTGCCGCTAGCCGATGTAACGGACAGCCCTTTCATTACGATGCTTGAGAACGGCCAATTTGCCAAATAGGAGCGTGTAATTGACGATGACTAGACCAAAACTCGGATTAATCGGTATTGTTCATGAAGAAGCGAAGCAGGATTTCTGGGGTACGATGGAGCGTGTGGCTGCAATCGGCTATGAAGGTATTGAAGGCGGCTCAGAGCTGCTGAATGGGGATGTGAAGGCGAACGTTGCACGGTTCCACGAACTGGGACTTCAAATCGCAACGCACAGCGTGAACAAGGAACAGCTTCGCGATCAGAAGCTGCTGGACAATGTCATTCGTGAAGCGCATGCGCTGCAAACGAAAGATGTAACTTACTGGTGGGAGGTTGCCGAGTCACGTGATCAACTGCTGCTCGACGCTGAGCTGTATGATGCAGCAGGCGCTCGTTTCGCTGCGGAAGGGCTGCGTTTCTGCTACCACAACCACGCGCATGAGTTCCAGAAGACATTCAATGGTTTGTACGCGCTCGATATATTGGCGGAGCATACCGATCCGCGCAATCTGTACTTTAGGCTCGATGTTGCTTGGATTACGCTTGGCGGCGCAGATCCGGCGCATATCCTCCGCAAGATGGCAGGCCGTGTGCCAGCGATTCACTTGAAGGATGTCTACGGTACAGATGAGATTGGCAAATGGACGGCAGTGGGAACCGGTGTCGTACAGATAAAAGAATCCATCGAAGCAGCACAAGAAATCGGTGGTGTCGAGTGGATGACGGTCGAGCAGGATCAGCTTCGCAATCTGTCTGGTTTAGAAACGGCAACCGTGAGTTACTTGAATCTGAAAGAGAAGGGCTTGCTGTCGTAAGAAACAGCTTTACCCAAAAAACCCGCCAGCAATTTGGCGGGTTTTTATTTTTTCACACCGTGCCTGCCCGTTATCAGTTAAGATAAAATTAATACCTAGTTTACATTTCGTTTAGATGCATCCGCTATGCTGATGATACAAGATGCAATGGAACTGCAGAGAGGGGGCGTTAGCTGTGAACCTGTTCAAATGGAGATTCGCAAGAACGCTGGGGCTCTTCGCGCTCGGAATCGGGATGTATATATGGACGCTTGCCATGGGCGATCCGATCTACGTCAAAATCATCTTGGCAGAGGCAGGATCCGTGATGCTTTTCTGTAGTATTTGGATGATCTTGAATAGCTTCAATGACAGACCTACTATTGTGGTGATTAGCGATGAACTCGAAATGTAAGGTATGTTTTGGCATTCCTATTTAGCGTATATGCTAGTTCATTATGAAGAGAAAAGGGCTATCCCATTGTCATCAGCGATGACATCAGGGACAGCCCTTCATTGTGTTACGCCATTAGAAGTAGTCAGCTTGCTCCATCTCCTTCAATATGTAATAGATTTAATTTACATTGTGCATGATAATAAACAATATATGAATTAGATTGTAGCCTGTTTGTGACGATAGTTAAAAGAGTTCCAAGACGAAGAAAGGAATTGGTTATGACTGAGCCTACGAAGCCACGGACAGATCCGCGAATCATACGGACACGCCAGCTCCTCAAGGATGCGCTAATCGACCTGCTGCAGGAACTGGAGATCGAGAAAATATCGGTCAACAAAATCGCAGAGAAGGCGACCATTAATCGTGTCACATTCTATCTGCATTACCGCGACATTCCCGATATGCTCGAGAAGATAGCGGACGATATGATTGAAGAGATTAGAGAAGTGATCGATAAATCGATGATAGGAAAGCAGAGAGCAGAGGATGCGGATTCACATAAGTTCATCAGCTTGCTCGAGCATATTGCGGCGAATAAGAAGTTTTACAAAGTGGTATTGGGTACGAGGCGAATGCCGATCTTTACGGAGCGATTGCTGAAAATGTTATCTGAATCGGTAGCAGCTAGAGTGGATCAGGAAGGGCCGGATTCTTCCATCGCGAAGGCGGGCATTCAGAAAGATATCGCCATCTGGTACGGCTCCTCTGCCTTAATTGGCACCATCGTATCTTGGATTAGGCATGATATGCCGTATTCGCCTACCTATCTGGCGAGGCAGTTCACATTGCTGCGAACGCATCAGTTTATCGATCAACAGGCACAAGAGTAGTGAGAAAAGACATAAAAAAAGAGCAGCAGCGCTGCTCTTTGGCGTACGTTCATATGGGTTCGGATCTGTCAGATCTGAATAGGAATGGCGGAGCCGACGGGATTCGAACCCGCGGTCTCCTGCGTGACAGGCAGGCATGTTGGGCCACTACACCACGGCTCCGCATTTCATAAGACGCTCTAAAGCACAAGGTGAATAGTACCACGAATACGAAGATAGGTCAATGCTAGCGAACAAACACATAGTCCGCTAGATTGCGAGGTGAATAGCTTAATAGAAACAGGAATGAGAAAGAAGGAATTGGCATGAGAATCGATTTGGGCTGCGGAGCCCATAAATTCCACGACTGTTACGGAATCGACAAGATTGCGTATCCGGGGGTCGATCTTGTGCATGATTATAATGAACGGCTGCCGCTGAAGGATCATTCCGTTTCTTTCGTCATGGCCTCGCATAGCTTGGAGTATGCAGATAACTTGATGGACGTGATGAAAGAGCTGTACCGCGTATGTCGTCACAAAGCGATAATCTGTATGGTCGTTCCCTATGCGCACGTCAGCTCTCATATGGTAAACCCGCAATTTAAGCAGTTATTCAATGAGCATTCGCATCGCTATTGGACAACAAGTCCTGATCGTATATTGAGCCAGGATGAGTATATCATTTCACAAAATACGTCGTGGTCCGCACCTGAGATTGAATTGGAGAATGAGCAGCCGATCATAGATTTGCGCCTGATGCGAATGGAGTTTTTTTATTTTCCAGCATATAATAGCGGCTTCGATCAGCAGGAGCTGTCGCTGCTTCGTCAATCGCAGCTTAATGTGGCGAATCAGATGATGATGCATCTGCTCGTTGTGAAGCAGCCGATTACAGAAGCGGAGCTACAGCAAATAAAAGATACAGAGAAATTCGAAGAGCCGGATTCGATTACAGAGCTTAGAGATACAAGCGCGGCGAAGGAGAATAAAGAACGGCTTTTCTATCTGGATCATATGCAGCCGATCATCCGCCAGCAGAAGAGCAAGAAGAAAACAGCTAGTAAGAAAGCCAATGACAAGCAAACTACTTTGAAGAAGACTGTTACTAAGAAAACGGATGACAAATATAAGGAAATCCAAAAGACAGCAGTTGAGAATGCAGATGCTGGAATAACGGATGAAAAGAATGCAGATGCCAAGAAAGCTGAGTTACCGAATGCAGATCTACAGAATGCGGAAGCAAATCAGCGGGATACTAAGGTGACCGAAGCCAAGAAGACAGATATTGAAAAAGGGGATACCAAAAGAACGGGCATCAAGAAAACGGTTGTTAAAAAAGCGAATCCAACACAATCCAAACCGAGCTATAAACAACTGACGCTGCCAAGCAAGGTGGGGAGCAAGAAGAAAGCTGAGCCGCCACTAAGGAAGCATTCGAACAGTGCGCCAAAAGCAAATAACACAAGGTCTGTCAAAGCAGTCCGAGATCGTATGAAGCAGTGACCGCTGGTCACTGCTTTTTCGTATTGTCGACCTCTGTTGGATGAAGTACTTCGGCGTGAATGTGACGGACGCTTGTGCTATTTTTCATGTCAATTGTGTTAAACTTCGGATGAATTGGGCAGCATCTCACGTGTTAACAGCTAAAGGATACGGTCACAGAAATTTACCGACTTTTAAATCACAACTAACTATCATATAATAGTATGTAATTAATAGCGCTGACCGACGAACGACTGGTTATGAACCGAGAAAAGTACGGCTGCAGGCACAGCTAGTTGATCAGCTTGGGCAATTTTCGTAACGCGCCTACTTCTTTTCTTCAAAATATTAGCATGTAAGGAAGGTAGAAATGAGTAACAGACAATCGAAAACAGACGTTATCTTGATTGGTGCAGGAATTATGAGCGCGACCTTGGGGGCGCTGCTGAAAGAACTGAAACCAGAATGGGAAATTAAAGTGTTCGAGAAGCTTGCGAGCGCAGGCGAGGAAAGCTCCAACGAATGGAATAACGCGGGCACCGGTCATGCGGCTTTGTGCGAATTGAACTATACAGACGAGAAGCCGGACGGCTCCGTCGATATTACGAAAGCGATCAAGATTAATGAGCAGTTCCAAGTATCTAGACAGTTCTGGTCTTATCTGATTAAGCAGAATCTGATTAGCAATCCGGAAGAGTTTATTATGCCGATACCGCATATGAGCTTGTGCCAAGGGACGAAGAACGTTAACTTCCTGAAGAAGCGTTTCGAAGCGATGTCCAGCAATCCGCTGTTCCAAGGCATGGAATACTCGGAAGATCCGAAGAAGCTTGCTGAATGGATCCCGCTTATTATGGAAGATCGCGATTCGAATGAACCGATCGCGGCAACCCGCATCGATACAGGAACAGACGTAAACTTCGGCGCTCTGACACGTGTTATGTTCGAGGCTTTGAAGAAGAAAGATGTTGAAATAAATTACAACCACATTGTGAATAATATGAAACGTACGCGTGATGGCGAGTGGGATTTGAAAGTTCGCAACATGGGTACTGGGGCGGTAGAACGCCACACGGCGAAGTTCGTCTTCATCGGCAGCGGCGGCGGAAGCTTGCATCTGCTTCAGAAATCCGGCATCCCAGAAGGCAAAGGGATCGGCGGCTTCCCGGTAAGCGGACTATTCATGGTCTGTACGAATCCGGAAGTGGTTGAGCAGCATCATGCGAAAGTATACGGCAAGGCGCCGCTTGGTGCTCCGCCGATGTCCGTGCCGCATTTGGATACACGCTTCATTGATGGCAAGAAGTCGCTGCTCTTCGGTCCGTTCGCAGGCTTCTCGCCGAAGTTCCTTAAGACCGGCTCCATGTTCGATTTGATCACTTCGGTGAAACCTAGCAACGTCGTTACCATGATGGCAGCCGGCGCGAAGAGTATGTCGCTCACGAAGTATCTGATTCAGCAAGTTATGCTTTCCAAAGAAAAGCGTATGGATGACCTTCGAAGTTTCATCCCGACCGCGAAGAGCGAAGATTGGGATCTTCTCGTAGCTGGCCAGCGCGTTCAAGTTATTAAGGATACAGAAGCCGGTGGCAAGGGTACGCTTCAATTCGGTACAGAAGTTGTCACTGACGCAGATGGTACGATCGCTGCACTGCTCGGCGCATCGCCAGGCGCTTCAACCGCTGTTTCTGTTATGCTTGAAGTTCTGAACAGATGCTTCCCGCAAGAGATGAAAGCATGGGAGCCGAAGATCAAAGAAATGATTCCTTCCTATGGAGTGTCTCTAGCGAAAAATCCAGAGCTCATCAATGAGATTCATTCCTCAACATCGGAATTGCTCGGACTAAACCGTGAATTGGAAACAGTAGAGTAATATAGATAGCAAAGCCCTCGTCCCTTAACAAAGGACGAGGGCTTTCTCAATGCTACCATTCCATTAGCTCCATGAGCTTCGCGAAATACGCAATACCGTTGTCGTGAATTTGATCTCTTCCATAAGCGTCCAAGAATAGCTCATCATATTGGTCGGTCTTCAAATTATAATGCAAGGTCCAAAGACCCCAATACAGATCATGATGCCTGTCTCCGATTCCGCCATCACCAAGATCAATGAAGCTTTGCAGCTCGAAGTTTTTCATTATGATGTTAGGGAGACAGTAGTCTCCATGCGTAAGGGTATCGTCGGATGGAATGTACTTGATCGTATCGAGCGCAGATAAATCTTTGTCTTTGCTCCTTGCGACGGATAAGAATTCTTCCGTCTTATTCGAATAAGGGCAGCCATCCACCTTGAGCGAATGGAGCTTGCGCAAATAATGACCGAATACCGTCGCCAACCGGTGCGGATCATTCAGATGATGCTGCTCGGTTCCGTCGTCGCCGCTGATTGCTTCTGTCAGCAGGTAGTCATGCTGCTCATCCGAATGGTACGCGATCACCTTGGGAGCTAGCTGATGGTCATGAATGAATGAGGTCATGGCTGCTTCTCGTTCTAGCACTCCTCGTCGGTTGACCTTGAGGAAGGCATGGTTCGAATCCATTTTCTCTATAAAATAAGTTCTGGCATCCTCTGAGCAGCTGCTGTCATAGAAGGAAGCTCCTTCTAAATACGGCTGCATGGCAAGCGGTACGGATTCGATCTGGAATGAAATTGCTGTTATTTTCATCATTAGTTCCTCCATTCCCGTGAAACGACCGCATTCTCAATCTGAGAGTGCGGTCGTTCTATTACTCCGTTATGAAAGGGTGCTCGTGCGCCGGATCGTCCTCACACGTGACTTGCCACAAGCCGTCTGTAACGGCTAGCGTATACCGGTGGCCGCGATACTGGATATGCTTGAAAGTGCAGTCTCCCCAAGGCGGGAGGGAGAGCTTAACCTTCTGCTCCTCCAGGTTAGGCATGAAGCCGATGCCTCCCATCAGCATCGCTGCAGCGGGCATGGCGCTCCAACCTTGCAGGTTAGACCCTTTGCCGTAGACAGGTCCATAATATTCAACAGGCGTTAGCCAGCCATTATCGAGCGAGACTTGGAACCAACGAGTGAGCGGGTAACGCCAGCCATCATCGCTGTTGCGCAGCTTCGCAAGCGCATAAATTCCGTCCAAATAGGGCCAATCGCTGCCGTTATGATAACGATAAGGAGCCATGCTTTTCTCGACCTGGTGATGGACTGCAAGGTAGAACGGGAAGACGGTCATGACGCCCCAGTCTCCGTACTGCTGTTCGTTATTGTTTCGCGTCTCCAGCTTTGTAGCGAGAAGCTGCATGATTGCTGCAGTTTCATCCGCCGAGACGAGGTCGAACAAGGGGAGAAGGGCCAATTCAATCGACGTATTTGCTTCAACGTAGCCGCTTGTGTTTATGTAGTTGAAGTAACCGTGCTCATCGAGCAGCTTCCTCAGACTGTTGCTCGCTGCCTCGTATACCGCAACGAATCGCTCTGCACCAGCCTCATCACCAGAAGCTCTGCACACCGCAGATGCTGCATACAACGCCCGGCAATACAATGCCAGATCATAGGTAACGTAGCCTTCGCGATACACATTATCCACCCAGTCGCGACGATGGTCAGGCTTCAGCGCAAGCCCCGGATATTCCGCGGATGTCCGGTTGCTCAGATACGCAATCGCTTGCTCCATGTGCGCCTTGACGGTGCGGCCGTTCACTAGCTCCGAGAGCACGGCGAAATCGTTCGTCCAGCTTAAGTAATCATGCACGATAAGCGCAAAGAACGATGGCGAGTCAAAGTGATCCGGCCAGAAAGGTTCATACTTGCCGCTATCCTGATTGTAGATGACCGCGCTAGGGCATTGTCCATCTGCGCCGATGCCGTGAGCAAGGGTAACAATTTGTCCGCGCACCCATTCGGGACGGTAGGGCAGGCTAGCGACCAGCGTCCAATAACCGTCACGGAAATACGTTCTTGGCGGACTTTGATAGTCGATGCCGGCAAAATAGCCCTTGAAGCTCTCGCCTAAGTCCTTGTACGAGGAGAGAGAGGCGCTCAGGCAATAACCGTACAATGCATTCAGCTCCGTGTCGTTCGACTCGAATGTCTCGCGAAGCCATTGATTCTCCTCGTCAATGGTTGTTGCATGGCGCTGACAATCCGCAATATCGGCTTCCGCGCGTTCACGGGAATAGTTACCGCATGCTCCGCTAAGCAGCCAGACGAATCGCTTCTTCTCGCCAGGTTCTATAGTTAAACAAACACGCAGCTGGAACCGGTTGTCTTCATGCTCGAAGCTGGTCAATTGATCTTTTGCAGCCAAGTAGACGGTGTAATCCTCAGCGAGCGAGTAGGTGAAAAGGCGCTCCTCAGAAACGTCAAGTTCAGGTGTCAGCGATGCTGTATGGCCTTCTGTGCGCAGCTTCTCCAAATGATAGGAGGCTGTGTCAATCTCGAAGCCGAAATGCAGGTCGATCTGGACTGACGCTGCCTGCTCATTATGAAATTCATAGACCGCGAATAGGGCATTATCGCTCGGGTGGCTGAACAGCTCCGCCGCAACTCGGACTTCGGCGTGATCCTCATATTCGATGCGCTGCTTCTTCCCGAAGCATGTTACCACTTTGCGCTGCGAGAGTGGCGCAGGCTCGCCATTGACAGTCCATCCGGTATACCAGGAACCATCCTTCAGCACCTTCCACCTGCCTGCGACCGAATAGCGGTGCACACCGCCGACACCGTCGAACTGCGCCATCAGTCGATTGTTCGCAATGTCGTACATAACAGGGGCGCAGCTATCTCCTTCTGAACGAGTGCCGCCCCACATAGGCATATGCTTCATCGGATGACCAACCGCCTTTCTATTCTATAGATTCGTACCACGCAGCTGCTTCTCTCGTCTGCTGTATTGACGCAAATACCATACCGTGATGAGCAAAATAATAAACGGCAAGCCCCCGATCAAGAAGCGGAAGCCGTTAATCGCGCTGTCCGGCTGCGATGCGGCGTTCTCGTCGAAGCCGCTAGTCGCGAAGAAGATGCCCATAATAGCGTATTGAATCGACATGCCGATACGGATGATGAAGCCGTTGATGCCGTAATACATCCCTTCGCGGCGACGTCCCGAGCGCTCTGCGTCATAGTCAATAACGTCCGAGATCAAGACGTGCAGAGATAACATGAAGCCGGAGACCGGAATGCCTAGAAGCGCGCCAATGACGATAACGGCTGACGGTGAATGCGCGAATAGAAAGCCGAGTGAGATGATGGCGTACAGAACGGAAGAGAGAATTGCCGCTTTCACGGTTGCGATACGTAGGCCGCTCTTCGCCCAGATGAACGACATCGGGATGGCAACAATGAAGACAGCTCCTAGGAAAATCGAGTTCTGCGTTGCTGTCAGCTCCACGACATACTTCGTATAGAAAGCAGTCAATGAGACGAACATCGTCGTTGTTAGCTGGATGAGCAAATTGGCAACAACGTAGGATGTAAATAGTTTATTTTTGAGCGTGGTGATGGCAGCTTCCTTGAACCGGAGCGGATTCTCGGAGTACGCCGGATTCTCGAAGGAACCGTAGAGTGAAGCATAGAGTGTAATAATACCGATCAAGGCAAATATACCTGCGGTTAAGCTCCAGCCGAGCGATAATCCGAGCGATTTGGCAAGCGCAATACCGAAGATCATGCCAATAATGCTGAATATTTGCTGATAGGCGGATACTTGATAGCGGTCTTTCTTCGACTGATACATTTCTGGGAACAATGCCCCTGTGTTAAGACCGATAAAGGAGTAGAGCAGATCAAAGATTAACGTAATCGCAAAGAAATAGACAAGCAGCATCGTCGTATTAACCGCTGGCGGACTGAAGAGGAAGTAGAAGACGATGCCGAACGGGAGACTGCCAAACAAGATATATGGAATCCGTCTGCCGAAGCGGCTGCGCGTACGGTCGCTGACATGGCCTGCCAGTAGATTGAAGAGCGCGTTCAAGATCCCGTAGACGATCATGCCGATAGAAATGGAAGTGCCGGAGACATGGAGTACGTCTACATAGTAATAGACGGCGACAGCGCTGAACGCTTGCCACAGGACGCTTAGTCCAATCTGGTTCAGTGAGTAAGCTATCTTCTTGGACGTGGATGCCATAGCTGAAATGCCTCCTAGGTAAGGTGGATGACTGGTTCGAATTTAGCTGTATAAAGCTGACGGGAAGAAGTGCAGCTGCTGGGTCGCGAGCACCTTGAACGCTTCCGCGAAACCCGCTTGCTCCAAGTTCAGCTTGCTGTGGAGCTGCGAAGCTTGATACTCGAAATACATACGGAGCATCGGCCATTCCTCATTATCGAACTGGCTCTCGTGAGCAAGAATCGAAGCGAGCTTGGTCTCCCAATGCGTAGTGATGTCGAAAAACGTATTCGGATGCGAGGTCGCATAGAAAGCGATTTGCGGGACCGTATGCGGCTCGCCCTCAGGGAAGCGAACCTTGTTCGCTGCGAACAGCATCGCTGTTGCGACAGCTTTGCCTGTCTTGATATGATCCGGATGGGCTTCGTACGCCATCCACGGATCAACGGTCATCAGCATGTCCGGTTTCTCTGCGCGAATAATGGGGATCAGCTGCTTCAGAAGATCGTCTTCGGAGTAGTCGCCCATATCGTGGAAACCGAGATCAAGCTGCTTCGATACACCAAGCAATTGGCCAGCCGCTTGCTTCTCGTACTCTCGAATGCGGACAATCTCTTCAGTGGTGGCGGCTCCTGTCGAGCCGCTTGCGCTTCCGTCCGTGACGGTGATGTAAACGATTTCACAACCTCGCAGCGCAAGTTCGCGCAGCGTGCCTGCGGCGCCAACCTCGTTATCATCGGGATGCGGCTGAACGCAGATGATTTTCTTGACGTCCAGTAAGCCGGGTAAGCCTAGTAACTGTCTAATATCCATTGTTATAACCTCCAATACGACACATTTTAACATAATCTGACGCGAACCAACATGTGATTTTTTAGGAGAGTGCTGCCGTTTTTTATGCAAGTTCCAAGAATTAACAGGATTAACTACCAGAACGATTATAATAGAAGTTGCCCAATGGCGGCTTCTTTTTTTTCATCAAATGCAATGACAACATCCAAAAAATAGTGGTAATATATGGTGAATTGATTGCGTTTACAATAGAGATAGAGAAGAGGGGGCATCTATGTTTCAAGCGTATTGGTATATGACGAAGCTAAGAGTGTTAACTGGACTCGCTTATCGGTTTGAAGTTTTCGCTTCTGTCGGCACGAACCTCATTCTTATGGTGGCGTCCGTCTTCCTATGGAAAGCTGCCTACAGTGGAGGTTCAGGAGGTAGCGCCGGAATGACGCTGCACGACCTGGTTACGTACACCATCGTCTCGATTTTACTGGCGTCCCTGTTCGTCACGGACGTTCAGGACACCATCTATTACAAGATTCGCGAGGGCAAAATCGTCACGGATTTCTATCGGCCTGTCCCATTGCTAGCCTGTTATCTCGCAGAAGACATCGGGGCAATGCTGAGCTCCTTATTGAATAAGGTGCTGCCTCTGTTTCTAGTGGCATCTCTATTGTTCGGCATGCCACTGCCGTCAACTGTGGCAGGCATGCTGTTGTTCATCCCAAGCTGTCTGTTAAGCTATGCCATACTCTGGCTTCTGAGCGCGCTTGTCGGCTTGGTCGCGTTCTGGGTGATGGAGCTTGGCAACATGGGGAATGTCAAAGACGCCATCGTACGCATCCTCTCCGGCAGTCTTGTTCCTCTCTGGCTCTTCCCGCAATCTGTTCAAACGATATCCGCGTACTTGCCGTTTCAATACACGTATCAAACACCGCTTGGCATCTATATCGGCGCTACCGGAACGGTGGAAGCATTGCGAGCTATGGCGATTCAAGGAGTATGGATCGCAATTCTATTTGTCTTACTCGCGCTCTTCTGGCGCCAAACCAAATCCAAAACATTAATCCAAGGAGGGTGACGATAAGATGGCGACGTTCCGTCACTATTATTCGGTTGCAACTTGCTTCGCCCGGCTTGCGATTCAGCGACAGCTCGAATATCCGCTGTTTCTGTTCAGTTGGCTGCTCATGATTCCGATCCAATATTTCTCGGGCATCTGGGTGCTGAAGATTATCGTCGACAGGTTCCAGCCGCTTAATGGATGGGATTTTCCAGAGCTAGCTTTCATCTATGGACTGGGATTGCTGAGTCACGGCATCAATGTCGTATTGTTTATCAATACATGGCATATGGACGGTATGGTCATAGACGGTGCCTTCGACCGGCTGCTGCTTAGGCCGATGAACGTGTTCTTCCAGCTCATCGCAAGCTATTTCAACTTTATTGGACTTATTGACCTCATTCCTGGCGTTCTGATCTTTGCGTATGGCTGCCATCTTGTTGGCTTCGAGTGGACGATTATGAATATTATCAAAATCATCCTCGTTATTATCGGCGGCGTTCTCATCCGCGCAGCGTTGTTCATCACACTCGGTACGATCGCGTTCTGGACGAAGAGGAACGCATCTATGGTAGGCTTCGCGCTCTCGATGCTGGAGAGAGGAACGATGTACCCGCTGAGTATTTTCCCGAATTTGATCCAGCTATTGTTCACCTTTCTTATTCCGATCGGGTTCATTACGTTCTATCCCGCGATTGAGTTTCTTGGGAAAGCAGGAGAGTTCGGACTGCCCGTGCGCATCGCGCTATGGACGCCGATTATTGGCATTCTCTGTTTCTGGTTATCTCAACGGATGTTTAAGTTCGGACTTAAAAATTACGAAAGTGCAGGTTCATAAGCGGGAGGTGTGCAGCGATGCCAGTTATTGAAGTTACAGACTTGGTTAAAGAATATGTCATTGTCAAGAAAGAGCGGGGACTTCGCGGGGCACTCAAAGGGCTCTTCTTTCCCGAAAAAACAAACGTACGCGGCGTGGACGGCATCAGCTTCTCCATCGAGCGCGGTGAAATAGTTGGCTATATCGGACCGAACGGCGCTGGTAAAAGCACGACGATCAAGATGCTCACTGGCATTCTGCATCCGACAGATGGCACGATTCGCGTATGCGGTGTCTCTCCGCAAGCAGACCGGAAGGCAGTTGTTCGCAAGCTCGGAGTAGTCTTCGGCCAGCGGACGCAGCTGTACTGGGATTTGCGCCTCGGAGAGTCGTTCGAGCTGCTCAAACGAATCTACCAGATTGATGATCAAACCTATGAAGACAATATGAAGGTGCTTACCGAAGTGCTTCGTCTGGATCAATTCATAGATACGCCTGTCCGGCAGCTGTCGCTCGGTCAGCGTATGCGCGGTGACTTGGCTGCGGCGATGCTTCACTCGCCGGATGTGCTATTTCTGGATGAACCGACGATCGGTCTTGATGCGGAAGCGAAACGCTCGATTCGCGGGTTTATTCAAGAAATGAATCGTACGCGCGGCATCACCGTTATTCTGACGACGCATGATCTGGACGATGTTGAAGAGCTGTGCAGCAGGCTTATTATCGTCAACCACGGAAAAGTCGTCGAGGATGGACCGATTGATGAATTGATCGGCAAGCTGACGCCGAAGCGGCTGCTCGTCGTCGATCTACAGCGTCCATGCGCAGATGTTGAGCACCCATCCGCCCAAATTATTAAGCAGGACGGGCTGCGGCTCTGGTATCAATTCGAGAAAGCGAGCATTACAGCGGCTGAGTTAATCGCCGACTTATCGCAGAAGCTGCCGATTCAGGATCTAAGCGTTCAGGAGCCGGATATAGAGGATGCGATTCGGGAAGTGTACGCAACTACTTAAGGGAGCGCGGGGGACTAAAGCCTCCGTATGCGTTGATTTAATGACATTAATTATAACGAGGTGACTTGTTGGTTTTACGACTTTCAATTTGTTTAACCACGCTAATTATTGTGTTATGCGGCTGCTCCAACGATGAGCTTTGGAAGCCAAACTTTCCAAGCGCGCATATCGAGTACTTCAAGAGCTATGGTTGGACTTTGAAGCAATTTGAATCGGAGTATACGTATGCGCCAGGATCATTGCCAGTATCCAAGGAGCACTACGATCTGCTCATTTATGAGGCCAAGCTCGACCTCGCACCATACACATCGAAGCAACTCATAATATCAGGGTATGACCTCGACGAAGCTGTCGGACCATATAACGATGTGATTGGTTATGTTCTTGAGTGCGAGGGCAAGGTTATCGGGGGCTATCTGACGCTTCAAACAGAGACATTGAATGGAGATATATATGACATAACTAAGGGACCGACCGTTCCGATTGTGAATCGGGAGGATGTGTTGACGGGCGGTCCGTAGTGTAGAAGCCCGCAGCGATTGCGGGCTTTTTTCATGCCCAATATCGCAACTATCCCGTTCTCCTCGCGTCTAACTTGGTAAAACAGAGACAATACCAGGAGTGGGATAATTCTATGCAATTGAAATCGATAGTTCTATCGGGAGCTGTGCTTGGCACTTTGCTAATTGGGGCTGCTTCTGCAGCAGCAGCATCGTCGGCGAAAGAACAACCGTTCACCGACTTAACGAACGCGAAATGGGCAGTGGACGGCATCCAGTATATGGCGCACCGCGGGACGGTGGCGGGATATGGGAACGGAACCTTCAAGCCGGAAGGGCTTGTAACTCGTGCACAAGCAGTCACGTTCATGGTGCGGGAGCTTTACCCGGACAAGCTGGCGAAAGCGGGTCAGACGTACAAGGATGTTCCCAGCACTCATCCGTTCTACATGGAAATCGAGGTCGCTGCTGAGATGGGACTTGCAGGCGGATTCCCGGACGGGTCGTTTCATCCTGACGAACCAATTAGCCGCGCAGAAACGGCAGCGATTCTTTCCCGAGCTTATCAGCTGAAGAGCGGAACGCAGCAGGTCAGCTTCTCCGATACGAAGACGCATTGGGCGGCTGAGCCAATAGCGATTATGAGCTCGAACGGTCTGATAGGAGGGTACGATGATCACACGTATCGTCCAGATCGTCAGGTCACGCGAGCGGAATATGCGGTATTCATGTCGAGAGTCATTCGTTTCGAGAGGGCAGCGGCCATTCATTCTCTTGATTGGGATAAGCTCATCTCTTACATGACAGTCAGCGAGCAAGTCGGCCAAATGCTTATGCCGGACATCCGGCAGTGGAACGGTCAAGTAACGACCACCGTGAACGATGGCATCAAGAATCAGCTGCATAATCAGGATTTGGGTGGACTTATTATATTCGAGAAGAACATCGTCGATGCGAAACAGCTCACGACCTTAACGCATGATCTGCAAGCTGAAGCTGGCGACATCCCGCTGTTTCTGAGCACCGATCAAGAGGGCGGGGTCATCGAGCGCATTCCTGGCGGAACGAATCTGCCTGGTCAAATGGCGTTAGGCGCAACAGGGGATGCAAAGCTCGCGGAAGCCGCAGGCAAGCTGACCGGCGAGGAGCTGAGAGCGCTCGGATTGCAGCTGAATTTTGCGCCTGATCTGGACATTAACAGCAACCCGGATAATCCAATTATCGGAATGCGCTCGTTCGGAGCAGATCCAGACTTGGTGACTCGACTCGGGCTGTCTGCGATGAAGGGGCTTAAGGACGCAGGCGTGATTGCAGCGGTGAAGCATTTCCCGGGGCATGGCGATACGTCGGTTGATTCCCATCTTGGCCTGCCGGTGCTGAACTATGACCGCGAGCGGCTCGATGCTATGGAGCTGAAGCCATTCCGCGCAGCAATTGACAGCGGCGTCGATATGATAATGACTGCACATATCGCGTTTCCAGCGGTCGATAACGAGCGTGTAACTTCAATGAAGGATGGCAGCAGCATACCGCTCCCAGCGACTTTGTCGAAGAAGGTGCTCACAGGCATGCTTCGTGGTGAGCTGGGTTATAAAGGCGTCATCATCTCCGATGCCTTCACGATGAACGCGATTGCGGAGCATTTTGGCGAGAATAAATCGGTTGAACGCGCGGTTGCTGCCGGTGTAGATATCATTCTCATGCCTCAAAATATCGAAGGGGCACATCGGACATTAGTGGAAGCGGTGAAGAGCGGCAGGTTATCGGCTTCGTCGATTCACGGTTCAGTTAAACGAATTTTGCAGCTTAAGGAAAAGTATGGGTTGTTCGACCAAAGCGAGAGCCTCACTTCACAGCTCGCATCACTGAAGAATATTATCGGTTCCCCAGAGCACCGTGCTGTTGAGCGCGAAATCGCGGATCAGGCGGTCACCTTGCTTGCTGGCCGCGATCAAGTCCATCCGGATCTGATTCATTCTGGAGATCGGGTTGTCATTGCTGCTGCCGATGAGATGCAGGCGAATCAGCTCAAGACACAGCTTCAGCAAGCGGTGTCTACGTTAGCGCTGGAGATTGAGACAATCTTGATTAAGCCGGGGCAGGCGTCCGAAGCGCTTCCGGCTCTTGCGAAGGCTGATTATGTCATCGCTGCATCCTATCAATTCCGCAATGTTGCTAGCGAGTTTAACTGGAGCGATACACAGACGATCATAAATGAGTTGAACAGGCTGGAAAAGCGGTATACACTGCTGTCTCTCGGGAATCCGTACGAGCTGCTGTACTTGCACAATGCACAATCCGCGTTGGCCGTGTACGGCAAGCAAGAGCCGAATACAGCGGCTGCGATTCGAGTTCTGATCGGGCAGAAGAATCCGCTCGGAACATTGCCAGTCAAGTTACAACCATGACATAGTCATCAAGCACGCCTGTGCGAGTAGGCGTGCTTTATTATTTTTTACGAAGAGTTGGACAAAATGTGCGCTCTGACTAGCTCGCTCTGCGTGCTATTTTCATAGATTACAGTAGAAGGGAGAGGGATGCGCAGGTATGGCGAAAGTCGGAGTTGTTATGCCCGTTTATTATCAGGATGAAGCATTTATCCGTATGGCGATTCAATCCGTTCGCACTCAAAGCTATCTCGAATTTACCTTCCTGATTGTAATCGACGGGGCGCCGGAGCTTCTGCCGCTCATTCAGGAATGTACGCATGGGGATCCGAGAGTGACTATCGTTTCTTATCCGGTCAATCAGTGTGTTGCGTTCGCGCTTAATTATGGCTTCGAGATTCTAATGGACCAAGGTTATGAATATTTGACATGGGTATCGACGGACAATGTGTATTATCCATATTTCCTCGGCACATTGGTGTACGAGATGGATCAGGCGGCGCCTAACGTGGGCATCGTCTATAGCAGCTTTAACCAAATCTTCGAGGACGGAACGATTGCACATACGCCCGAGTTTCTTCAGACATTACGGAACTGGCAAAATCGCCCGAAAGAAGCGCTGCTAGACGGTTGTATCATCGGCCCATCCTTCATCCATCGGACGGAGTTTTGTCGGAAGGTAGACGGCTATCGGATGCGGTATATCCAAGATTACGATTATTGGCTGCGTATGACGGATTACTGCGATATCAAATATGTAGCGATCGAGCTGATGGATTACCGGATCAATTCGCCATTCAGCCTCTCAACGCACATTGCGAATGAGTCGTCCAAGTACCGGATGTGCTGGAATGAGGTGCATCATTCACACTTTGAAACCCGGATGAGGCGCGGAATGCCGCTCCTATACAGCGCTTTGTTCGTCGTGAAGCCGAATGAGGTGGAGAAGGCGAGGGCTGCCCTGGGCAATATTATTGATCAATACGAGACGAACTGCGAGATCCTGATCGTAAGCTTAGCGACGCAGAAGGAGGTCGAAGCCATTATCGAGCCTTATCAAGATCCGCGCGTGCGAGTCTTGTATTATGTGAAGCACACGATCAGCTATGCGCTGCACAAAGCGCTAGCCAGAGCAAGAGGAGAGTGGTGCATGATCTTCGACAGCCAGTATGCGCCTGCCGAGAAAAGCTTCGTGCGTTCAATTAAGGAGTCGGGGCTGATGGATCCGAATGTGACCTCTGCGATTTCGTGGTATAACGGAGAAGTTACCTCATCGAAGAATGTTCACTATCTCTTTCAGACGATGACGGTGCGCTCCCGGATGCAAGCATTCGTGCTCGGGGCATTGAAATAATGGATCCAATTGTGAGACCTAAGAGAGCCTAATCGGGGCTCTTTTTTCTTTTCCAGGCAGGAAAGCTGTTGCATCTGGAGAACTCTTCCAGTACAAAAAAGAGTGATGATTGCAGGAGGTTTGTTTAATATGGTTAAGGAAACGATCATTGCAGCTGAAGCAAATGAAGAAGGTTAACGAGTCTATTGCAAGAGAAAAAGCGTGCACGTTTATTAAAATGAATACGTTTAGCTTTCAAGCGCAGCAATTTTATGTGAAGAACGGCTACACGGAAGCTCTGGTCATGGAGGACGCTCCGACTGGTTATCGTCATCGTTTTTTTAAGAAAGAAATCGTCTAAACCTGTCCCAAGCTGCATAAGGTACGAGTGATTCATTATCCATAAAGCGAAAGAAGGGCTAATCTTAATGAATACACAGACGGTCCAGCCTTCGAGAGAGGATATTCTCGCACTCTATAAGGAGAAGGGCTTTGCGGTCATTCCGAATGCACTTTCTGAGGAGGAACTTGATTATTTGAATCAGCTGGTGGAAGATTCCTTGCAGCAGCATCCGGACCAGTGGCATAAGCCCCAAGCCGGCGCAGTCGGCACGGTGAGCTTGCTTCAGACGCATCCGCTGGAGATGGACCGCTTCATCCGTCATCCTGTCACGTTTCCGCTCGTACAGGAGGTATTGCTCGGTGAGGCTCGTTTTGCCCAGTTTGATTTTCGCGATGTATCGGCTGACCTTGCAAGCAGCAGCGAGATGCATTTTCACCGTGATATCAGCTTTTATGGGACGATGGGCGGGAAGATCTATGATCCCGACAATCCCTACATCAGCACGTATACATGCGTCATCTATTATCTGTCGGATGTCCACGACTGCTGCCCGGCGTTCTGCCTCGTGCCAAACAGCCATACGTATGATTCTCTAGATGAGGCGAAAGCGAAGCTGGGAGATGCTTACGAGGAGATCCCGATTCGGGGGCAAGCTGGCACTGCGGTGTTGTATAACATTACAACCTATCACACACGCAAAGGCGGAAGGGAAGACTGCACCCATGGCCGGCGTACGATGCATAATTACCATTCGCGGGCATCAAGCTATCCGCTGACGAATTGGGCTACGGTACCCGAAGTGCTAGCACTAAGTGACGATTACGAGACTCGTTTATTTTATTCGCAGTGGACGCCGAACCAAATTAAGTTCGTAAAAAGAAAATTACACGCAGCCGATCCCGTCTTATTATCCAGTGCAGATGATTAAATAGGTGATAGAATGCGAGAAGGCCGCTAAATGGAGCGGCCTTTTATTATTTAACCACATTAATCTTTACCCGCAGCGATTAAGAGGAACATCGGCCTGCGAGTTTCTTCGTGCCAAGCAGCGTTGCTCTCGAGCATCTCCTTCGTTGGCTTTAGCTCAGACAGATTCGTCAAGCTGAATCCAGCTGCCAGCAATCCGCCGATATACGTTGCGACTGTGCGGTGGTACTTGATGACATCGTCGTTTAGAAATCCCGCTTCACGAGCGCCTTCAGCATGATAATGATCCACCGGCCAGTGTTGCTTCTCGCCTTGCGGACCGTAATGCCAATCTTGCGCCGCGAGCGCTGTGAAGATCGGATGCTCCACGGAGAATACGAAGCTTCCGCCAGGAACGAGCATGTCATGCACGCTACGGCAGATTGCGTCAAAATCCTCAATATAATGGAGGGCAAGGGAACTGAGTACAACGTCAAACGTTGCAGCCGGCAAATCGATATCTTCAATGGCCATTTGTCGATATTCGATCTGCTCGTCATCCGTCATTTCTTTGGCGCGTTCCAGCATGTTAGCGGATAGCTCGATACCAAGCACGGAGCGCGCCTGCTGCTCGCGAGCATACCGGCAATGCCAGCCAAATCCACAGCCTAGATCAAGCACCTTCATATCCCGAAGATCAGGGAGCATTGCGCGAAATGTACTCCATTCTCCAGCGGCATCCAAGCCTCCGATCGAACGTGGCATCTGACTGTATTTGGCGAAAAAGCCGGAATCGTCATATTTATTCTGTTTCATATCGGTGGCAGACCTCCTTAGCAATAAGGTATAGTCTAGCAGTAATTGGATGGGCCGAGCAATCTAATTAACGATTGACTTGGAGTTAGCTCCAGAGGTTACACTACGTTTATACCATTAAGATCGTAGAGAAACGAGGAGGAAGCCGGACATGTTAATTGCTGAAGTGAGCGAGAAGTTTGAGCTATCTCAGGATACGCTCCGCTATTATGAACGCATCGGGCTCATACCGCCAGTAAATCGGAACAAGAGCGGAATCCGGGATTATACGCAGGAGGACTGCAACTGGATCGATTTTATCAAGTGTATGCGGCAAAGCGCGGGGCTTCCGGTTGAAACGCTGATTGAGTACGTAGCTTTGTTCCAGAAGGGCGACGACACGCTGCATACGAGGAAAGAACTTCTGATTGATCAACGCGAGAAGCTTGCAGCCAAGCTCGAAGAGATGAGAAGCACGTTAACACGCCTCGATGATAAAATCGCAAGGTATGATCAGACGATTGCGAAGAAAGAAAATACGCTTCGAGTCCAGCAAAAGCAGGAATCGAGATAGGAGACTTAATTAAGATGGACGCGAGAACGGAAGCAAAACGAGCTGCAGCGGAGAAAGCTGCAGAATATGTACGTGACGGGATGATCGTTGGATTAGGTACAGGCTCCACTGCTTATTGGACGATTCAAAAGCTAGGGGAGTTGACGAAGAATGGTCTCAGCATGAAGGCAGTTGCAACTTCGATGCAGTCCGAATTACTGGCGAAGGAGCTGGGGATTGCGTTAGTCCGATTATCGGAGATCGAGGAGATCGATCTTACAATTGATGGCGCTGATGAGGTCGATGATGAGTGGAACTTGATCAAAGGCGGGGGAGGCGCGCTTCTGCGGGAGAAAATCATTGCTTCTGCCAGCAAAGAGCTCATCATTATAGCCGACGAGAGCAAGGTCGTACAGCAGTTGGGGCGATTTCCTCTGCCTGTTGAGATCGTGCAATTCGGACACGAGCTTACGCTGCATAAGCTGGCCTCCTATGGGTGCATCCCTCGTTTGAGAAAACATGGCGAAGAAACATTCGTAACGGATAACGGCAATTATATTGCCGATTGTCAGTTTGATAAGATCGGATCGGCGAGCGAATTACATACGGAATTAAACATGATACCCGGAGTCGTTGAAAATGGGTTATTTATCAATCTCGCGTCGAAGGTGATTGTTGGCGGACTTGATGGGTCAGTCAAAGAATTGGCGAGGTGATAGATAGCGCCTACTATGCAGGGGCAAGCTTTCTCAAAAAGGACAAGTTCTCATAGGCGAAACGATATTGACTTGGTCAAGGGCCGCATGCAACAATGAGCTTGAAACTTAAAAAAGATTAGGGAATGAGTGATGGCGATGTATTGGCGTAATGCACGATACTGGACAATCGCATTACTACCCTTCGTAAATAGGGACCGCGTGGAAGCGAACAGCTTCCGCACGGTCCCTTTCTTATGGTAAAGCAAGAAAGGAACTGCATGATCTCGTCCATTCGTGGGAGGAGTGTTGACATGAAGCCAATCGTACTGGACGGAGAAAGCCTCACTCCTGAACAAATAGCGGAGGTCTCGTATCATAATCGAACGGTTGTCCTAAGTAGCGAAGCAAGGAAGCGGGTAGATGCTTGCCGGAAAATGGTGGAGGAGCTGGTTGCAGAGGGGCAAGTGGTATATGGAGTGACGACAGGCTTCGGGAAGTTCAGTGACGTCGTCATTTCGCCGCAGCACGCAGCACAGCTCCAGATGAACTTGATTCGCAGCCATGCGTGCGCCGTCGGCAATCCGATGAACGAACCGGCGGTACGCGCGCTCATGCTGTTACGCGCGAATGCGCTTAGCAAAGGAAATTCAGGTATTGCGATGTCAACGCTGCAGTTATTGATTGATTGTATCAACAAGCGTGTTCATCCGGTCGTTCCTGAACAAGGATCGTTAGGCGCTAGCGGTGATTTGGCGCCGCTCTCGCATCTTGTCCTCGTGCTGATTGGCGAGGGAGAGGCGTATTATCAAGGGAAGAGGCTTCAAGGCGCACAGGCACTAGCGAGAGCAGGACTTGGACCGATTACGCTGCAAGCCAAAGAAGGGCTCGCGCTTATAAACGGGACGCAGATTATGACTTCAATTGGCACGCTCGCTTATGTGAAAGCGCTGCGGCTCGCGAGAATCGCGGATGTAATCGCTTCGATGACGCTGGAAACGCTGCATGGGATACCGGAAGCTTTCGCCGAGGATGTGCAGCTTGCGCGCCCATACCCCGAGCAGATTGGTGTTGCACGCAACTTGCGAACGCTCCTGCAAGGCAGCTCTCACACAACCCGACAAGGCGAGCTCCGGGTGCAGGATGCCTATTCCCTGCGCTGCTTGCCGCAAGTGCATGGCGCGACACGGCAAGTGCTCGGTTACACGCTCGATAAGCTTCTAGTAGAGATTAATGCGGCAACGGATAATCCGCTCCTTTTTCCAGATAAGGGGCTTGTCGTATCAGGCGGCAATTTTCACGGCCAACCGATCGCTTTTGCCATGGACTTCATGAAGATTGGCATGAGCGAGCTTGCGAATATATCGGAGCGCCGCACAGAGAGGCTCGTGAATCCGGCGCTGTCGGGAGGCTTGCCGGCATTTCTCAGCCATAATCCCGGCCTCGGATCTGGCCTTATGATCTTGCAGTACGTCAGTGCGTCACTCGTCTCAGAGAATAAAGTGCTTGCGCATCCAGCCAGCGTCGACTCGATCCCGTCGTCTGCGGGTCAGGAGGATCATGTGTCGATGGGGACGACTGCCGCGAGGCACGCGGAGCTGGTAATTAGCAATGTGGCAAAAGTATTGGCGATCGAGCTCATCTGCGCAGCAGAAGCAGCTGAATTCGTCGGTGCGAACGGATTAGCTCCTGCGACGAAAGTGTTGCATGACTGCTTGCGGACTGTCGTTCCGAAGGTCGATGAGGATCGCTCCACTTCAGCGGATATAGAGCGAACGGCGAGCGCACTATTATCCGGCGAATGGCTGAAACGAGTTGAAGCGGTGTCTGGTCCATTGTATTAACTCTGAAGGAGGTTCTCTTCCATGAATGAGAATCAACCGATTGAGCCAAAGCGCATCATTCGTGCCCCGCGGGGCACAGAACTGTCTTGCAAAGGTTGGGTACAGGAAGCCGCCATGCGAATGCTCATGAACAATCTTGATCCTGAAGTTGCTGAGCGTCCGGAGGATCTCGTTGTGTATGGCGGGATCGGCAAGGCAGCGCGAAACTGGCCTTCATACGACGCGATAGTGCGTGAGCTTCAACGTCTAGAGAGCAATGAAACGCTGCTTATTCAGTCTGGCAAGCCGGTCGGTGTCTTCAAGACGCATGAACGCGCGCCGCGCGTGCTGCTGTCAAACTCGGTGCTCGTGCCGAAATGGGCAACATGGGAAAACTTCCGCGAGCTCGAGAAGAAAGGCCTTATGATGTATGGGCAGATGACCGCGGGCAGCTGGATCTACATCGGTACTCAGGGGATATTGCAAGGGACTTATGAGACATTCGCTGAAGCGGCGCGTCAGCATACGGGCGGCACTTTGCGCGGTACGCTTACGCTAACAGCAGGACTTGGCGGTATGGGCGGCGCACAGCCGTTAGCTGTAACGATGAACGATGGCGTCGTCATCGTCGTTGAAGTTGATCGCGCCAAGATCGAGCGACGAATACAGACGAGATATTGCGATGCGTTGGCGGAGACGTTGGACGAAGCACTCACGTTAGCGAATCATGCGATGGCCGCAGGGAAAGCGCTCTCGATTGGACTGCTTGGCAACGCCTCTGAGATTTATCCAGAGTTCGTACGGCGCGGGATTAAGCCGGATTTCACAACGGACCAGACATCGGCGCATGATCCGCTCATTGGCTACGTGCCAGCGGGCCTGACATTGGAGGAGGCGACCACGCTGCGCTCACGAGATCCTGAGCAGTACGTGTTGCTCGCCAAAGCAAGCATGGCTGTTCAAGTGCAAGCGATGCTTGATCTCCAGCAGATGGGATCTGTCTTGTTCGATTATGGCAATAACATTCGGCAGGTTGCTTACGACGAAGGTGTGACTCACGCGTTCGACTTCCCAGGCTTCGTCCCGGCATATATACGCCCTCTATTCTGTGAAGGGAAAGGGCCGTTCCGCTGGGTGGCTTTGTCCGGTGATCCGGAGGATATTCGGAAGACGGATGAGCTCGTCGTGCAGCTTTTCCCAGGAAATGATCGGCTTCGAAGATGGATCGAGATGGCGGGGGAGCGCGTCGCCTTCCAAGGGCTGCCGGCCCGTATCTGCTGGCTTGGCTACGGCGAACGGGAGAAGTTCGGCCTCGCGCTGAATGAAATGGTTCGCAGCGGTGAGCTGCGAGCGCCGATCGTAATTGGCCGCGATCACCTCGACTGCGGCTCGGTCGCTTCCCCTAATCGGGAGACAGAAGCGATGAAGGATGGTTCCGACACGGTCGGAGATTGGGCGATTCTGAATGCGCTCATCAACACATCGGCGGGCGCCTCGTGGGTATCCGTCCACCATGGAGGCGGAGTCGGGATGGGTTATTCGCTGCATGCAGGCATGGTTGTCGTTGCAGACGGGACCGATGAAGCGGCGGAGCGGCTAAGCGCAGTGCTGACATCAGATCCAGGTATGGGCGTCATTCGCCATGTGGATGCTGGGTACGATGAAGCGTCCGAAACGGCACAAAAGCACGGAATCCGCATCCCGATGCGGGAATAGGAGGTGGCGCTATGAGTACAAGTATGGAGCGAATTGACTTGCTTATTACAGATATTGGCTTGCTGGTCACGCCGCCGCCTGGCTGTGTTCCGCGTTACGGAGCAGAGATGAGCGTCGTTCACGAGATTGAACATGCGGCCATCGCGATTCGAGGAGAGCGGATAGCGGTGTTCGGAACGGAGCATGATGTACGGAATCAGCTTGCAGGTACTGAAATCGGGGAGAACGTTAGTGCCAAGGGCAAGCTTGTAGTGCCAGGCTTCGTCGATCCGCACACGCATCTTGTCCATGGCGGATCGCGGGAGCATGAACTGTCGACTAAGCGATCAGGCGTGCCGTATTTGGAAATTTTGGCGCAGGGCGGCGGCATTCTGAGTACAGTTCGTGCGACCCGCGAAGCAAGCGAGCAGCAATTGTTCGAGAAAGCGCGCCGTAGTCTCGACATCATGCTGCTCAATGGAGTTACGACCGTTGAAGCGAAGAGCGGGTACGGGCTGTCGCTCGACGATGAGCTCAAGCAATTGCGCGTAGCCAAGCAGCTTAATTCGCGGCATCCGGTCGATCTCGTCTCCACCTTCATGGGCGGGCATGCCGTCCCAACGGAGTATGCAGGTCGGGCGGATGAATATGTGGAGTTGATCGTGAGCAGGATGCTGCCGGAAGTAGCAAGTCAAGGGCTTGCGAAGTTCTGCGATGTGTTCTGCGAGGCGGGAGTCTTCAGTATTCCGCAATCCAGGCGCATTCTGCAAGAAGGTAAGCGATATGGGCTTATTCCGAAAATTCACGCTGACGAAATCGTATCACTCGGCGGGGCTGAGCTTGCCGGGGAGATTGGCGCCATATCTGCGGAGCATCTGCTAGCAGCTTCAGACCAAGGCTTAAGCTCGCTAGCTGCAAGCGCTGTTGTTCCAGTACTGTTGCCCGGAACATCATTCAATCTGGGGCTGAAGCAGCATGCACGCGCACGCGATATGATCGATACGTTCCAATTGCCTGTGGCGCTCGCGACAGACTACAATCCCGGCTCTTGTCCAACCGAGTCGATTCAGCTCATTATGATGCTGGCATCCTTGAACCTGAGAATGACGCCTGAAGAAATCTTAACCGCCTGCACCATCAACGCGGCAGCTGCCCTCGGTCTAGCAAGCGAGATCGGTACGATTGAGCACGGGAAGCAAGCGGATATAACGATACTGGATGCGCCGAGCCTAGCTTATTTGCCTTATCATTTTGGCATCAATCATACGTTTGGTGTAATCAAAAAAGGCAAAGTAGCCGTCTGGAATGGCCAGCTTGCAGCGGGAGAGTGGGGGTTATGAGCGAAAGTGGCAGTGGCAGTGCCTGCGGAAGCGGGAGTATACCTTTTCTGACTTCACCTGATCAGGCAGCATTTCGAGACCATTTGGAAACTAGACTCTCGCATTGGATTCGTCCATGGGATGGACTTGAGCAGCTGACGGCAGCGATCATCGGCGTCCCTCTCTCCAAATCTTCGATATCGCTCTCTGGCGCTTCGACGACGCCTGCAGCTGTTCGGGCTGCATTCAAATCTTTTACGACCTATTCGCTGGAATACGGTGTTGACCTGCAGCATATGACGGTCCGAGATATTGGAGATATTCAGATGCATGTGACAGATATAGGAGCATGCCACAGTCGTATCGAAGCTTGTTTAGCCAAGCTATATGAACTTCAACCATCGCTAGTTCCAATCGTAATCGGTGGAGATCATTCGATCAGTTGCCCATCGGTCAAAGCTTTCGCTGCACGTTATCCAGGTAAAAAGGTGGGCATTGTCCACTTCGACGCGCATCATGATGTGCGAAATTTCGAAGATGGCGGAGTTACGAATGGAACGCCATTTCGAGGCATTCTAGAGTCCGGTGCAGTCTCTGGCAATAACATTGCGCAAATCGGCATTCGCGGATTTATGAATTCAAAACCCTATCATGACTATGTGCTCAGCAAAGGCGTACATGTCTTTACTTCGCGAGATGTGCGGAACAGCGGGATGCAAGCCATACTTGCTCAAGCGCTTGCAGCCGCTAGTGATGCGACAGATGCGATCTATGTTAGCTTTGACGTCGATGTCATCGACCAAGCCTTTGCCCCAGGCTGCCCTGCTATTGGAACCGGCGGGTTGAATCCGTGGGATGCGCTTGATGCACTCTATCATCTCGGCACGCTGCCGCAAGTGCGGGGGATCGACTTCGTGTGTATTGATCCGACTGTAGATGTGCGCAATGTAACTTCACGCCTTGCGGTGCAATTCATGCTTAGCTTTCTAGCAGGAATGGCGAGCCGACCGTGTTGAATCTAGGCTGACGCAGGCGTTTGTGGAGAGCTGATTCGGTATGCTAAAGTTAGAGACAAAGCTGAGCAGGATTCGTATCTAGCATTGCAGCAGGAGCCTTAGAGCTCCGCGCAGAATCAATTGGATAAGGGAAGCTAGAATAGCTGAAGACCTGAGAGAGGGAGCGAACTATGGAAAGAATGAAAGCAATCGTATTAAACGAGCCAGGAAAGCCCGAACAATTCGTACTGTCTGATCTACCTGTTCCTTCTGTGAAAGCCGGGGAAATTCGAGTGCGTGTACAAGCTGCCGGATTGAATCCGGTTGATTACAAAGTAGCGATGAACGGCCATCCGAATTGGCAGTATCCTCATGTCAGCGGTGTCGATGTTGCGGGAATCGTTGACGCCGTAGGAGAAGGCGTAACACAGTGGCAAGTAGGGGATCGTGTCGTTTACCATGGAGATTTCTCAAAGCCAGGAGGCTTCGCGGAGTACAGCACGACTATAGCGCATACAGCAGCAGCGATACCTGCCGGAGTCTCATTCGTTGATGCCGCAGCATTCCCATGCGCTGGCTTGACTGCGTATCAAATTCTCGTTCGCAAAATGCACTTGCAGAGCGGACAATCCATTCTTGTACATGCAGGAGCAGGCGGGGTAGGCGGTTATGCGATTCAATTGGCTAAGCTGCTCGGTGCTTCAACGATCATCGCGACTGCTTCACCGAACAATGCCGACTATGTGCGCAGCCTTGGCGCTGATTATGTGCTGGATTATAACCAAGAGGACGTACACGCAAGAGTGTTGGAGATTACAGCTGGCGAAGGGGTAGATCTGATCGTTAGCTCCGTTAATCGTGCCACCTCGCAGAAGGATCTGTCCACACTATCTTTCGGCGGCCAGCTCGCCTGTATCGCTGGCGCTCCTGAGACAGTTGCAGACTTCCAGCCTTCCACGAAGACATTCACGCTGCACAAGCTGATGCTAGGCGGGGCATATGGCTCTGGAAGGAAAGCCGAGGAGGAGCTTGCAGCAATGGCAGCCGAATTTCTACAATTGCTTGAGGAGAAGAAGATCGACGCGATGGTCAATAAGGTGATCACGTTAGCAGAGATCCCGCAAGGACTGCAGCTGCTGTCAGAGCGTCATGTACAGGGGAAAATGGTTGCGAAGATAGGAAGCTAAACGCCTCCTGAATAGAACGAATCTATTATACCGACGAAGACGACTATGTTATATTGGAAGAGTATGACAGTATGACAGTATGACAAAACTTGATCTTTGGAGGATGAACGTCAATGGCGAATCAATTTTCAGAGGAAAGACGTTTTCTAGAGGAGACACTGGCCGTGCATGGCGGGCAGCAGTTGGATGCTTCGACTTACGCGCGTGCAGTTCCCATTTACCAAACGACATCATATGGCTTCAGAGACACAGAGCATGCAGCTAATTTATTCGGTTTGAAAGAGTTTGGCAATATTTATACACGCATCATGAATCCGACGACCGACGTTTTCGAGCAGCGGATTACAGCGCTTGAAGGCGGAATCGGCGCGCTCGGCGTCGCGTCCGGACAAGCAGCGATTACATATTCGATCTTGAACATTGCCGAAGCAGGCGATGAGATTGTATCTGCAACAAGTCTTTACGGGGGGACTTATAATCTATTCTCTTATACGCTGAAGAAACTAGGTATTACGGTCCGCTTCGTCGATCCTAGCAACCCGGAGAATTTCCGCGCGGCGATTACGGATAAGACGAAAGCGATCTTCGCCGAGACTATCGGCAACCCGAAAGGCGATGTGCTCGATATCGCGGCGGTATCCGGAATTGCACATGAGAATGGAATTCCGCTGATCGTCGACAATACGTTCCCAAGCCCTTATTTGCTCAAACCGATTGAGCATGGCGCGGATATTGTCGTTCATTCCGCTACCAAATTTATTGGCGGACATGGCACGTCCATCGGCGGCGTCATTGTCGACAGCGGCAAGTTTGACTGGGCTGCCAGCGGCAAGTTCCCAGGTCTGACAACGCCGGACCCGAGCTACCACGGTGTCGTCTTCTCCGAAGCGGTCGGACCGATTGCTTATATTATTAAGGCGCGTGTACAGCTGTTGCGTGACATGGGCGCTGCGCTCTCCCCATTCAACTCCTTCTTGCTGCTGCAAGGCCTTGAGACGCTTCATCTTCGGATGGAACGCCATTCCTCCAATGCGCAGAAAGTAGCGGAATATCTGGAGCAGCACGAAGCTGTCGAGTGGGTTAGCTATGCCGGCCTCGAAAGCCATCCATCGTACGAGCTTGCGAAGAAGTACTTGCCCAAAGGACAAGGCGCGATTCTTACGTTCGAGATTAAAGGCGGCGTAGAGGCAGGCAAGAAGGTCATTAACTCCGTCAAGCTGTTCTCGCATCTGGCAAATGTTGGCGATTCCAAATCTCTTATTATCCATCCTGCCAGCACGACGCACCAGCAGCTCTCGCAGGAAGAGCAGCAGGCGACTGGCGTTACACCGGGTCTCATCCGGTTGTCCGTCGGTACTGAGGCGATAGATGACATCATCTATGATCTTGAACAGGCAATTCGGGCAAGCAGAGAATAAATTGACCAACAGCCTGAATATCAAATACAGCCCCGCGGTTCGCAGTCTTCTAACAGACGCGAGCCGCGGGGCTGTATCATTTTATTGCGTATCTAGCTGAGGCAGCGATAGATTATCGCCGATTCTAACAATATCGTTATCTTCCAGCTGGTTATAGCTAGCAAGTGCGTTTGCGTATTTGCTATCGCCGTAATAAAGTCTGGCAATGCTGGATAGCGTCTCGCCAGTTTTCACTTTATGCTTCGGTAAAGCAGGAATAAGGAGTGACGTTCCAGCCTTCAAGCCTGCGTTCACATCCAACTTGTTATGCTTCGCAATCATTTCCACGTAATCGTCCGAACGATAGAATTGCTTCGCAATATGGTACAGCGTATCGCCGGATTGCACGAGATAGGTTGCGGGGAGCGTAACTTTGGAGTAGTCCAAATCACGTTGCTTTCCAATCGTTGATCCAGCGGACCCAGACGGCGCTGGGATGGTAATCGTCTCGCCTTCAACCATATCATTGATAAATAAGATATGGTTCGCTTCAGCGATCCGGTTTACTTGCTGCTTGGAATGGTAGAACTTCACCGCAATCTTCGACAGCGTATCGCCCTTCTGAATCACATACTTCTTTGGATAATCGGAAGACGATGATACCGGAGCCGACGCTGAAGCTGCGCTTACGGGTCTTGCGTCTTTAAAGGTCGTCGGCTTCGATACGTAAGGGGAAGTGATAGATGTATTGGTTGCACTGGAAGTACTAGGTGTACTGAAAGCACTGGAAGTACTCGATGCGCTGGTCATGCTAGATACACTCTGACCGCCCTTCACCTGTGCCGGCTTCATCGGTTTATCCGCCTTCGTATCTATCCGGATGTCAATCGGCTTCTCGTTCTTATCGCTGTTACTTGCATCAGATTCAGCTGATGATGGACCGCTTGGATTCGAAGCCAAGGGCTTATGTCCGAAGTGAGATTGAGTTGCATAGATACTGTACAGTACAACACCCATAAGTAGCAGCCCTGTAGAGACTTGCAGGATTGAAGCAACGCGCCTTTTCCTGGCTCGCATCGCTCTAGGACCATATTTAGCGTTTGTCGAATTCGGTTTCAAAGTTGAACCTTCCTTTCATGGGCAGAATCGGTATAGACCATATTACATGAAGTTGTACGGAAGAAAAGGCAATTTGCCATAATCAGGTGATTCGCACTAGGTATAGTCGTGTTTGGAATAGACATCTCAAGGATTCTCATCCGGGTGGAGGGGCTGCGGGCATGGATAGATCCGGTAAAATGTAGCTAGTGCTGGATCAGGATTGCAGACGCATGTACTACCTAAGCAGGAGTGCAGGACTAAGGCTTTTTACGTTCATGATGCGCTCTGTGCCTGTAAATACGAAATCTTTGTTAGCCAAATTTCTCTTTATTGTTCTGTTGTTTCTTGTATGCTATTGATAAGGAAGGTTCTAGAACGGAGGTAACTGATTGAACGTGAAGTGGTCGATGGCGCCAATCATACAGCTGCTAATCTTCGGCTATCACCAGGCGATGAGCTGTATATTTCCAGTCGCGATCTTCGGTACGCTTGCAATGTCAACCGTTATCGAAGTGCCCTTCATCCACCGCTACGATGCCATTCTTCTCATTCTCATAGGCGTGCAGGCACTCATGTACTTCAGCGGGCTCGAGACACGAGACGAAATCAAAGTCATCTGCGTCTTCCATGGGATTGGCTTGCTGCTGGAGATCTACAAAGTTAGCGTCGGGTCTTGGTCCTATCCGGAGCCTGCGTTCATGAAGCTGTTCCATGTACCGTTATACAGCGGATTTATGTATGCAAGCGTGGCTAGCTTTATGTGTCAAATTTGGCGTAGACTAAGGATGGATATGACAGGTTGGCCGGGGCTGGTTCCTGCGGGACTCGTAGGCGGAAGCATCTATCTGAACTTTTTTACCAATCATTATATCGCTGACTTCCGGTGGTGGCTGACAGGGCTTGTCGTCATTGTCTTCTGGCGAACGTGGATCATTTACAGAGTGCGCTCCAAGACGTATCGGATGCCGCTCACGGCTGCTTTTTTCATCGTCGGTTTCTTTATATGGCTGGCAGAGAATATCGCAACGTTCTTAGGTGCTTGGAAATATCCGAATCAGCACCATGCGTGGCATGTGGTTCATGTAAGCAAGATCAGCTCGTGGTTTCTGCTGGTCATCATCAGTGTCATCATTGTTGCACAGCTCAAACATGTGAAAGCAGATATGAAATCTAAGTAGAGAGGACGATTGAAGCCATGCAGGCAGAGACAGTAATGCAGGAGCTTGAAGCGCTCGGCAAGGAACGATTGAAGAAAATGTATCTATCGAATGGTGCGACAGAGCCGGTGTTTGGCGTAGCGACGGGTGAGATGAAGCCGATTGCCAAGAAGATTAAGAAGGATCAGCAATTGGCTGATCAGCTGTATGACACGGGCAACTATGATGCGATGTATTTTGCGGGCGTAATTGCAGATCCGAAGGCGATGACTGCCGCGGACTTCGAACGATGGATAGCTGGAGCTTACTTCTATATGCTGTCGGATTATGTAGTGGCTGTTACCCTCGCTGAGACAGACATCGCGCAGGAAGTTGCCGATGGGTGGATTGCAAGCGGCGATGAGCTGAAAATGTCGGCAGGGTGGAGCTGTTACTGCTGGCTCCTCGGGAACCGGAAGGACAGTGAATTCGACGAAAGCAAGCTTGCCGCGATGCTGGATCAAGTCGCGCAGACGATTCATGATGCACCGGAGCGAGCAAAATATGCGATGAATTACTTTATTTACACGGTCGCCGTCTCGTATGTGCCATTGCATGAGAAAGCGGTAGCGACTGCAGCTGCGGTAGGTCCGGTCGAAGTGAACAAGGGCAAGGGACCAAGCAAGCTGATTAACGCAGGCGCGAATATTCAGAAAGAAATTGAACGAGGCAGAATCGGGTTTAAGCGTAAATATGTCAGGTGCTAAGCCATCAAAAAAGCAGCTATCGTCTTGGTACGCCAGGACGATAGCTGCTTATTATTTGTATCCCTAAAAATGCCATGGATAAATAATAGTATATAAAAAAATCCAGCATAAGTCTATTCCTTTTTTAGAATAAAATGTATGTTTATAAAGCGGCCGCAGCGTAAACAAACATCGGACTTCGAGGGGAGACAGTGTATGATTACACTCCGTAAGATCACGCTTGAGAACAGAAGAGAAATATTCAATCTGGAGGTTACAGAAGATCAGCGACGTTTCGTTGCGTCCAATCTGTCCAGCGTCGCCTCCTGTTATGTCATTGCAACAAATGGAGGACATCCGTTTCCTTTTGCAATCTATGCAGATGAGAAGCCGGTCGGCTTTGTGATGATAACGTATAAGATTACAAGCTATGAGCTCCCCTCCGTTGCAGAAGAAGGCTATTGTGTTCTGCGGCTGATGATTGATCAGCATTACCAGAAAAGGGGATACGGCAGGGAAGCGATGGAGCGCGTCATGTCCTTCATTCGCACCCTTCCGGCAGGTCCGGCAAAGTATTGCTGGATCTCCTATAAAGCAGATAATCTGCCTGCGAAGAGTCTCTACGAAAGCTTCGGCTTCCGCGACAATGGCGAAGTGATCGGGGATGAGCAGATCACCGTGTTGCAGCTCTAAACGTTGTCGTGAAACCCACCTTCGTTGAATAGAAAGAGAATGTAACGTCTAAGCGGCGTGGAGATGACGAAGCGGGAGGCAGGTCCAATGCTGGAAGCTTTCGTAGAGTTTCTGCTCGAACTGCTCGCGGAAGGAATCGTTTGGGTTCTGCTTTTCAGCTCATGGCTGTGGTTCGTTATAATGGGAATCGGCTGGCTGCTATATGCGATATTGGATTACCAGACGCTGCTGTGGATGTGCACAGGATTCTCGATTTGGTGGCTCATTACGCTCTTCGTACCGATGGAGGATCGAGATAGCACATGGTAACTTGTTAATAAATAAATGAGGGCTATCCCAATTGGTGATGAGTTCACTACCGAGACAGCACTTATCTATGATGGCAATTTTAACGCAAATAGTGGTGCGGTGGCTTAACTCTGTACCGTAATGGACCACTGTATGAGAAAATTGACGAGATTTACATGAGCAGCGCACCGTTCTTCCAATCAACTTAAGGAATAGCACTTCCGAAGCAGCCGGACCTAGCGACCGGCTGCTTTGACGTTTTCTGCAGAGACCGCCTTACGAACCTCAGACGCGCTGTTTGTCGATTTTCATAATTTCCATGCAGAATGCTCATAACTATATTGTTGTCATTCTTTACCTACGGAGGGAGGGATTGTCCTTTGCCGAAAGTGTATCAGCAACAAGCGAACGATGCGGGAAGCTGTATTCTGACAGCTGCATTGGAAGAAAACGAAGCCGTATTAAAAAACTTGTTCCAGTCTTGCTCCGACGTCGTCTTCCGTTCTTTTCAAATCAGCGGTCAGAAGGATGCCCTTCTTATTTATATTGATGGATTAATCGAAGAAAAACTATTGGATGAATCGCTGCTTAAACCGCTTATGTTAAGCCGTTCAGCCGAACCTCTAGATACGACGAATGACATTCTTACTTCCCTGCAAAATCAACTGATAACGATAAGCCAAGTGAAACGAGCTTCGGATATTTCCATTATCGTGCAAAATGTTCTGAAAGGTTATGTCGCCATTCTGATTGATGCCGAGGCCGAGGCGCTCATGCTCAGCATTCAAGGAGGGGAGAGAAGATCCGTTGAGCAAACTTCTTCCGAGACTTCAATTCGTGGTCCGCGCGATTCCTTCACCGAAAGCATTCGAACGAATACGAGTCTAATCCGAAGAAGGATACGCTCCGCCCGGCTGAAATTCGAATCGATTACCGTGGGGGAGCTTACTCAAACGGATGTGGCGATCGCTTATCTTGAAGATATCGCAAGCCCTGCTGTCATACAGGAAATCAGGTCGAGAATCGAACGCATTCAAATCGACGGTGTGCTGGAATCGGGCTATATTGAACAATTTATCGAAGAACGATCCTACTCTCCATTTCCTCAGTATCTCGTTACGGAACGGCCGGATTATATCGTCGCCGCCTTATTGGAAGGTCGAGTTGCAGTCTTCACCGACGGAACCCCATTCGTTCTGAGCGGCCCGATGTCGTTCTGGGGATTCATACAGGCAGGAGAAGATTATTACGACCGCGTTCTGTTTGCGAATTTGATCCGGGTCATTCGGCTGACGCTGATGTTTGTTGCTCTGTTCTTGCCATCCATCTATGTGGCGCTGACGACGTTTCATCAGCAAATGATTCCTACCAATTTGTTATTGAGCATATCGGCAGCCAGGGAAGGCGTGCCTTTTCCAGCAATCGTAGAGGCACTCATTATGGAAAGTACGTTCGAGGCTTTACGTGAGGCCGGCGTTCGTCTGCCTAAGCAGATAGGTCAAGCTGTCAGCATCGTAGGCGGCCTTGTCGTCGGACAAGCAGCCGTGCAAGCTGGCATCGTATCAACCCCGATGGTTATCGTGGTGTCATTAACGGGAATCGCATCGTTCGCCATCCCCCGGTACAATTTCTCGTTCGCTTTTCGAATTCTGAGGTTTCCGATGATTCTGCTTGCGGGGATGTTTGGGCTTTACGGCATTACAGTAGGGATGCTATGCATATTAATTCACCTTGCCAGCCTCAAGTCGCTTGGAGTCCCTTATTTATTCCCTATGGCTCCCGTTAGTTTTCAGGGACTTAAGGATACTTTTTTTCGAGCCCCATTATGGACGATGAATTATCGCCCTCAGCTGGAGGGGAAGAGTCAAGCCCAAACCCGTATACCGAAAGGGCAAAAACCGTAGTGTGCGGAAGGAGGAATCAGGTTGAACAATAAAGTGCGGACGCTTCTTTTGCTTATGTATATCCCGCTGTTGAGCAGTTGTTGGGACAGGGTTGAAATGAATGATGTGGCTTTCTTCATGGCATCATCGCTCGATATGACCAAAGATGGCCGTTTACTTGTTTCGATTCAGATCCCTCTCCCCGCTGCGAAAGGAACTCCATCAGGCACGCTTGGCAAAACGTTCTTCGTGCTGTCCGCCGTAGGGACCAATATTTACGATGCAGAGCGAAAGTGCCAGCAGCTGCTCTCGAGGAAATTTTTCAAAGGACATCGCAGGGTTGTCTTTATCGGAGAATCGTTTGCCCAAAAAGGGATAAAAGATATCATGGATTACTACACCAGAGATCCGGGAACTCGTCTGCGTACTTACCTCGTAGTTGCCAAAGGGAAACAGGCTATCGAATTGATCAAGATGGATCATCCTTTTGAACGCATACCGTCCGAGGAAGTTCGTGAATTGGAGTATAAACAAGTAGGTACTGCGGTTACGTTTCGCGACTTTCTGATCAATCAGGGTCGAGATGGAATTGTTCCTGTTCTAGGCGCGGTGGAAATTCAGAAGCTCCCGCAGACTAAAGAACAACAGGGAGGCGAGAAGCCCAAGCAAACCGTATTTCATCTATCGTCGACTGCCGTAATGAAAGATTACAAGTTGGTTGGCTACCTGGATGACATTGAAACGAGAAGCCTCAGGTGGGTCAAAGGTGATTTGAAGCATGAATATCTGGCCGAGGAAATTCCGACGACTGGAGGGAGTGTCGGCGTTATTATGACCAAAGCGAGAAAGAAAGTGAAAGTGAGTATCAAGGATGGCAAAGCAACGATTCATGTTGAGCTAAGCGGCGAAGGATTGCTTCAAGAATCGACGGTCAAGCTAGATATCGCTCGAGCAGAAAGCGTAATCAAGATTGAACAAGGACTTAATAAACGCATTGAAGAGCAGACCCTTCGCACCATAAAGAAAGCACAGACACAATGGAAATCCGATATTTTCGGATTCGGCTTGTTGGTGCATCAATATCACTATGGGACGTGGAAAAAGGTGAGGCAGGATTGGGATACGATATTTTCTAAAGCTGATATTACCGTAGATACTGACATCCACTTGCGGAGAGCCGGTATGATTGGTTCCTCAGTAAATACCGAATGATGAATATAGTGATGTACTCGTTGTTTGTTGCCATTCTCTGCTGGGTTCAGCTTAAGCTGATGAAAAAGATGGCGCAACCAGTGGATTATGTTGTGGTGGGGCTTATTTTAACACTTTCGACTATTGTCGGTTTATGTTTGGCATTGGGGATTCAACTCACGAGCCCTACTATGATATTACAGAAATGGCTCTTGTCTGTAGTGAAATGATAGAGATAAGAAAGGGAATCACAGATGAAAAGTTATGGAAGCAACAACCTGATCTCAAATACAGAGCTATGGGCTCTCATGTTCGTATTTATGGTCGCAAGCTCCATGTCATTGCCCATCGGTTACACTTCCGAACATGATTCATGGATTTCCGCCATCATTGGCAGCCTTGCTGGACTATTCATAGCCTGGATATATGTGACGCTGTGCGGAAAATTTCCGCAAAAGTCCGTCATTCATATCGCCCAAACTCTGTTTGGGACCTGGATTGGGACAGCGATCGGGATTTTGTATACCGGATACGGCTTTCAGCTTGGAGCTTACGTTTTGCGAAACTTTGAGGATCTTACCGTAACCGTGTTACTGCCTCGAACCCCAAGCGTTGTCATCGGTTTGATTATGATCACCATTTCGGCATGGGCTGCTTATCAAGGGATCGAAGTGATTTGCAGATGCGCGCTAATATTAATGCTCATTGCCGTTCTGCAAATTGTTTCATTCACCATGTTATTAATACCGGAGATGAATCCAATCTTATTATTGCCTGTATTTGAAACCGATTGGGAATCCGTGCTCGACGGAGCCACGCAAATCACAACCTCTCCGCTGGGAGAGACCGTGCTATTTATCATGTTCATCCCATTTATTAACCGCCCTGAGAAAGTAAAAAAGACGGTCCTCTCCGTTGTAGGAATATCCGGTATTATTTTGATCTCCACTCATTTCATTAATGCAATGGTAATGGGGGAGCTTTCCAGCACACAAGTGTTCCCCGCGTATACGACCGTGATGTACATCTCTGTGGGGGACTTCTTCGAACGAATCGAGCCGCTTGTGTATATCGTTTGGGTGTTTGGTGAATTTACGATGCTAAGCGTTTGCCTCTATGCTGCCGCTTTAGCTTTAGCGCAGACGGTAGGGAGCCGAAATTATCGGATATTCATTGTGCCTCTCGGGTTAGCGCTGTTAGAACTAACTCTGTTTCTTCATCCGAATCAACTTGACGTAATCGAGTTTCAGAAGCATTTTTGGCCGTGGATCTCCTTGCCTTTCCAGATTGTCATTCCTCTGGCCTTGCTGCTATTCTCTCTATTCAAACGGAAGGACAAAACAGACGCCTTGGCATGAGTACAAGCAGGTTCGTTCAGTTCTCGGCTCTAGGCTTGGTTGGATCGCAATCCGGGCGGGCTAGACCATTCGAAGCTTGAGACAGCTTCGTTAAGTAGTAGCATTCCTCCCGGTACATATGGTCTGTAAGCAGAATCGTCATCGTGCCCAGCAGCTCTTTGTTCGCCGTGAACTCCTGAACTTCGGTCAGAAACTTCATGAATAGGCGCATCTCACCATAGGCGTCTTGATTAAACCTGCGCAGAGCAGGGAAGTCTGCAAGTCCAGTTCGCATATACCCCGCAAGCTCAATCGCTTTGAGATACAACGCTTGAAAACAATGATCGAATTCCGCGCTTCTATTAATCCAACCTTTCTCCACGAGATCAAATTCTTTCGCTAAGCTGCTGGAATGTCCAATCACATCTTGAAGCCATACGAGATGCTGATGAACAACGGGCCCCGGCGGAGGCAATTGTCCGTTTGTCAACGATCCAAATACACGCATTCCTTCTTCAAGCTCATTGACGTTATGATTCAGAAAAGTCTCGGACAAATGGATGACGATATTCCCTGTGAGAGATCGCTGCAGCAAATGCAGTTTGAAGGTGCGCAGCTCATTGGTTAACGGTATGACTACTTGCAGCAAGACAGCAATAGCCTCCGTGGACAAGTTCATTCGCGCTTGTGCCAACAGCTGGTCGAAGGCTTGAATGAAATGCTGAGCTCGAGCGATCTCCACCGTCTCTCCCGGAGCAAGACTATCATGGATAAACCTGGAATGATCCCCGAAGATTTGCAGCCAGAACCGGAGCTCGAATCTTGCGCCTTCCTCAAAGGTATTTTCCGCCGCCATGCCACAAAACCCCCCGTCCGAATTGCACACCTTCCATGTATTAGACTATGTGGCTGTTGTCTTGTCAGATTCCTGACTACTGATCCTCTTTGAGTCGATTATAGACTCGGCTGAATGTAGATCACACGGATCGGCTGCTTCTTTGTTGGTTTTTGTTGCTTTATTGGAATACCTTATACATCTTATAAAATCAATTGTGTTGTTCATACGAGCAAGGCGTGGTAGGGTAAATATATGAATGTTTGTAATTGATATCCGAATGCTCGGAATAATTCATATTGCGATGAGTGAGGTGTACGAAAGAGATGCTGCAAGTAACGAACAGTCCATTCGGACAAGAGCAAGTGGAATTGCTGAACCGCCTGCTGCCTACGCTGTCAGAAGGACAGAAGAATTGGTTAAGCGGCTATTTGGCTGCTTATCAGCAGGTTGGCGTACAAGCAGGCGGCGCGGTTGCAGCGCAAGGAGCGCCTGTGGCGAGCGCAACGGCAGTTTCGGTAACGAAAGAAGCGACCGTACTCTTCGGATCGCAAACTGGCAACAGCCACAAGCTCGCGAAGAAGCTTGCTGGCAAGCTGCAGGATCAGGGGCTGCAGGTTACGCTCTCATCGATGATTGATTTTAAGCCAAACACGCTTAAGAAAATTGAGAATTTGTTCATCGTCGTGAGTACGCACGGTGAAGGCGATCCGCCAGACAATGCCATCTCGTTCTACGAATATCTGCATAGCAAACGGGCGCCGCAGCTGAATGAAATGTCTTTCTCGGTACTTGCGCTTGGCGATACGTCCTATGAATTCTATTGCAAGACGGGCAGAGATTTCGATACTCGTCTGGAAGAGCTCGGAGCGAAGCGAATTGCTCCACGTATTGATTGTGATGTCGACTTCGAAGACTCGGCACAGGAGTGGCTCGCGAGCGTGCTGCAAGCAGTGGGACAGTCCGCAGCTGCGACGGCAGATGCGTCTGCATCGGCAGCCGGGTCCAGTACTGCAGCTGAGCTGAGCGGACAATCGACGGCAACGGAATATACGAGATCGAATCCTTTTCAAGCGAATGTGCTTGAGAATTTGAACTTGAACGGACGGGGCTCCGAGCGGGAAACACGCCATCTCGAAATTTCACTAGCGGGCTCGGGCATCCAATATGAGCCTGGTGACAGCGTTGGCATCTATCCGCAGAATCATCCACGTCTTGTCGATGAGCTGATTGAAGCGATGGAATGGCAGCCGGATGCGCTAGTTCCTCTTCGGAAGAGTTCCGAGCGTATTCCGCTCAAGGATGCTCTCACAAGTCATTATGAGATTACGGTGCTGACACCTGTATTAATCGAACAGCTTGCGGAAGTAGCCCCAGATAGCGGGTTGAAGCAGCTGCTTGCGCCAGGTCAAGAAGGGGAGCTAAGATCGTACTGCAAAGGCCGGGATCTGCTGGACTTGGTACAGGATTATGACTTGAAGGGGCTAAGCGCTAAAGCGTTCACCGCTCAGCTGCGCAAGCTGCCTCCAAGACTATATTCCATTGCAAGCAGTGAGAAAGCTTATCCGGAAGAAGTTCATCTGACGATTCGCAAGGTGCACTATGAGAGCTTGGGAAGAGTCCGTTACGGCGTCTGCTCGACATTCGTATCGGAGCGGCTGGAACCGGGTCAAGAGCTGCCGCTCTTCGTGCAAGAGAATCCGAACTTCAAGCTGCCTTCGAACCCGGAGACGCCAATTATTATGATTGGTCCCGGAACAGGAGTTGCACCATTCCGTGCGTTTCTAGGTGAGCGGGAAGAGCTTGGCGCGAAAGGGAAGACGTGGTTGTTCTATGGCGATCAGCATTTCTCTTCGGACTTCCTCTATCAAGTGGAATGGCAGCGCTGGCTGAAGGAAGGCGTTCTGACTCGGATGGATGTCGCATTCTCGCGGGATACGGATCAGAAAGTGTACGTCCAGCATCGCATGCAGGAGCACAGTAAGGACTTGTATCAATGGCTGCAAGAGGGAGCCGTTGTCTATATTTGCGGTGATGAGAAGAAGATGGCGCATGACGTTCACGCAACCCTGCTAGAAATTATTAGGCAGGAAGGCGGCTTAAACGAAGAGGACGCTGCTGCGTACTTGTCGAAAATGCAGCAAGAGAGACGCTATCAACGGGATGTCTATTAAGGAGAAGGAGGTTAGCGAGAATGTCAGACAATAACTTGCTGTCGAAGAACAGTGCACCGCATAGCGATGTAGAGGCGATCAAGGAAAGAAGCGATTATTTGCGCGGAACGCTAGAAGAGAGTTTGAAGGATCGGATTACCGGCTCAATCTCTGAAGACGACAACCGGCTGATGAAATTTCACGGCAGCTATATGCAGGACGACCGTGATGTCCGTAATGAGCGGAATCGGCAGAAGCTGGAGCCTGCGTATCAATTCATGGTTCGTGTTCGCGCGGCCGGTGGTATCGTCACGCCTGAGCAATGGCTAATGATGGACCGTGTTGCGCAGAAGTATGCGAATGATACGATTCGGTTGACGACAAGGCAGTCTTTCCAGCTGCATGGCGTAATCAAATGGAATATGAAACAAGTCATTCAAGAAGTGAATGAGGAGCTGCTCAATACACTTGCTGCCTGCGGTGACGTTAACCGTAACGTGATGTGCAACCCGAACCCTTATCTGTCCGAAGTACATGAAGAGGTCTATGAGTGGGCAAAACGGGTAAGCAATCATCTTGATCCGCATACAAGGGCTTACCATGAATTGTGGCTCGATGAGGAGAAGGTTGCTAGCAGCGATGACGGAGTCGAACAGGAACCGATCTACGGCAAAGTCTATCTGCCACGTAAATTCAAGATCGGCATCGCGATTCCGCCTGCGAATGAAGTCGACGTATTCTCCCAAGACCTCGGTTTCATCGCCATTCACGAGAATGGTCGCTTGCTCGGCTTCAATGTTGTGGTCGGAGGCGGCATGGGGATGTCGCACGGTGATCCGAAGACGTATCCGCAGGTCGCGCGTACGATCGGGTTCATTACGCCTGAGCAGATGGTTGATGTTGCGGAGAAAACCGTTACGATCCAGCGTGATTACGGGGACCGCGCGGTTCGCAAGCACGCGCGCTTCAAATATACGATTGACGATCGCGGACTCGAATGGTTTATTGAAGAGCTGCAGCTGCGTTTGGGCTGGAAGCTAGAAGAAGCACGTTCGTATCATTTTGACCATAATGGAGATCGGTACGGCTGGGTGAAGGGGAGCAACAACAACTGGCATTATACGTTGTTTATTCAGAACGGCCGTGTGAAGGACGATGGCGGCTACCAGCTGATGACGGGTCTGCGCGAGATTGCGAAGATTCATAAAGGGGACTTCCGTCTTACGCCTAACCAGAACCTCATTATCGGGAACGTATCCAGCCAGCGGAAGAAGAAAATCGATCAGCTTATTGAAACCTATAAGCTGACAGACGGAGCGATATATTCAGCGCTGCGCCGTAATTCAATGGCTTGTGTCGCATTGCCGACTTGCGGCCTCGCGATGGCGGAGTCGGAGCGCTATCTGCCTACGTTGATCGATAAGCTCGATCTGGTAATGGAAGAAGCCGGATTGCGCGACGATGAAATCGTCATTCGAATGACTGGCTGTCCGAACGGCTGCGCGAGGCCGGCTTTAGCGGAGGTTTCGTTCATCGGTAAAGCGCCAGGCAAATACAATATGTATTTGGGCGGCGGCTTTGCCGGCAACCGGCTCAACAAGCTGTTCCGCGAGAATATTGGCGAGAATGAGATTCTGAATGAACTGCGTCCGATCCTGCTCCAGTATGCGAAGGAGCGTAAGGATGGAGAGCACTTCGGAGACTTCTGCATCCGTGCGGAATATGTGAAGGAAGTTCATTCAGGGCTGGATTTCCACGAATAGAGGTTTGTTATGCAAGCAGTCGATCTCGAATGAGGATCGGCTGCTTTTTTAATTGAGGAGACCAGGAGGAAGCTGAATTGCAACACGCGAATATAGTTGTTATGCAATAAATTTCCAATTATAGGAGTGGGTCGTAATGGCAGAACAGACAAGCGTGAAGCAGCAGGTCGTCAAAGATTTTACGCTCGAAATTCCGGTCAAAGACATTGAGCAGTCGGCAAAATGGTACGTGGATTATTTAGGCTTCGAGTTAGTTGAACCCGTGCTTGGCATAGCGGAGCTGAAGCTCGAATCGGGTTGCCGCATCTGTTTGTTTCACCCTGATCACTCAGATGAGACGAGCTACTGGTATGTCAGGGATGCGGACAATTACCGCGTTCGCGTCTGTTTGAGGATTCCCGATCTCGAACAGTTTCACAGTCGGTTAGTCGAAGCCGGTGTTACGGTTAGTCCAATCGAAGGAGATCTCGGCTGCGGCTGGGCATTTCATTTCTATGACATCAACGGGAACAAGCTCATCGCTTGGGGCGGCTATACGAAGGAGCATGTTTGGTATTATGAGTGAGGTTTGCATACGATCAACTCATCAATAGCTCGCTACAACTCACTCCCAAGCAGTCCGACACCAGCATATTTAAGTGACTACTTTTCAATTTCCAAATGCTGTGATATGGTTAAATAAATACATACGGTTGTGAAGTACACACCGCTCTTTCTGGACACGACGTGTCCCGGATTGGGCGGTTTTTTATTTTAATTAGCGAGGGAGAGTGTTAGATATGACCTTTCAAATGGTATATCAGAATTGGTTCGAGGAGCAGTTAGTCAACGCACAAGGTGATAGAAAGCATCGGCTCGAGGAGGGGCATGGACATGCGGAGAAGTTATTTTTGCAGCAGGTATGGTTTCCTGCTTTCCAAAGCTTCGACCATCTTCAAGCAGAGCATGAGGTGGCAGACTTCAAAGACGGTTCACGTTTTCTGGATTTTGCATTCATTCAGTCTCCAATAAAACTTGCTATCGAAATCGACGGGTATGGCGCTCACTCCTCCAAAATCACCCGCTGGCAGTTCGCCGACTCACTCATGCGCCAAAATCATCTCATCATCGACGGTTGGCAAACTCTCCGATTCTCATACGATGATGTGAACGAGAGACCGCGGATGTGCGAACAAACGCTGCAGCAATTCATGGGCTGCTGGCTTGGAGGTAACCGTTCTTCGACCAGCAGTGTCGACGATCTCATCGAGGCTGAGATTCTCCGCCACGCCTTGCGTCTTGACCGCCCTCTGCGTCCACGTGATGTGATGGAGATGCTCCATATCAGCAGAATAAAAGCTTATCGTGTGTTACATCAGCTACGTCATAAGAAAGTATTACTCCCAGCAGGGAAGGGTACACAAACAATCCGCGGATTCCTTGTAAATCAACAAGGAATAAATCACCGAGAGTAGGATTTTGTGACTCTCGGCTTCATTTTGGCCTCGTTTGGCTGCTGAGCGTCTGATTTCTGTACTCTCAGCAAGCAATCATGTACTTCTGTCAATAAAGTGGACACAGAGGTGAGCGAGAACCACTCATGCTTAAATGCTTAGGGACGCCTTACTAGCTTTTTGCATTAAGCAGTAGAAAGTCTTTCTTATTGTTCTTGTATAACGCCTTGAACACTTTGAAGTTCCTATCATGTATGGCTTTATTCATTCGATTAGGCGTGTATCGCGCACTCGCCTTAATCAGCCGCTTGGCGTCGTCGATCTTGTCAATCCAGCCAAGGCCTACGGCTGCAGCGATCGCCGCGCCGACAGCGCCGACGTTATGCGGGTTGTCTACAGTCTCAACATCGCGGCCGAGAATGTCGGACAGCAATTGGCAGGTAAGAGGCGCAAGCGCGCCGCCGCCGACGAAACGGATCACCGGCGATGTCCTCACTTTCTTCTCCTGCGCTTCCAGATGCCATCTCAGATGGTAACAGATTCCTTCGAGCACCGCGTGAATCATCTCCGTTTTCCCGGTTTCAAGTCCAATGTTGAAGAACATGCCGCGCGCGTTGGCATCTTCGAAAGGGCAACGATTGCCGTGCAGCCATGGCGTGAAGATAACGCCGTTGCTGCCGGCAGGCACGTTCTTGATCGCATCCATCATGTAATCGTACAGGCTTTCGTAATGCGATTCATAAGCCTCCGACACATGCTTCTTCTCCAGATAGATGTTGATCTCATCGAGCGCAAGATGATCCTTGACCCATTCCAAACATTTTCCAGCGGTCTCAAGCTCTGCAAAATAGTTATACGTCCCAGGATTCGCACCAACAATCGCAGCAATCATCGCCGATGCATCGACGACTTGACGGTTCACGACGGTGGATACCCAGCCGGATGTGCCCGAATAAATATGCGTGCTGCCAGGCTCGACTGCGCCAGCCCCTACACCAATGAGCGAAACATCGCCGCCGCCGCCGAACACAGCCGTACCTTCCGCGAGATGAAGCTGGGATGCAGCTTCCTTCGTGAGGCATCCGACCATATCGGTGCTGCGGACGATGCGAGGGAGATGGGTCATATCGACGCCATACATACTGCACACCGATTCGCTGAAGCATTCTTTGCCTTTACGAGTATCATAGAGCAGGGCAGCGAATGCGCTGTCTCGGGTCATAATGAACTCACCGGTACATTTGCAGATGAGATACTCCTTCACATCAAGCCACTTGAATACTTTGCTGAAGATGGAGGGCTCATTACGCTGCACCCATTTGTACTTCCAGACCGGGTCTTTGACGCTCGATGCGACGGCGCCCGTAATGGCCAGCGATTTGAGCAGCTTGAAAACATTCGCTCCAGCAATCTGCAAGCCGTTCGCAATCCCTTCTTTCAGTTCACGCTTCGCCCGATAATCCATATAACTCATAGCCCGTCTCACCGGAACACCGTGCTTGTCGACAAGCACGAGCCCTTGCATCTGGGCACAGAACGATATCCCTTGTATCCTTTCGGCAGGGAGGCCTGATTGTGTAAGTACGCGCTCCGTTGTGATGCACATCGCATCCCACCAATCCTGAGGCTCCTGCTCGACGCCGCCGTTCTCCATCACATACAGCTTGTAGTGCTCCGTTGCGGAAGCCACCAGCTTTATCGTGTCCTTAACTTCAATGAGACAGGTCTTGATCCCTGTAGTTCCTACGTCATACGCAATCACATAACAAGACATGTTCCAGCATCCTCTCGCACGGATTGGGTCAATTTCACTTAATTCAAGAAGAAGGCTCCCTTAATAAACTTTAGCAGCTGCTCTGCCACAAGCTCATCCTGATCAAGAATATCCATGCCTGCAAAAGTCCGCAGCCGTTCTTTGTAATAATCGCTCGAGTAGGAGAATTGCAGCGTAATGAAGAGGTTATCGAGAAAGAACGCAAATAATTGCGGATGAATATCGGCACGAATCAATTGGGAGGCTTTAGCTTCTGCAATGAACGAAGCATAGAGCCCGGCTGTGACGTTCTCCATCTCGGACACAATTCTGCCGGCAAGCTCGGATTTGCTCTCTGCTGCCATAATATTATAGAGCCTCGTTAGATGAAGATTCTCCCGGGATTGGAGCTGAATCGTCCGTATGATCCGTTCGATGCGGCTGAGGAAATCTTGCTCGCCCTGCATAATCTCCTCGAGCACTTTCTTGGTGGATTCAATTCCGATTCGAATGATCATGAGATACAACTCTTCTTTGCTGCCAAAATATTTATAGAGAGAGCCGACGCTAATCTCTGCCTTCTGGGCGATCTGATTTATGTTAGCGCTGTCAAAACCGTGTTCGGCAAATTCAATAATGGCAGCATTTAATATTTTATCTCGTTTTTCCTGCGATATTTTCTTGAAAGAATCAGTGTAATAGGATTCAAGCATGAGTAACACCTCGAGTCAGTGAGTGAACGTTCACTCACATTCTAGCATACAATTTAACTATTGCAACCATTCAGATAATTCTGTTGACAACTGGCGATAGCCAACTATACTGAAATCGTGAGTGAACGTTCACTCACCTGCGTATGATGCATGCTGAACCACCGCTTATTACTTTGTGGAGGGCGATTATGGACAATAAATATGGGATTTCCGAGTACCCGGATACGGCTGCAATCATAAGACAATTGGATGAGTTGATCAAACAACCGATCTATACGATAAAACCAGAGGCGCTTGCAGCCTACGAGCAACAATATTACGAGAAGAAGTGCGCCAAGTCTAAGGCCATGATCCAGGAGGCGGTCCATGTTATTCCTGGAGGCGTGCAGCATAATCTCGCCTTTAACCACCCGTTTCCGCTCGTATTCACAAAGGCGGAAGGCGCCTATCTCTACGACATTGACGGCAACCAATACTATGATTTCCTGCAGGCAGGCGGCCCTACGGTGCTTGGCAGCAATCCCATTCAAGTCCGCAGCAAAGTCATCGAATTGCTGAATGATTGTGGTCCTTCGACGGGCTTGTTCCATGAGTATGAATATAAACTAGCGAAGAAAATCGCAGATCATATTGAAACGGTCGAGATGTTCCGGATGCTCGGCTCAGGTACCGAAGCTTGCATGGCTGCAATAAGAGTGGCACGACTAGCGACCAAGAAGAAGAATATTATTAAGATGGGTGGCGCCTATCATGGCTGGAGTGATCAGCTGGCATACGGCATTCGTATTCCCGGCTCCAAATGGACGCAGGCACATGGCGTTCCGCGTCATATGTTTAAGTATACGCAAGAATTCTATCCCGGCGATTTGAATGACCTTGAGCGGAAGCTAAGATTTAATCTTCTGCGCGGCGGTACGGCTGCTGTACTGATCGAACCCGTCGGACCAGAGAGCGGGACGAGGCCGCTCGACTTCGATTTCAACAAAGGTGTGGAAGCGTTGTGCCGAAAGTATGGTGCGCTGCTCGTGTTTGATGAGGTTGTCACTGCTTTTCGGATCGGAATGAGTGGGGCGCAAGGTTACTTCGGCGTATCTCCTGACCTGACCGTGTTCGGCAAAGTCGTTGCCGGCGGATACCCGGGAGCAGGCGGCCTCGGAGGCAAGCAGCAATATATGAAATATCTGTCCGCCGGCTTGCAGTCGGGAGACAAGCACAAGAAAGCGCTTGTAGGCGGTACGATGGCGGCGAATCCGCTAAGCTGTGTGGCGGGCTATTATACGCTTGATGACATGGAACGAACGAACGCGGTGCAGCGTGCAGGCAAGATGGGCGATGTACTTACAAGCGGTTTGAAAGCGCTTATCGCGAAGTATAAGCTGCCATTCGTCGCGTTCAATCAGGGATCCATCTGCCATCTCGAAACGGTAGGGACACTGCATTATGCTATCGATTGGTCGAAGCCGTGGCGTATACCAGGCGTGCTCAAAGCAACCTCGGAGCGCAAGAAAGAGATGGAGCATATGGGCGCGGCATATATGGCTGAAGGAATTGTGACACTTGCAGGCAGTAGACTTTACACAAGCGCTGCGTATACGGATGAAATGATAGATGATGTGTTGGTCCGATTTGACCGCGTATTTCGGCAAGTTGCTATAAAAGCTTAATACTCGGCAGGTACTGGGGGATCTCATGCATGGAGATGGACGCACTTGAAGCTAGAGAAAGAGTAGTCAAGGCAGGCAGAAAGCTGGTCGAGTCAAAGCTGATCGCGCGCACATGGGGAAATGTCAGCTGTCGGATAAGCGACTCGCATTTCGTCATTACGCCTAGAGGCCGGGATTATATGAAAATGACGGTTAACGATATCGTTAAAGTGGCTATTGCAGATTGCAGCTACAGTGGAGATGTGAAGCCTTCTTCCGAGAAAGCGATGCATGCAGCGGTGTATAAACAGTATCCAGATGTCAATTTTGTCATCCATACTCATCAGGAGAATGCGTCCGTCGTAAGCGCAGCTGGATTAAAGACGATGAAGGTAGTAGGGGAGTATCCGCTCCTCGGCGGGGAAGTGATCTGTGCGGATTATGCCTTGCCGACAACCAAGAAACTTGCTCGCAAAGTTTCGAAGGTGTTAACGCGAAAGAGTGGGCAAGCTGTTATTTTGGCCAAGCATGGTGCGCTGTGCTTCGGTGTAAGTGATGATGAAGCGTTCCAAGTTGCTACGGACTTGGAGACGGCTTGTGCAGACTATGTCACCAGACAGTATAATCAATTAAGCGGAAATCGCAGTCGTGATATGGCGGAGCTTTGCTATTATGCCATCTCGCGTCTAACGGGTAAGCCTCAACCTCAGCCGGAAGGAGTCGCACCCAGCTTTTATTTCGAGAGCGAGAGGACGGAGTCGGGGTTCAGACTAAAGCTCAACAATGGTGCAACGATGGAAGTGAAGAGAGGCGAGCTGCATTCGTCGATGCCCGAAGAAGCGAAGATGCTTAACGAGATTTATGATTCTTTTAACGACGTTAATTACATTGTGCATACGAACTCCCTAAGTGTCGCAGCCGTGTCGCACGCCGATATGACCGTTCGTCCGCTTCTCGACGATTTCGCTCAGCTAGTGGGCACTTCTGCGAAGACTGTACCGCCTTATAATGTTTCGCGCATTCAAAGTGCATTAAAGCATGCTTCTGCAGTGTTGCTCCATCGGAAAGGCGCATTATGCTGTGGCAGCACTAGAAGTGATGCAACCGCTGTAGCAATGGTCATGGAGAAGAACTGCAAAGCCCTCATCGGCGCTTCTTTGTTCGGACCAGTCAAACCGATCCATAAGCTAGAGAGCTTACTAATGAGATTCATGTATTTGAAAAGCTATTCTAAGCAGGCAGCGAAGAAGTCTTAAATCTTATACCCGATTGGAGGTAGATCAGACCGATGCCGTCATATTCAGAGCTTGTCGCATCCCAGCGGGCGTTCTTTCACTCTGGTACAACGCGATCCTATGCATTTCGCAAGCAGCAGCTGGAGAAGTTATACCGGCTCGTTGCGGACAACGAACAGCTTATTCTTAAAGCCGTTCACGACGATTTAAACAAGAGCGAATTGGAAGGGTTCTTCGCGGATGTCGGCTATATCAAATACGAGATTTCGCATGCCCTTAAGCATCTGAGGCGCTGGATGAAGCCGCAGCGCGTGAGAACACCTCTGACGCATTTTGGCAGCAGCAGTTCCATCTATCGTGAACCGTACGGCGTGAACCTCATTATCGCCCCGTGGAATTATCCGTTCTTGCTGACCCTTACGCCGTTGATTGGGGCCGTTGCAGGCGGTAACACAGCGATTGTCAAACCTTCTGAGCTTGCAGCCCATTCCTCGGATTTGCTGCATAAACTGATCGCTAATGCATTCCCGCCAGAATACATCGCCTGCGTAGAAGGCGGGGCGGAAGAGACGACGGCACTTCTGAAGGAGCGATTCGATCACATTTTCTATACAGGAAGCAGTTCGATTGGCAAGATCATCATGACCGCCGCAAGCCAATATCTCACTCCAGTTACGCTTGAGCTTGGCGGCAAGAATCCGGCCATTGTCGATGAGAGTGCCAACATTCCGCTTGCAGCCCGAAGAATCGCATGGGGAAAGCTGCTTAATGCGGGACAGACCTGTATCGCTCCTGACTATATCTATGTCCATCGCTCGGTTGAACAGCGGTTTCGAGAGAGCTTGAGAGATGAGATGATCCGGTTATATTCGAGTCAACCATTGGATAATCCAGACTATACCTGCATCATTAATGAGAGACACTTGAGCCGTTTGCAACGTTTGTTAGATGAACCGACTGTTTACTATGGGGGAGAAGTGGACCAGCAGAAACGAATGCTTGCCCCGACCATACTGACAAACGTCACTTGGGACCACGCGGTTATGCAGGAAGAGATATTCGGGCCGATCACACCTATTCTTACCTATGATTCGCTGGGTGTAGCAATTGCTCAAATCAAGAAGCAAGAAAAGCCGCTCGCGCTTTATCTATTCACAGAAAACAAACAAGTGAAGCAGCAAGTCATTCGCGAGATTCCATTTGGTACAGGCGGTATCAACGACACGCTATTCCAATTCTTGAATCCGAATTTGCCGTTTGGCGGCGTTGGCAGCAGCGGCTCCGGCTCCTATCACGGGGTTTATTCGTTTCAATGCTTCACGCACTCCAAGAGTGTGCTCTCCCAAACGACCAAATTTGACCTTCCTCTCCGTTATGGCAGAAATAAAACGGCACTTCAGATCATTCGGCAATTGTTCAAGTAGCACCCGGAATCCGTTATCCGTTCCAGTCAAACTACTGTAAAAAGGACAAGGTGAGCGTATGAGTGAGCGGAATCGAATTGAAGTTAATCTGGCGAATAAGAAGCAGCAGATGGAAGGCTTCGGCGCATCAGGAGCTTGGTGGGCACAGCATACGGGGAGCTGGCAGCCAAACGAACTATCCCGATTTCTCGAGCTGCTATTTAATCAGCAAACAGGTATAGGCCTCACCATCTATCGACACAACATCGGCGCAGGAGATGGTCAAGGGATTGAAGATCCTTGGCGCCGTGCAGAAACGTATGAAGTGTCGGAAGGGGAGTATGATTGGAGCCGAGATGCGCAGGCTGTCGCTGTTATGAAGCAGGCGGTTGCAAGCGGTGCTGAACGAATCGTCGCATTCGCGAACAGTGCTACACCAAGAATGACGCTTTCCGGTATGACTTCCGGGCATCAGGAAGGAAGATCCAACTTCAAGGAAGGCATGGAGGATGCTTTCGCCGCTTATTTAGTTGATGTCGTTAAACATCTCATCGACGACGAAGGATTGCCGATTGATTGGATCTCTCCGATTAATGAACCGATGTGGCTGTGGAACGCGCAGAATGGGCAAGAAGGCTGCCACTATCAGCCGGAGGAATGCGTAGCTATCTACCGCGCGCTCGCAAGGCGTCTCAAGGAGCAAGGGGTGACTGCCCGGATTTCTGCTATCGAAGCAGGGGAATGGACGAGTGCTAGAATGTATTACTACAGGCTGGCTGAGGATAAAGAGCTTATGAAGTCCATTGATAATATCGCGGTGCACTCGTATGTCCCGCACGTATCGAACAATGTCTTCAAGGAAGAGTTTGCGACATTGATACAGAAGGAACAGCCTGAGTTGCCTATATGGATGTCCGAATGGACTGAAATGGAGGGTGGCAAGGACTTCGGTATGTCATCGGCGCTTCTTATGGCGAACTTGATTCAAGAAGATCTAGCAATCGGACAAGTCACCTCTTGGCAGTATTGGATTGCGGTATCTCGTTATGACTTCCGCGATGGACTCGTTTACTTGGATGAGCTGAGCGGAACGTTCCAAGAAACGAAACGTCTGTGGGTATTCGGCAATTTCAGTAAATTCATTCGTCCTGGTGATATTCGGGTCGAGGCGGATTCCGCTCATCCGGAGCTTATAGTTGTTGCTTATGAGGAACCAGGAGGCGAGCGTGCGACACTGGTTGTTATCAATAATAGCAAGGAAATGCTTACTTCCGAACTCCGGTTCGGCACGGATCCATGCTTCAAGCATGCTGGCGTGCATGTCACTTCAGAGGATGAGAATCTGTCATGTGTATACAGCGGTTTGCCATTGGAGGAGTGGACATTTAAAGCAGAAAGTGTAACAACGATTGTCGTGGAGACGAGTAAACTATAATGCATTCAAGAACTAGACTAGATTAGGATTGCAAAAGGCTGCCTGAAATCATTTCGGCAGCCTTTTATTATGGGTGGATTTATCGGTTTGCGCGAATACGACGTTCGAATACAAACGGACCTAATGGCAGGAATGCACAAATGATAGCTCCAAGTAGCCTTGGAATCCGCCAGCCAGCCGAGAAAAGCATCGAAATAGCAGCTAGAATATAGAGGCTGAATAATGCGCCGTGAATCATGCCCACGATGGTGACGGGACCTGGTATATCGGCCCAATATTTGAGCGGCATTGCAATGCAAAGTAAGAGCAGGAATGAGATGCCTTCAAGCGTTCCGATGAGACGGAAACGGCTATGTGGGTTGCGGAGCATGTCTTCAAGAACCTCCTTGAGGAATGGGAATGCTTTTATTTTACCGTAGCCCGTTCGTATAATGCCAGCAGTTCACGAAAGTATCATCATTTCCGCAAAGAATGAGAGGAAAGAATCGAGTATAGATTTGGCAGATATAAACAAGTAAACTAGAGTAGATATATACCAATCGGAGGTGCGCGGGTAATGAGTGAGCAGCATGCGATTGAACAATTCAAGCAAGCCGTTATGAATAATAATGTGACAGAGGCAAGCAAGAGCTTGCTCGATAATCCGTTCCTGGCTGAGCGAATTAACGAGCCTTGGTTTTCATTCGATACACCCGCAATTGTCCAAGCAGCGGCTAGTGGCAATCGTGAGATGATAGACCTGCTTCTTGAGAACGGGGCTGATCTGCATGCCAAGAGCACTTGGTGGGCCGGCGGCTTCGGCGTTCTGCACCATGACCATCATGAGCTATCCCGCTACCTAATTGAACGAGGTGCTCCTGTTGATATTCATGCAGCCGCTGCTCTTGGCTTGATGGAGATTTTGCAAGATAAGATCGAGAAGAATCCCGATTCCGTCAATGAGCGAGGGCCAGATGGACAAGTTCCGCTTCACTTTGCGACTGAGACAGCGATTATAGATTTCCTGCTCGAACATGGTGCCGAGATTGACCTGCGCGATATCGACCATTATAGTACACCAGCGCAGTGGGCGATCGATGATGCGGAGAAATGCAGCTATCTCCTTGAACGCGGCGCGTCTGCAGATATTTATATGGCGATTCAGCTTGGAGATACGGAGCTAGTCCGCAGAATATTGGAGACGGAGCCCGATTGTCTAGACGCTCGTGTAGGTCAAGGACGATTCACATCAGGGGATTCCGATGGCGGCCATATTTACTTGTACAAAATCGGCGGCGATGTGACACCGCTGCAGCTCGCAGCCCGCCATAAGCGTGCTGAAATTGCACAATTAATGCTGGAGCATCGTCCTTCTGCTCACCGGTTGCTCTATGCGTGCTTAACTGGTGATCAATCTCAAGTTCAAGCTCTGATAGCGCAAGAGCCTGACATCGTTCAGTCGCTTTCGCTCGAGGAGCTTAGCACGATTACCGATGCTGCTTCGAATAACGATACGGATGCCGTTCGCGTCATGTTGGAAGCCGGGTTCGATGCCGATGCGAGGCGCAGTCCGGCGGATTTCACAGCACTCCACAATGCAGCGATGAGAGGGAATGCCGAGATCGTGCAACTCCTTCTTGCACACGGTGCATCCCCTCAGCTAACCCATGGATTCGGCGGTGACGCACTCAGCAGCAGTATGTGGGGCTCGGTTAATTTCCGCTCTCCGAATGGTGATTATGCAGCAGTTGCAGAGCAGCTCGTAAAAGCCGGCGCACCAGTGCCAAGCCAGTTGAACGGCAGTGAAGAGGTTAATCGGGTCATTGAACAAACTAAGCTATAGAATTGTAAGAATCCGCGGCTTCCGCGGATTTTTCTATTGGTACGAAACTCTTTAATAACAATCGATTTTTTCTGTATTTCAGTTAAAATTTATTGTAAAGCGATATATTTCTAGCTACATTATAGCTAATAATAAAGAATTGAGGTGCATATCGTGGAACGAGGAACAACACTCTTTTTAAAATTAGCGGTTTATCTTATTGGTATTTTGGTTCTTGCTATGCTTTGTATATTGCTGCCTGTGATTGCGAACGAAGCATCCGGGCAATATCCGGCTTATTTGCTCTATCCCGTGTTTATTGTTCTGTATTGTTCGGCGATACCATTCTTCTATGCCTTATACCAGTCGCTGCGTCTTCTTGTCTTAATTGACAAGAAAGAAGCTTTCTCCCACCTCGCCGTGTTGGCGCTGAAGCGGATCAAGCACTGTGCATATACGATTTGTATCTTGTATGTGGTTGGTTTTCCATTCTTATTTATGTTGGGGGATAAGGGTGACGCACCTGGTCTTGTTGTAATCGGTTTGGTCATTTTTTTTGCTTCCATGGTCATTGCGATCTTTGCCGCTGTTCTTCAAAAGCTTCTAAAAACGGCGATCGATATCAAGTTAGAAAACGATCTTACGGTCTGAGGTGAAGAACATGGCGATCATTATCAATATAGATGTCATGCTGGCAAAACGGAAAATGAGCGTAACCGAGCTATCGGAGAAGGTAGGCATCACGATGGCCAATCTGTCAATCTTGAAGAATGGGAAGGCGAAAGCGATTCGAATCTCCACATTAGAGGCAATTTGCAAAGCGCTCGAATGTCAGCCCGGCGATATTTTGGAATACAAGCAGGATTGATCACAAGGTTCGCGGAATACAAAAATTGGAGATCGGTCATTGAATGCCTGCATATAGTTGTAAGGGATTTCGCATGAACTTGTGAAGGACTCTTACGAAAGAGCAGGTGTTCCTTGTGACTGTCAATCTGGATATTGCCGCACTTGTATCTGCCGTGATGTGGCCGGTGGTCATTTGCGTCTTACTCTTAATCTCTCGAAAGCACTTGCCGGATTTGCTGAAGGTGTTGTTGAAACGCGTGAAGCGAATCGATTTTGCCGGGGTATCGCTCGAATTATCGGAGACCAAATCCTTCACACCGACCTTGTCGGTTAGTCAATTAGATCTCATCAATATGATGGAAATCATGCAAAAGTCCAGTGAACCGATCGATATTAGAGATCTTTTGTTATCGGAAGGCAGCGCAGATTATACCGTTATCCATTTGGGAAGCGGCAAGAATTGGCTTACATCGCGTCTATTTATTATGTCTATCATGTTTGCGCATCAGAAGAATATGAAAGCCTTCGTATTCATTGAATCAAATAACGATAATCGCAAACGATATGCTGGCTGGGCCAAACCTGCCCACATCCGCTTTGCGCTAGCCAAACGATACCCGTGGTTTGAAGCTGCGTTCGCTGAAGCTTATTGCGCGTTAGTAAAGAAGAATGGTCATCTTCAGCTAGTTACATCCAATAGTGGGGAACTCGGTAACGGTGAGGCGTTTGTGTCCGTTCTTCGCGATTTTTTGAACGAGGTTCAAGTTAACGACATGAAACAAATTGAGCTTGCTGCAAGATCCGAATGGATCAGCTTATCTTCCTCGAATCGTACCTATGAACATGCAGAATGGATCAATGGTGTGTTGTTAGAGGAGCTTCTTGAGGAAGACTTACATGTAGCTGTCATTCAATCGAACAAAGCCAAGGAGAATAAGCTAGACAACGCACAGTTTCAGACGATAATGGACTCGCCAGAGGAGTTCATTGCGATAACTTCGTTCAATGGTAAATTTAAAGCACTGTTGGAACGAAATGCGGTGCTAGAGCAAGTCGTTAGACAAGTTACACAATCGACGGAGTGAAATCGTAAAGCATACTTACTTGGAAATGAGGAAAAAGATTGTTAATTGACGAAAAGGTTGTGTCCGAATGAAGCCGCAGTTGTCTCCGAAAGCTATCATGAATACAGTCACACGAGAACTAGACTGTGAGCTATCTAAATGGGAGCCTGTTTCCGAAGGAGAGGAATCGCAAGCTTTCGCAGTCTGCATCGGTGAGAAAGAATGTATTATTCGCGTCAATCGCTCAGCGAATGATTTTTACAAGGATGCATTCTGTTCTCATCAATTTGCATCATCGGACTTGCTGATCCCAGAAATCATCCATATCGGTGCGCTCGATGATGAATATACATACTGTGTTTCAAGACGCGCGCCAGGTGTTACTTTGCAGGATCTGCCGTCTACGGAGTTGCCAACTGTGGTCAAGCCAGTCATGCAGGTCATGGAAGTGATGGCGAATGCGAATTGTGATGGAACAACCGGGTTTGGCCCATTCGACGTGAATGGAGTCGGTCGCTTTGCGAGTTGGCACGATTTTATTATGAGTATCACGGATTCAACTCGGTATAATTGGGCTGCTCTGAACGAGCGAGTTATCGATGTTCACAGGCTCGCGCCTTATTTTGAAGCGCTTGAAGCTTTCGCACCGCGCTGCCCCGAGATTCGCCAGCTCGTCCATGGCGATTTCGGTTCGAACAATGTTCTGGCGGAGGGAGCTCGCATTACGGGTATCATCGATTGGAGCGAGGCTATGCTCGGCGATCCGCTCTACGATGTCGCGAACATCTTCTTCTGGCGCACTTGGCTCGATTGCATGGAAGTGCAGGCGCAATATATCGAGGAGCAGCATCCCGAGCTTATAGGTAGAGCAGAAGCGCTGCATTGCTACCAGCTCCGAATTGGACTTGATCTGATCTTCCAAAGCGCGTCGGTGGGTGACACGGAGATGCTCGAATGGGCGTTGACGCGCTGCGACGCGATTGTCGGAATTTGAGCAAAGCTCATCGTTCGTGCTTGAATGGATCCATATTTCCTTCTTAAACAACTAGTCCGCGATTGATATCACGGGCTTTTTCATTCGCAACAGGGCATACTAAACTAGATTTGACAGGACACCAATTGGTGTCATATAATAAAAGTGTCACCAAATGGTGTCCTATATAAGTCGACTGAAAACGTAGGAGAGGGTGTTGTGAGGGATAACGATCAGTTGCGGGATGTGTTTGACGCGATTGCAGATCCAACTAGGCGAAGGCTCATACAGCTGTTATCAGAGGCTGAGGAGCTGCCCCTTCATGAGCTAACGTCACAATTCGAGATGGGCCGAACAGCGGTTTCCAAGCATTTGACGATACTGAAAGAAGCTGGACTAATCATTGACCGGAAAGTCGGCCGAGAAACGCGATTTAAATTAAATGCGGCTCCACTACAAGAAATTCAAGATTGGGTAGCCTACTATAGCAAGTTCTGGAGTACCAATATGCTGCGTTTAAAGCAGCTGTTATTAGAGGAGGAAGAAGAGTTATGAGTTTAACTCTGAATTTGGATTTTCAATATACAACAACGATCGAGAAGCTGTGGAACGCAATCACGGATCCGAACAAGCTTGCCAAGTGGGTGATGGAGAACAACTTCAAGCCGGAAGTCGGCTATCAGTTTCAGTTCCGCCAGAAGCCGACCGAATATTGGGATGGCATTGTTGAAGGTGAAGTGCTAATCGTAGACGAGCCAAGCAAGCTGTCTTATACGTGGGGCACTGGAGCAGAGAAGCATACGGTCGTCTGGACCTTGCAGGATCTGGGAGACGGCAAAGTCAATCTCCACCTCGAGCAAACGGGTATTTCCAATCCACAAGCGCTGGGCGGCGCAAAATATGGTTGGACGAATATGGGCGGCGAGCTAGAGAAGCTGCTGGCACAATAATGACAGATTAGCTTAGACCGGCTGCATACAAGCAGCCGGTTACGTCTGTTTATACAGTCTGACAAATTCCTCTTGTTTCTGTACAATATGAAGAGGAATATTATTGAATACATAAGCGGAAGGATGTTATCATGACCGATTCGAATCAGGAGTATATCGTCATATCAGGCGCGAGAGAGAACAATCTCAAGGAAGTGTCCTTGCGCATTCCGAAGCGGAAGATCACGATCTTCACCGGGGTTTCCGGCTCTGGCAAGTCATCGATCGTCTTCGATACGATCGCGGCGGAGTCTACGCGGCTGCTGAATGAGAATTTCAGTATGTTCGTGCGCAACTTTCTACCGCGTGTACCACAGCCGGACGCAGATGCCATCGAGAACTTGAGCATGGCTGTCATTGTGGATCAGAAGCGGCTAGGCGGCGGTTCACATTCGACGATGGGCACGATTACCGATATTTCTCCTATTCTTCGTCTACTCTTCTCCCGAGCGGGGCAGCCTCATGTTGGACCCGCGCATATGTTCTCCTTCAACGATCCGCAAGGCATGTGCCCGGAGTGCAACGGTCTCGGCCGCAGTCTGGTCGTGGATATGAGCAAAGCGATTGATATGACCAAGTCGTTGAGTGAAGGGGCTATTCTGCTGCCGGACTACAAGGCGAGCAGTTTTGATCTATCTATTCTAATTGAGTCGGGGTCTTTCGATCCTGATAAGAAGCTGAGCGATTTCTCTGATGCAGAGCTTGAGGAGCTGCTGCATGGCAAAGCCAAGAAAGTAGAAGTCCAATTCATGAGCAAGCCGATGAATGTTACGGTTGAAGGCTGCATCGAGAAATTCACCAACAAGTACATAAGACGAGATATAAAGACGATGTCCGAGCGTACTCAAAAGGCCGTAATGCCTTATATTATTGAAGGCGTATGCTCCAGCTGTCATGGTGCAAGACTCAGTCAAGCTACGCTTAGCAGCAAGATTAATGGGTATAACATTGCTGATTTGGCCGCTATGGAAGTCGGTCAGCTCATCCGAGTCGTGCGGGAGATTGACAGTCCAGTCGCTGCGTCTATCATCAAGGCATTAACTGATCGGCTGCAGCATCTTGTCGATATCGGACTGGATTACTTAACGCTCGACCGCGAGACCGATACATTATCCGGAGGAGAGTCGCAGCGTGTCAAGATGGTTAAGCATCTGAGCGGAAGTCTGGTCGATGTCACCTATATTTTTGATGAGCCAAGCGTTGGTCTACATCCTCGTGATGTGCATCGTCTGAATGAATTGCTCCAGAAGCTGCGCGATAAAGGCAATACGGTCATCGTCGTAGAGCATGATCCAGATGTCATAAAAGTGGCGGATCATGTTATCGATGTAGGTCCATTTGCCGGTAGCCGTGGCGGTAACATTGTGTTTGAAGGAAGCTACCGAAGCTTGCTGGAATCAGGCACGTTGACAGGCAACCATATGAAACGCCCGCTCGAGCTGAAGCAAGAGACCAGGAAGCCAAGCGGCAAGCTGTCCATTAACAATGCGACTCTGCACAACCTGAATAACGTCAGTGTTGATATTCCAACGAGTGTGCTCACAGTCGTTACCGGTGTTGCTGGATCTGGCAAAAGCACGCTCATTAACGATGTATTCCTAAGCAATCATTCGGACGCAATCGTCATCGACCAGTCGGCGATAGGCGTATCTTCCCGTTCGAATCCGGCAACTTACACGGGCATCATGGATGATGTGCGGAAAGCTTTTGCTACGGCGAATAAAGTTAATCAAGGCTTGTTCAGCTTCAACTCCAAGGGAGCTTGTGAGAACTGTGGCGGGCAAGGCGTCATCTCCATTGACCTGTCATTCCTGGACAGCGTGGATCTTCCATGTGAAGTTTGCGGAGGCAGAAGATTCAAGGAAGAGGTGCTCGTGTACAAGCTGAACGGCAAGTCGATTGCCGATGTACTCGAGATGACGGTAGAGCAGGCGCTCGAGTTCTTCGAGCTGAAAGAGGTTGTGCGCAAGCTTCAGGCGCTTAGTGATGTCGGACTGACGTATATTACACTGGGTCAGCCGATGAGCACGCTGTCAGGCGGGGAATGCCAGCGCATCAAGCTCGCAAGCGAGCTGCACAAGAAGGGCAGCATCTACGTGATGGACGAGCCTACGACAGGGCTGCATATGTCGGATATCGGGCATCTGCTCGAAATTATGAACCGCCTCGTGGACGCTGGCAATACGGTCATTGTTATCGAACACAATCTCGAAGTCATTAGCCAAGCCGATTGGCTTATCGACATGGGACCTGACGGAGGCAGCAAGGGCGGGCAGGTCGTGTTCGAAGGGACACCTTCGGATATTGTGAATGCAGAGCGCTCGATTACGGGAAAATATTTGAAATCCTCCTAATAAACACGATCATGATCACCATCATCATCACCATCTCGTAGAAAGGAGTGTACAAGAGTGGCCAATCCAGTCAAAAATGCAACAGTGGATACGTTTATGAGCATGGCTAGCAAGTGGAAGGAAGAGTTCGAGAAGCTTAGGGAAATCGTCCTGGATACCGAGCTTACCGAGGATTTCAAATGGATGCACCCATGCTATACGCTGAATGATAAGAACGTCGTACTCATTCACGGATTCAAAGAATATTGCGCGCTGCTGTTTCATAAAGGGGCTTTGTTGAAAGATCCGCATGGCATTATGATCCAGCAGACGGAGAACGTGCAGGCGGCACGCCAGCTTCGGTTCACCAGCTTGCAAGAAATTATCGATATGGAGCTCACCATTAGAGCCTACTTATATGAAGCGATTGAGATCGAGAAGTCCGGCAAGGAAGTGCCTCTCAAGAAGGCTGCCGAGTTTGCCGTCGCTGAGGAATTTCAAGTGAAGCTTGATGAGAACCCAGGTTTGAAAACGGCGTTTGAAGCGTTGACGCCAGGCAGGCAAAGAGGTTACCTGCTTCATTTCTCTCAGCCAAAGCAATCGAAGACTCGCGCTGCAAGGGTAGAGAAGTACACGCCTCATATTTTGAACGGAAAAGGGATCGACGATTAATGAAGATGAAGTCCGCGCTGGTCGCGGGCTTCTTTCTTTTAGCGGGGTGTGATGCTATTGTATTAACAAACGATAGGAAACGAGGGGAATACATAGATGGAGAAACCGTACAAATTAAAGGTCGGCGTGCTCGGCTGTGGTGTGATCTCCCAAGCTGCCCATCTGGAAGCTTGCGCTAGAGCAAACAATGTAGAATTAATTGCCATCTGCGACGTCGCTCCTGATTTAGTAGAGAAGATGCAACAGAAATATAATCCGAAACGTACCTACACCAATTATGATGAGATGCTGGCTGATCCAGAGGTAGAAGCGGTGATCATCGGAATTGCAGACCAATTCCATGTTCCAATGGCGAAGAAGGCCATTCTTGCCGGCAAACATGTTCTCGTGGAGAAACCGCTTGGCGTTACTATAGAGGAATGCGAGGAGCTTGAAGCAATCGTGAAGCGCTCAAACCTGACGTTCCAGGTCGGCAACATGAAGCGATTCGATCCGGGCATCGCCTACGCGAAGAATTTCATCCAAGAAGAAATGGGAGAGATGCTGGCACTGAAAGCTTGGTACTGCGATTCAACTTACCGATACACGGTTACAGAGAACGTAATGCCTGTCATGATGTCGAGTGACGCAGCCAAGAAACCAGAGGGAAATCCGAAGCTGGACAAACAGCGCTATTATATGATGACGCATGGAAGTCATCTCGTGGACACAGCGAGATTGCTCGGCGGGGAGATCGAGAGCGTACATGCCTGGCATACGGAACGATTCGGTGCGCATAGCTGGCTTTGCACCATTACCTATACGAACGGCACAGTAGGACAGCTAGATCTCACTGTTGCTGTGAGAATGGATTGGCATGAGGGCTTTCAAGTGTATGGAGAGCACGGCAGCGTAGTTGCGAAGACCTATAATCCTTGGCTGTTCAAGGCAAGCGACGTCGAAGTGTTCTCGGCCAAAGACGGGTTATATCGCAAACCGCTTGGTGCAGACGCGCATTTCTACAAGCTCCAGCTAGAAGGCTTCGCGGATACGATTCTGGGCGGCGCTCCCATGGTCGGCGCTTCGATTCATGATGGCGTTCAAAATATGAAGGCGATGGTCGCACTGGCAAGATCAGCGGAAATCGGCGGCGGTAAAGTCAGCCTATCCGAAGTGACAGGCGGCGTGTAATGGAACTCGGAATATTCGCGAAGACCTTTAGCCGGAGCTCGGTCGCAGAAGTGTTTCAAACGATTCGAAAGCATGGGCTCTCAAGCACGCAATTTAATATGTCCTGTGCCGGACTCCCACCGATGCCAGACTATATAGAACCGGAGCTTGCACAATTAATCAGAAGTGCTTGTCAACACAATCAGATAGAGATATCCGCACTATCGGGTACGTTCAATATGGCTCATCCCGATGCAAGCATTCGCAAGGCGGGGATCGACCGTCTGAAGGTGCTGGCACAAGCTTGCAGCACACTCGGAACATCAACGATTACGCTCTGCACGGGAAGTCGAGAACGAGACAATATGTGGAAGCTGCATCAGGATAATCGGAGTAACGAAGCATGGGCCGATTTGATGCATACGATAGCGGCTGCAGTAGAAGTTGCGGAGCAATATAACATCGTACTCGGTGTCGAGCCAGAGCTCGCCAATGTCGTGTACGATGCGAAGAGAGCAAAGCTGCTGCTGGACGAGCTTCAATCGCCTCACGTCAAGATTGTAATGGATGCCGCGAATTTGTATAATCCTGAGAGTGGCCGTTCGCAGAATGATATATTGTCTGAAGCATTCGATTTACTAGGCGAACATATCGTCATTGCACATGCGAAGGATATGATTATCAATGGTCAAGCGGAGTTTGTAGCTGCTGGGGCCGGCATGGTCGATTATCATCATTATTTACAGCTGCTCTCGGCAGTGCATTTTACAGGGCCGCTCATTCTGCATGGTTTGAGTGAAGATCAAGTGGATTCAAGCTTATCTTTCATAAGAGCTCTGATTCCATAACGAACAAGGAGATTATGATGAAAAGTTACGATTTTTTACCAATTATACTTGGAAGCGATGAGAATGCGTACGGCAATGTAAGACTGATTCATGAGCGATACCAGATCAAGCCGCTGCTGCTATGCAGCCGATTGTTAATTCCGACGATGAACAGTTCGTTGTTCGACCTCGTGCAAATTGATCGCTTCGACAGTGAGAGCGTATTCCCAGGCGCATTGCTTCAGATATTGGAGAAGCACGCGGCTCCAAACCGCAAATTAGTCGTCATTCCTTGCTCGGATTACTACGCCGGGATGCTGTCGCGTCATTACAGCACATTCAAAGGGCTGATCGCGAATCATTTTATATCCGAGTCCTTGCTCGACACGCTGGATACGAAGGACAAGTTCTACAAGCTTTGTGAGAAACATGGCATGGATTATCCGAAGACCATTGTAAGCGAGCCGCACGAACGCGAGAGCGCGCTTGAGCAGATGGACTTCAAGTTTCCAATCGTCGTGAAGCCGGAGAACAGCAATGCGTATGAATATTTGCATTGCGAGTTCGAAGGGAAGAAGAAGGTGTTCTTCTTTAATTCGAAAGAAGCATACTTCGCGATGGTTAGAAGCATGAATACGTCTGATTACAAAGGCAAACTGATCATTCAGGAATTTATTCCAGGCGGGGACAGCTCGATGCGTGTCATCAACAGCTTTTCCGATGATAACGGGAAAGTTCGCATGATGTGTCTCGGCCAGCCTGTACTTGAGGAGTACACGCCGAAGACACTCGGAAACTATGCTGCGATTATTAGCCGTTCGGATAAGGCGATTTATGAGAAAATCAAAAAGTTTCTGGAAGAGATCGGATATATCGGCTTCTCCAATATTGATATGAAATATGACAGCAGAACAGGCAAATATATGCTGTTCGAAATTAATCCTCGCCTAGGCAGAAGCAGTTTCTTTGTAAGGGCCGCTGGGTTAAATATGATTGAAGCATTGATCGAAAACGTCGTTTATGGCAAGAACGAGGCCACCGTTTACAGCGACCAAACAGCGCTCTGGACGAACGTACCGAGAGCTGTCCTCCGCAAATATGTAACAGAGCCGGCTCTATCTTCGGAGATTAATGCGCTGTATAGGCAGAATAAAGTGCTCAAGTCGTTGTGGTACAGCAAGGATCTGAACCTGAAGCGCATATTGCGAGTTTCACGTTACTATTTCGGCCATATCAACAATTATCGGAAGTATTATTTTGATAAATTGGATACTTCGGCGACCGAGCTTTAATGAAGACTTGGAGGGAGGGATCCGCATGCTGCGAAAACTAGCAGTCGTTGTGAGTGTGCTTGCTGTCCTACTCGGAGGAGCATTTCTCTACTACAAAGACACCATAATCGATACGGTCCACTTTGCCAAACAAACGAAGGAAACCGCTTCGACGGTCAATGAGGTGAATAAGAAGCTGCCTGCATTGATTGAGCAAGTGAAGAATGGAAAAGGTGCAGCGAAGAGTGAGGATAAATCGGCGGCAGAGCAGGAGATCAAACAGCAATTGGTCACTGTCAAACAAGAACTGAACAAGCTGGTTAAGACAGAGCCGCCAGCGAAACTGAAGAGTCTTCATGATCAGCTCGCATCGAGTTCCGACGAGGCCAATCAGCAGATCGACGAATATATCCGTCAAATTGATTCCGGCAATTTCGACCCGGAACAATTCGAAGCGCTCTACGAACAGCTGAAAGATTCACCTGAGTTTAAAGAGGCTGAGAAGTACTTGAATATGTTAAAGTAACCTAACCGTGCTTGAGCAGTCGATTATACGTTAATCGGCTGCTTTTTTTTGTTGCTTAAGAGTTTACATTGATCGTTGCTGGTGAAGACTTACAATCAGTGCATCAGTACAACTTACTGAAAGTGGAAGATCTATGGAACTGACTAATATCTCGTTTAAAGCGTTATCCATCACAAGCGAAATCGATCTCAACAAAATCGCCATTTACTTAGGCATGCCCAAGAAATATACGTGGGAGCAGCCATTAATTCTAAGAGCGAAGGAACTCAAATCCATATACTCGACGCGAATGGATGAGCTGCAGCAGGTACTCATATTCTCGTTTGGCAGCGTCGTCTTTGTGAATCACACGGGCAAGGGCGAGATCAATATGCTGCTGAAGTTTCTCCAAACCTTCGAACGGGATATCGATCTATCACGAGCGGATCGCTTCACGGATGACTATAGTCTGCATATTGGGAATATCGAGAATATGGAGCTGACGGACGAGTACGTAGTCGTGAATGAGTATGAATTTTTTTTGCCGGAATTAATCTCGACAGTGCTAGCCAAATCGGTCGCTCTTGAGAAAGCCGAGCAGCAGTTAGGCAATGTGCAAGACAGCTTGGAAGTGATGATTGAGCAATTAGAGAAGGGCAAGCTTCGGATCAGCAACAAGGTATTAGCCACAACGACTGCGAAGATCGTTCGGCATGAATTCAATACACTTGCCTATATTATGATACTGGACAAGCCCGAGGTCACATGGACGCATCAATCGGCCAGCCAGTTTCACGATCAGATGATGAATTTCTTTGAATTAAACGACCGATATACGATCTTGAAAAGCAAAACTGATATTCTGTATCACATCACGGAAGGCTTCTCGGACATCAGCCACTCCATCCGCGGTCTCTTCGTCGAATGGATTGTCGTTATTCTCATCGTCATCGAAGTTGTTCTCACCGTGTTGCAAATACTTGGTTGGGTTCCTTCCCATACGTAAACTAATTTTGCCTCAGCAATCGCTGAGGTTTTTTATTTTGTTTAGGAAATTAGACTCGACGAACCCCGAATGAACACGCAAGAGCGGGGAAATTCTCTCTTGCCTAGCGAATTTGGGCAAAATCACCGAGCGGAAAAACCCTCTCTAAACCCCTGTTGAACCCCGAATGATCACAGAAGAGCGGGAAAAGCCTCTCTCGCCTTGCATCCTCGGGCACCTTGCACCAGAGCTTTGCCACATCTCCGACTCTATTTGCTCACTCAGCATCATTACGTTGAGAGATCATATTGGAACTCTCAGCCGACTTTTGACGCGATTTCGATGCTGAGAGATCGTATTGGATCTCTCAGTTTCGCGAAGTTGCCGACGATAACGGCTTTTGCCCTCTCGGCGGTGCGAACCGCCGATTTTGTATGTTGAGAGAGTGGATTTTCTCACTCAGCATCATGTCCACAAGCTTTCGTGCAGGCAACCATGCACGAAAGCTTTTTTTATTGGAGTAGTTTTTCCTTGGAAAAAGGAGGAATGGTTAATGTGGCGAAGTTATTTAGGGAAGCGATGGTAGAAAGGAGTTTATCCGATTGGCAATACTTATGGGCATTGATATTGGCACATCAAGCGTGAAATCGATGGTAATGGACGATCAGGGCAGCATGCTCGGCTTCGCACAGCTAAATTATGACATTAGCATCCCTAATCAAGGCTATGCGGAACAAGATCCAGATGAATGGTGGGACTTGGTATGCCAAACCTCCACTGCGGCCATTCGGCATGCGCGATTAAAGCCAGATGACATTGCAGGAATTGGCTTCTCGGGCCAGATGCACGGACTAGTGGCGCTGAATGCTGAAGGTAAACCGGTCAGGCCTGCGATTATATGGTGTGATCAGCGTTCCATTCCGCAGAAGGAGAAGCTTAGCGAGCTCTTCTCGCCGGAGGAGCTTGGACAACTCATTCAGAACCATATCGCGACGGGGTTCCAGTTGGCTTCCTTATTATGGGTCAAGGAGAACGAGCCCGAAGTCTATAGCCAGATCCGCTCAGTCATTCTTCCAAAAGATTATGTCAGATATCGGCTCACTGGCGTCATAGGTGTCGATACAACGGATGCATCCAGCACTTCTGCCTATAGTGTGGCAGAGAGGGAATGGTCCACCGAGCTGTTGTCGCGCGTTCAGATTGACCCGACCATGTTCCCTATAACTCGCGAGCCATGGCAAATATGCGGAACCATCACGGCAGCGGCAGCCGCAGAATCGGGCTTATGTCCAGGAACTCCGGTCGTCTACGGCGGAGCCGATCAAGCGATGCAAGCGGTTGGCAACGGGATTGTTGAGCCTGGCGTTGTTTCTTGTACGATAGGCACTGGCGGTCAGCTATTCACGACGGTCAACCGCATGGTATTCGATGAAGCGTTAAGGACGCATACCTATGTTCATGCCGTACCGAACAAGTGGTATTTGCTCGGTGCCTCCATGAGCGCAGGATTGTCGCTGAAATGGCTGAGCAGCCAAATTCTGAATGTGCAGGATTACGGCGCTCTCGATGAGCTGGCAGCAGCGATCCCGGCAGGAAGCGATAACTTATTGTTCTTGCCGTACTTGGCCGGGGATAGGACGCCACATATGGACCCTCATGCGAAAGGGGCGTTCTTCGGACTCACCTTAAATCATGGAAGAAGCCATCTCGTACGTGCTGTGCTGGAAGGCGTTAGCTTCTCGCTGAAGGACAGCTATGATATTTTCAGAACGCTTGGTGTGCTGTCGGATCGATTGATTCTATCTGGTGGCGGAGCAAAGAGTACGTTATGGAAGCAGATTATCGCTGATATTTTCGGTGAAGAGGTGTACACCAGCACGATGCACGAACAAGCTTGCGTAGGCGCTGCTATTATGGCTGGCGTCGGCATTGGTCGTTACACAAATGTAGAAGAAGCGTGTAGAACGGTTGTAAGAATCAATGAGACCCCTGTGACTCCGAATATGGCTAATCATGAGACATATGCGCGATTGCATGCCGTTTACAAGGAGTTGTACAGCGCGAATCAGAAGCTATTCCCATTGCTAGATTCTCACTTCAATTAGAAACGGAGCAGAGTTTATATGAATAAGTATGCATCAATAGAAGCTGCAGTTACAGCCGAGCGCGGCGGCGAACCTGTTAAGCTGGATTGGGGTAAGGTTCAAGCGTTAGCGGTCAGCATTGAAATTGACAGCCAATCAGAGGGAGAGCTTGCTGCAATCACTTCAGCAGAATCCGGCGTGCGGATTCGATTCTATAATGGAACTTCAAATGAAATTAAAGCGCTTTCGTTGATCGCCGAGATGTACACGGATGCGAGAGAAACTCCGTTAGTATTATCCGCTCCATGGGATCGACTCGGCAGCTCGACGAAGCATTCCGTTCACTTGCAAAACTTGGGCTATTCGGTTCGATTATTCGTAGACGGAGTTCTCGTTGATGAAGACTGGCCAATGGGGGCGATTGACCTTCATGATGCGACGATTAAGTTATTTAACGATGCGGAGCAGCTTCGCATATGGAATGATGCCATCGAGCCTGTATCACAAGCGACACCAGAGCTCGAATCGCTCATTCTGGGGGAAGAACCGGCAGCACTACAATATTGGCGGCCCAAAGGCTTCAACACTAGCGTCGGTGATTGCATGCCCTTCTTCGACGGTGAAAACTTCCGCGTTTATTACTTGTTTGACCGGAGAGGTCATGCCAGCAAATGGAGCCTAGGCGCACATCAGTGGGCACAAGTTTCGACTAAAGATTTGCGAGCGTGGGAGCATCATCCCATCGCAGTCGGAATTACAGATGAAGCCGAAGGCTCTATTTGTACAGGCTCGGTGTTTGTGAAGGACGGTATTTATTATGCGTTCTACGCGGTCAGAGCAACCGACGGTTCTCCAGCACAGCTAACGTGGGCGGAGAGCCGCGACGGCATTCATTTCGACAAGACGAATACAAGCATCCGAATTTCGGACCGCTATCTGCTATCTTCCGTTCGCGATCCTCATGTGTATCAAGATAAACAAGGCAAATACCATATGCTCGTGACGACGAGTCTCGTTCATCCGATTAAACATCAAGGCTGCCTCGCACATCTCGTATCCGATAATCTTACGGATTGGGAGGAGCTTGAGCCATTCATCGTGCCAGGTTATCATGACGAGCCGGAATGCGCAGATTTCTTCGAATGGAATGGCTGGTACTATCTGATCTTCAGTAATGACGGCCTTGCTCGTTATCGGTATTCACGTAATCCGGAAGGTCCTTGGCTCCGTCCGGCGATGGACACTTTGGATTGTGTGCAATGGCGTGTGCCGAAGACAGCACCATTCCATGGTGGAAGACGTATTGCAGCAGGATTCCTCTCATCGCCAAACCGATATGGGGGCGAGCTCGTATTCCGCGAAGTCATTCAACAGACTGACGGTTCCTTGGGGCTTGGTTTCGTGCCTGAGCTGCGTGAAGAGACGAAGCTTGCCATGATGACATACGAGGACATCTCGCTTGACGCCATGAGCGGCTTCGATGCGAGGACGATCGGTTCGTTCGACGGAGATTATATCGTCTCGTTCGAGGTCACCGCGAACTATCCGAACATGTATTTCGGTTTCTCCGTAGCGGATTCAGCGAACTTCGAGCAAGGACACGGATATGATGTCCGGTTTGAACCAACCGCTCGGAAAGCCGGCATTCACAAGATCCATGCGCGCTCACTTCAAGCTAACGAAGATTCTTCCATTTATCAAGTAGAAGGGTTAACCGAGAAAATCGCCATTGAAGCAATTGTGAAGGATGGCTGGATTGACCTGTGCGTCGGCGGAAACCGCACCCTTATTACACGGACGTCTAATGGGAACCGAAATCTTCGTTTCTTTGTCCAGTTCGGAGCTGCACAATTTGAACGAATTTCCGTGAAAAAGTTATAACTTCCAACAATCGGGAGGATTCAACATAAGCGATGTGGAAGTTTACCTTTGGAGACAAATCAATTTGCGCTAAAAGGGGGCGTATTCACTGCGGTTACAATCTAGTTATCAGTACATACCTGTATCGAATCTTCAGGCAGCTTCAGAATGGTACGCGGAACATCTCGGTTTTACATTAGCGGTCGAAGATCCGATTTGTTTGGAGCTGAGAAGCGCATCAGGGATTCGGATATTTCTACTTCCGAATGAAGACGGCAACGTTACTTCGCATATGAAATATTCGAATGGCGTGCAAGCCTCTTACGGATTTACTGTGGCTGATGATGTCGAATCGTTGTACCAGCACTTCAAGGACAAAGGAATTCAGGTAGGAAAGCTGACTGACTATCAAGGCTTGTCTTTTAAGTTCTACGACCCAGATGGTAACGCCATTGAATTATGGGGGGACTATCCGCAAGGTTGAGAGACTCATTCTCTAACAAAAAGGAGATCGCCAATGAAAGCTGTAGTCAATTATTCGTCTGGAAGTGGAAGCGTGGAAGTTCGCGATGTGCCGATTCCTTCGGAACTCGGACCTAGAGAAGTGCTTATTCAAGTAAAAGCAGCAGGTGTATGCGGCAGCGATCTGCATATGTATCATGATATTCAAGGATTTCCAGTGAATCGTCCGGTAACGCTTGGGCATGAATTCTCAGGAGTCGTGGCCGCTGTTGGAGCGGAAGTGAAGCAGTTTAAGATCGGTGATCGTGTAGTAAGCGAAACACCTTCTTATGTATGCGAAACTTGCATTTATTGCCGTACAGGTCAATATAACCTTTGCCCGACACGTAGAGGGTTTGGCGTTCTGGAGAACGGAGCGATGGCGGAATATGTGAGAACGAGAGAAGCAATCGTTCATCTTATCCCGGATAACGTCAGCTTCGAGAAAGCAGCACTAACAGAGCCTTCTTGCGTCGCCTACAATGCCGTCGCTCATCATTCGCAAATTCGTCCTGGCGATTACGTCGCTGTATTCGGACCTGGTCCAATCGGATTGTTGTGCGTGCAAATTGCCAAGCTGTTCAGCCCAGCGAGACTGACCGTCATCGGAACGGAGAAAGACGCGAGGCGCATGGAAGTTGCCAAGCAGTTTGGTGCGGATTGCGTCATCGTTGCCGAGAAGCAGAACGTTGTCGAAGAACTGCTAGCTTATGGCGATGGCTTTGGTCCTGATGTGATTTTGGATGCTGTAGGTGTAAGCGCTTCACTCCGCCAAAGTGTAGATGCTATTCGTCCTGGCGGACAAATTACGAAGATTGGTTGGGGTCCAGCGCCTGTAGGTTTCTCGCTCGATCCACTGATCCAGAAAGCGGCCAAGCTACAAGGCTCTTTCAGTCATAATTATCCGATGTGGGAGAAAGTATTGACGTTGATGGGCGCTGGCTTGATTGATCCACTTCCGATGGCAAAATGCTACGGCATTAGCAATTGGAAACAGGCCTTCGATGAAATGGACGGATTACAGCATGCGAAATCGATTATTTTGCCAGAAGCTTAATAGTTAAATGGGGGAGATGATGCTCGAATGGAACCGATCGTGCAAATTTCATTAGATTTAACGACCATAGAAGAAGCGCTGGAAATGGCTGAAATCGCCGTTGAAGCAGGAATTGATTGGATTGAAGCTGGTACGCCGCTGTTGCTTGGTGAAGGGCTTCATGCTGTAGTTGCGCTCCGCAAAGCGTTCCCGAACCATCCGATCATCGCGGATCTCAAGACGATGGACGGCGGTTACCTGGAAGCGGAAATGATGGCGAAGGCCGGCGCGACCCATGTCGTCGTCATGGGTGTTGCTCATCCGGCAACTATTCGGGCTGTCGTTCGTGCGGCAAGGGATTATGGCATCAAAGTGATGGGCGATATCATGGCTGCTCCAGATCCGGTCGCTTGCGCACAGTTTCTAGAGCAGAATGGCGTCGATTACATCCTCGTTCACACTTCTTTCGATGAACGTGGGGAGGACCCTGCCCGGAGCCCTTACGATCACTTGGCTGCCGTGGTGGCTGCGGTGAACATACCCGTTCAAGCCGTTGGCGGACTTTCCATTGATCAAGCCGCGGAGATGCCGAAGCTCGGTGCCCCGCTTGTCGTCGTTGGCGCACCGCTCGTCATTGATCACAAAGAGTTTCGTCCGAGCACAGATCGCGGGGAACTGAAGCAGGTACTTGAGACGCTTGTAGCGAGGGTGAAGAACAGTGCCAACATCTAGTCTAAGAGATGCGAGAGTCGCCGTTTTCCCGAAAGGGCTTATGGATGAATTGACGGACGGTACGATTACGATATTCGATTGGATCGAGATGGCCGCATCGCTCGGTGTAGACGGTCTCGAGCTATATCCGACTTTTCTCAAAGAAAGCGATGAAGACTATCTGCTTCAAGTGAAGGCTGCCGCTGATGCCCATAACCTTGCAATTCCGATGATGTGCTCATCGCCTGATTTCACAACTCCTGATGCGGAGCAAAGAGAGCAAGAAATCGAGAAGATGAAACAGATGATCGACCTGATGGCGCTGATCGGACCGGACGAGTTCCGCAGCGTTCGCGTTCTCTCGGGGCAGAATCGGCCGGACCTTGACCGGGAAGATGGCATCAGATGGACCGTTGATTGCATCCGTCAGCTGCTGCCTTATGCGGAAGCGAAGCGGGTTCATCTCGTCATGGAGAATCATTATAAAGATGGCTACTGGGTGTATCCAGAGTTTGCGCAATCATCCGAGCTGTTCTTAGCTATAATTAGTGAAATTTCGTCTCCTTGGTTTGGCGTCAACTTTGATCCGTCGAACGCGCTGCTCGCGGGGGAGGATCCTCTTGATGTGATGGAGAAAGTGAAGCATCGCATCCTTACGATGCATGCAAGCGACAGATATTTGAAGCCGGGCTATACGCTGAACGATCTGCGAGAATATACGCTTCAGGGATATTCCGCGGCGCTGGCGCACGGCGTCATTGGCCAAGGGCTTAACGATTATGACGCGATCTTCGCAAATTTAGATGAAATCGGTTTCAACAGATGGATTTCCATTGAAGATGGGGTTAATGGATTGGATGAAATGCAGCAATCTGGCGTTTTTCTGAAATCGAAATTGGCGGAGTGGGCTGCGAAGGAGTGAAGCGAATGGGACAACGTCTAAGTGGTAAAACAATCATCGTAACAGGAGCGACGAAAGGAATCGGTAGAGGCATTGCGCTCAAATGTGCAAGCGAAGGCGCGAACGTCGTCGTTGCCGGCCGGAGTGAACAAGAAGGTGCGGCGGTTATCCGGGACATCGAACAATTGCATGGCTCAGCCGGATTATTCGTACGGACCGATGTGAGCAAGACGGAGGATTGTCAGCAGCTGATTGATAAAGCTGTAGAGCGATTTGGTCGTATAGACGGTCTCGTGAACAACGCAGCTATCTTCCCGCGTGGGAATCTGCTTAATACGTCTGAAGAATTGTTCGATACAGTGTTTGATGTGAACATCAAAGGATCTTTCTATTGTTCTAGCTACGCGGTCGCCTCGATGCAGGAGACAGGGGGTGGATCAATCGTTCATATTGGCTCTACCAATGCCTATATGGGTCAGATGGATCTTGCCGCTTATTCTTGCTCCAAAGGCGCGATGCTGACGCTAAGCAAGCATATCGCTTCGAATTTCGCAGCGCAGCGTATTCGCTCGAATTGGATCACGGTAGGCTGGGTTGCTTCAGATGGCGAAATCGAGCTGCATCAGAAGATGGGAATTAGCGCTGAACAATTGGCTTCCATGGGGGAAGCAACCGTTCCTCTTGGGCGGCTTCAAACGGAAGAGGATATTGCATACGGCGCGGTCTTCCTGCTAAGCGAAGAGTCCGCTTCTGTGACGGGTACGGAGCTGGCGATTACCGGTGGACATCGGTTGCGATAACATGGCTTCGAAGCCTAACACGGCAGAATGTCATAATTCTAATACCATTCCTTTCGTTCCTATAGCGTCAAATCCGGTCCGCTCTGGCAATAGAATATAGCCGCTCATTGACGGAGAGCCTGCTTGATGTCCTGAATCGGGCAGCGGACAGAGGGCTCTGCTTCGACCATTCGTATTCGCTGGGATCGAGCCAAGCCGGGCTATTATCAGCATCAGAAGAGATGGATCATTGACGCAGACAATGCAGCGGAGACGGCGTTCCTGGGTGGAATTAATCTCAATCCCCTTGAATGCCGCTTTCTGGTGCAGCGAGACAGCTCGTGCACTTCTAGATGAACTGCTCTATGAGCATCTCGGCATGGCTGTAGCTGAGCTGGATGATCTTGCTGCGCTGCAGCTCTTCGGGAGGATTGCCCGAAGCAATCGCCAATTATTCGAAATCGGCGACAGCAGTTGGCAAGGCCTCGCTTATAGCTTAATTCCAACGTTATAACTTGCTCTCAAGCCCGCGGGAATCGCGGGCTTTTTGTATGGCCATCGTAGTAGGCATCTATACCCGAGCAATTGCACCCCTGCCAAGTACCCAATCCATTCATGCACCTCGGACATATTCTAAACAGACTCTAATTCTTCAGGAGGTGCAATACATTGAACGGTTTTAACGGTGGTCACGTTGGTGGTGCGTTTACTAGCTCCGGTTCGATTCTGGTGCTTTTCATTCTGCTTGTCATTGTCATCTGCGGTTGCTTTAGATAACTTGAGCAATGAGCATAGATCAATAGTTCGATCCAAGAAGGCAGTTGTCCAATCGGACAGCTGCTTTCTTTCGTTTTCGATCTCCATGGGCACTCGCACCACCAAGCGGCATATAGTAAAGGGGCGCCAGTTAGGCGCTTACATGACGAAGTGCATCTTGCTAAAAGAGGTGACATCATGAAAAACGCAAGTATCGCGTATTTCTCGGCAGAGTTTGGACTCGATGAATCATTACCGATTTACTCGGGCGGCCTTGGCATATTGGCGGGCGACCATATCAAGGCAGCAGCAGATAAGAATATTCCGCTCACGGGCGTAGGTATATTTTATGGCAAAGGATATTTCCAGCAGCGAATCGACGAGGGGGGCTGGCAGCAGCATCTATACCCCGAGGTCAATCTAGACGCAAGTGTTTATCCGGTTCAGCTCGTAAGGGACGATAATAATCAACCGCTCGTTATCGAGGTACCGTTAAAAGGCAGAAAAGTGTATGCAAACGCATGGGCTGTCCAAGTGGGCTCAGTCACCGTGTATTTGCTTCATACAGATGTTGAATCCAATAGCGAAGCAGACCGCCGCTTGACGGATACGTTATACCCGGGCAATCAAGATGTGCGCATCAGCCAGGAGATTCTACTCGGCATCGGCGGTACACGCCTTCTTGCGGCTCTCGGCATCCAGCCGGAAGTTTGGCATATGAACGAGGGGCACTGCGCGTTTCTGACGCTCGAGCGAATTCGGGTGTTGTCTGCACAAGGTGTGTCTTTCGAGACAGCACTTGAAACGGTCAAAGCAAGCACTGTCTTCACGACGCACACTCCGGTGCCTGCTGGTCATGACGTGTTCTCCATTGAGATGATGGACCGTTACTTCGGCGAATACTACTGGCAGCTCGGGGCAGACAGAGAGAAGATACTGTCGCTTGGTCGCATGGACGGTGCATTCAATATGACACGGCTTGCTGTCAGCGCCTCTTCGAAGGTGAACGGGGTGAGCAAGCTGCATGGCGAGGTGACAAGGGAGCTGTTCCACCACTGGATGCCGCATATTCCGACGCAAGACATTCCGGTAGATTCCGTTACGAATGGCATTCATATTGAAACATGGCTGGCTGCTGGAATGAAGGAGCTGTTCGACCGGCATCTCCCTTCGGACTGGACCTCTCGCACAACGGATCCGAAGATCTGGTCTGCTGTTCGAGATATTCCAAGCATAGAGCTGTGGCAGGCGCATCTGAAGGCAAAATCAGACATGTTCGAGGAGCTTGGACTACCACTTAGCTTGGCTAGCAGAGGTCCGCTCGTCATTGGTTTTGCCAGACGGTTCGCGACTTATAAACGGGCGCTCCTTATCTTCAGTGATCCGCAGCGGCTTGCGCGTATTTTAGGCGATCCTGCGCGTCCGGTATGCCTTATTTTCGCTGGAAAAGCACATCCCGCAGACGCACCCGGACAGAATATGATTCGCCAAATTGTAGAATTGTCTCGAGAAGACAGGTTTAAGGGCCGCGTTCATATTGTGGAGAACTATGCGATGGATAAGGCGAAGAAGCTTGTCCAAGGCGTCGATGTCTGGCTCAACACGCCAACAAAGCCAATGGAAGCTAGCGGTACCAGTGGGCAAAAGGCTGCGGTTAACGGCGTACTCAACTGCAGCGTGCTGGACGGATGGTGGGCAGAAGGCTATAACGGGCGGAATGGATGGGCTATCGATGGTGAGATAGACCGCGACTACGATAGTCAGGTGAAGCAGGATAGCGAAGCGCTTTATCGGCTGCTTGAGGAAGAGATCATACCGCTCTACTACAATCAGGATGAACAGTCGCTCCCCATAGAATGGGTCAGCTTGATGAAGGAATCGATTTGCACACTTGCGCCGGCTTTCAATACGCACAGAATGATCAACGATTACTGGCACAAGGTGTATGTTCCTGCCATGGCAAGAGGGAAGAGGTTCGCATCGGATCACTTCGAGGTCGCGTCAAGAGTCGCAGCATACAAGCAATTCATTCGCAATAACTGGACATTCGTCCGCGTCGGCAAAGTAGATATTGTGACAGACAACCATAGCGGCAGAATTGGGCTGCACAAGACGACCTTTCGAACTGAAATTAGGCTCGGTCCGATATGGCATAAAGACGTCCGCGTGGAGGCGGTCGGCTCGGATGGCCGCGAAGGCATATGGAAAGTGAAGCTGGAGCCGGTACAGCAATCGGCAAAAGGGACATTCGTCTACGAAGGCGCCACTTTCGACACTTCGATCAACTTCTGGAAGGCGAACGTGAACGTGCGGGTCACGCCGATCAGCCCGGACTTCGAGAACGACTTCGAATTGGAGCTGGCTGCGTGGGGTTTCCAGTGAAAAGCGTCTTCTAGCAATAAAGGAGATATCCCGCCAAGATAGACGAGGAAATCTCCTTTTGTTTGTTTAGCCTGCCATATTGTTGACCGCATCCGCAGGTGCATATACGGAGATATGGTCAACCTTACCTGTATGCTTCGAGATAATGAAGCGCAGCTCGAAGGTTTTGTTGGCTTCATATGCGTAGATCGTGTCGCTGCCATTCTTGGTGACATTCTTCGCCTTGCCAAGTGCTGCTTCGATTTGTTGAAGCGTCAACGACTGCAATTCAGGTGCATCGGAACGGACATCAAAGATCTGGCTCCCTTTATTGAAGCCGATCACCGCGTGCTTCTTCGCATAAGTAGCATACATGCCTTTGCCTGCGAAATCCGTCTTGTCGGATTTGCCCCAATCTTTCTCAACATCCTCGATAAGCCCTGTATCTGCCTTAAACGGAATCCCTTTGATTTTCCCATCCTTCGCGAGCGTTAGAATCGCCTTGAGGTCCTTAGTCGATTGGCTTTGCTCATTGGATGGCGAAGTTGCATTGTCAGGCGCCGAATTCGAGTTCGTGTTTGTATTCGCCGAATCTGCAGGGGAAGTGGCATTATTGGAATTGGCTGAACCCGTATTGTTAGTCGTAGTATCGCCCGAACATGCAGTAAGCAGCATTGTGCTTGTCAGCAGCACGGCGGCCACGAGTATTTTCACAGATTGGTTCTTCTTCATTCGGTCCATCTCCATCTCCATCGTATATAAGTTTCGATGCTACATCCTCTAAACGAGAATAAGGGCGACAAGGTTACAGGCAATAGTATCGTCCAGAAGATACCAGACTATTACATGGAGAAAGTGAATGAGGGATAAGCATCTATTTCGAAAAAAATGAACAAAAAGTGAACACCCGGTGACAAATTTGTGATATAGTAAACGTATACAATACGTCATCGGGAGTGTTTCATAATGAACAAGAACACGAAAGCAGCAGGTGCTGACATTCAAGTTCCGTCGCAAGCACAGAAAATAAACTACTGGACATCGCTGATGCCTCGCATCGGTTTCGGCTTGATGCTGCTTGGCATCATCCTTAGCGCTTGCTTTGCTCACGACTTCAAAGATACGAATCTAGGCCTTATGATTGGCTTCGGCTTCATTATCGGAGGCATTCAAGTGCTGCTTCTCGGCTCGTTGTTCCATGCTTTGCAGCCGAGCTTCGCTAAGGAACGGCAGAAGCTTCACGCCGAACAGCAGGCAGAACGCGTTTAATCTTTGACAGTCATACACAATCTTAATCAGCTCTTTCACTTCCCCAGGAAGTGGAAGGGCTTTTTTGTATTTCCTGAATTTGAGTATGAAAGCCCTTTAATGTCCTAATCTTGAACGACTGTTGAACACAAAGTGTCTGAAAAGAAACAGAAGATTGACGGTTTTGTTAACGACGGTAACAATTGCACAAGACTCTGATATGCTAGCGACAAAGGGCCATGAAAGCACGCCTCGAGCGTGCAAGGAGATGAGTAGCATATGAAGAAAAGATCCAAACTCCGCGGCTTGCTGCTGCTGATTACCGGACTACTAAGCGTCATCCTTTTGTCCGGATGTGAAGGCAAATTTGTTGTGTTTGATCCGCAAGGTCCTGTCGCTGAAACGCAGTATCGGCTGATCATTCTGTCCGCAATCCTTTGCGCGATCGTCGTGATCCCTGTGCTCGCGATAACAGCGTTTATCGTCATCCGATATCGCGACAAGCCAGGAAATACGGCTCCATACAAGCCGCATTGGGACGACAGCAAAGTGCTTGAAATGCTTTGGTGGGGCATCCCGATTGTCATTATCGGCATCCTCGGCGCCTACACGGCTCGCGATACTTACGGTCTTGCGAAGAAGCCGCCAGTAACGGATGTCAAACCGATCAAGATCCAAGTTACATCACTTGACTGGAAGTGGTTGTTCCAGTATCCAGACCAGAACATCGCGACGGTCAACTACGTGCATATTCCGGCAGGCGTACAAGTCGACTTCGAATTGACAAGCGATGCACCAATGAACTCGTTCTGGATTCCGCAGCTCGGCGGACAGGAATACACAATGCCAGGTATGGCGATGTCATTATGGCTGCAGGCTGACCGTCCAGGCACGTATTACGGAACAGGCGCTAACTTTACGGGTAAAGATTTTGCACATATGAGATTTAACGTTGTCTCGGAGTCGCAAGCAGACTTCAACAAATGGGTTGAGAACGTCAAGGGCTCGAACAACGAGCTGACGAAAGCCGGCTATGAGGCGCTAGCTAAGCCAGGTCAATCCGAAGAGCAATCATTCTCCTCGTATCCATCAGATCTGTTTGATTCCGTCGTGATGAAGAACGGTGGTCACCATATGGATATGAACAAAGATGAAGACACAACAGATCCTGCCGAATCAGACGACAAGGCGAAGTCCGATTCCAATGAAGCTCACGATATGGACGATATGAGCGGCATGGATATGAATAATTCGAATTCAAGTGAAATGAATCACAATCATCAGTAGGATGAGGGAGGAGCACAAGCTATGTATGCAAGTATCAAATCATTCGCTTCCTCTTTTTTTGTGACAGGCGATCCTCTAATTTATGGTGCAGACGTCTCTATCGGACTAACTACCGTCGCGATTCTCTTCGTACTCTTCTACTTTAAGAAGTGGGGCTGGCTTTGGCGGGAATGGTTAACGACCGTCGATCACAAAAAAATCGGAATGATGTATCTTATCGCATCGCTGCTTATGCTGTTCCGCGGCGGGGTTGATGCGCTGCTTATGCGGGCTCAGCTCGCGATGCCGAACGTGCATTTTCTACAAGCGGAGCATTACAACGAAGTATTTACTACACATGGCACAATTATGATTCTGTTCATGGCGATGCCAATGATGTTCGGCTTGTTTAACATGGTTGTCCCGCTGCAGATCGGAGCGCGCGATGTCGCGTACCCGTACTTGAACGCCGTCAGCTTCTGGCTCTTCTTCTTCGGCGCGATGCTGTTCAACATCAGCTTCGTTATCGGCGGTTCGCCGGACGCGGGCTGGCTGAGCTATCCTCCGCTATCGGAGATGTCGCATAGTCCGGGAGTCGGGCAGAACTTTTACATCTGGGGCATTCAAATCTCGGGCATTGGTTCACTTGCAACGGGGATCAACTTTATCGTTACGATTCTAAAAATGCGTGCGCCAGGCATGAAGCTGATGAAGATGCCGATGTTCTCCTGGTCGGTGCTCTCCAGCAGCATCATCATTATCTTTGCTTTCCCGATTCTAACGGTTACGCTGGCATTATTATTCATCGACCGCTTCCTCGGCGGCCATCTGTTCACAATGGATGGTGGAGGCAATCCGATGATGTACGTCAACTTAATTTGGATGTGGGGACATCCGGAAGTCTACATCGTCGTATTGCCGGCGTTCGGAATCTTCTCCGAAATCGTAGCAACGTTCTCGCGTAAACGGATTTTCGGTTATAAATCGATGGTGTTCGCACTTATGAGTATTAGCATTCTGTCGTTCTTCACATGGGTGCATCACTTCTTCACGATGGGCGCTGGAGCGGACGTCAACGTCTTCTTCGCAATAGCGACCATGGCAATTGGTATTCCAACCGGGGCCAAGGTGTTCAACTGGCTGTTCACGATGTTCCGAGGCCGGATTAGGCTCGAGCAGCCGATGCTGTGGACGCTTGCGTTCATACCTTGCTTTGTGGTCGGTGGGGCAACAGGCGTCATGCTCGCGGTAGCGCCTGCGGATTACCAATATCACAACAGTTACTTCTTAATCGCGCACTTCCATCAGGTGCTGATTGGCGGCGTCGTGTTCGGATATCTCGCGGGCATCTATTACTGGTGGCCGAAGCTGTTCGGCTTCAAGCTTAATGAGCGGCTTGGTAAATGGGCGTTCTGGCTATGGAATATCGGCTTCTATGTCTGCTTCATGCCTCAATATGCACTTGGATTCATGGGCATGACACGCCGAGTATACACATACGGCTGGGATTTGGGCTGGGGACCGCTCAACCTCGTGTCGACGATCGGTGCATTCTTGATGGGCATTGGCTTTGTGTTTCAAGTATGGCAAATCCTATATAGCGTCAAATATGGCGAGCGCGATACCACAGGCGATCCGTGGAATGGTCGCACGCTGGAGTGGTCGATTCCGTCGCCTCCGCCGATGTACAACTTCGCAGTTGTTCCTTATGCAGATGAGCAAGACTCGTTCTGGGAAGAGAAGGAGCGCCGTAATTTTGAATCGGCTCCGCCAGTTCCAGTCGCACAGCTGGAAGCGATCCATATGCCGAAAAACTCCGGTGTTCCGTTTATCTTCTCCGCTTGCTGGTTCGTTGCGGGCTTCGGATTCGTGTTCGACTGGCTGTGGATGGCGATTTTAGGAATGGTAGGCGTTGGCGTAACGCTGCTGGTTCGTTCGTTCCAATATGATACCGATTATTATGTTCCGGTCGAAGAAGTTATCGAGACCGAAGTAGCAGCAGGGAGGGCGATTTAACATGCAGCATGCCATTCATAACGGTCATTCGCACGGCGCGGATTCGCACTCGCATGACCATGGTCATCACGACCAAGAGTCGATGAAGGTGCTTGGCTTCTGGATCTTCCTCGTCACCGACTGCTTGCTGTTCGGTACTTTGTTTGCCACTTATGTCGTCCTCAAGGCGCATACAGACGGAGGCCCGACAGGGAAAGAGCTGTTTGAAATTCCGGGCTTCGTAGCGGAAACGTTCATCCTGCTTACGAGCAGCTTTACGAGCGGACTCGCAGTACTCGCTATGAATCGGAAGAAGGTCAATCAGCTCATCGGCTGGCTGATCGTAACTGTCTTGCTCGGCGCAGCGTTCGTTGGGCTCGAAATCAACGAGTTCGTGAACATGGTACACGAAGGCGCGACGATCTCGACGAGTGCATTCTTAACAGCCTTCTTCGTCTTAGTTGGTACGCACGGATTACACGTATCGGTCGGACTCATCTGGATGATCGCGCTCATGGTTCAATTGAAGATGCGCGGAGTCACGCCTGTCACAAGACGTAAAATAACGGTTATCAGCTTGTATTGGCACTTTCTCGACGTGGTCTGGATCTTCCTCTTCACGATCGTATATTTGATGGGGGTGATGTAACATGAGTCAGCATCATGCAGGCACAGCTGGACATGGCCATCATGACGAACAGGAGGATCATGGTTCTCTGAAGGCTTATATCACTGGCTTCATTATCTCCATCGTATTAACGGTGATCCCGCTGCTGGTCGTGTTCGAAACGAGCATGAATAAGACCGGTGTCATCGTCACCATTATTACGATGGCGGTCATCCAACTGATCGTGCAGTTGTTCTTCTTCATGCATATCCGAGAAGGAGAAGGCCCTAAGTACAACGTCATGGCGCTTATTCTCGGGCTGTTCATTGTACTCGTTATCGTAGCCGGTTCCGTATGGATTATGTCCTTTAACTCGGTCGTTCAATAAGCGAAGGAAAAACAGAATGAAGCACGGCTATGCTCCTCCGAAGCGAGTAGGCAAGTCGTGCTTTTTTGTTTGAGAATAACTTCCATTTTACGAGCATCATCTATGATTTTTGCTAAAATTGGTGATATGATTTGTGTAATGCGTACCGAGGGAGGCTAACAACATGTCAGATCATGATGAATTAAATGAACGACGCAAAAATAAATTAAAGCTCATTCAGTTCAGCAAGGATGATCAATCTTTAATCGAGTCGGATAAGCCGAAGGAAACCTTCGAGGATGTAGGCGGACTTGATGATGTGAAGAAGAAGATTCGGATGAACTTCATTCTCCCGCTTAAGCAGCCTGAAGTATTCAAAGCCTATGGTAAAGAAGCAGGAGGCAGCTTGCTGCTGTACGGTCCACCGGGATGCGGGAAGACGTTTCTCGCACGTGCAGTAGCAGGGGAGATTGATGCGAATTTTATTCATATCGAGCTGCAGGCCATACTGTCGATGTACGTTGGGCAAAGTGAACATAATTTGCACGATGTATTCCAGAAAGCACGCGAGAACAAGCCTTGCGTCATCTTTATTGACGAACTCGATGCGATGGGCGGCAGTCGGCATCAGATGAGGCAGCATCATGAGCGTATGCTCGTCAATCAATTGTTGACTGAGCTCGACGGACTGCAATCAGGCAATGACCAGGTGTTCGTCATTGGCGCAACGAATACTCCGTGGTATCTGGATTCCGCATTGCGTAGGCCGGGAAGATTCAATCATCTTGTGTTCGTTCCGCCTCCGGAGGAGGAAGAACGGAATACGATACTGGGGCTGAAGCTTGCAGGCAAGCCGACCGGTTCGCTCAATTTGTCGAAGCTGGCAGCAGAAACGAAGCTGTTCTCCGGCGCCGATCTAGAGCAGGTAGTGAAGGATGCTGTCGATTCCGCGATGGAGCGGACGTTCGAGACCGGAGAAATCCAACCGATCGAACAGGACGATCTACGCAAATCGCTCAAGTCACGGAAGGCTACGACCATTGATTGGTTCTCGACGGCAAGAAACTATGCCACTTTCAGCGATATGAATGGCGACTATCAGATCGTGCTTGATTATATAAAGAAGCATGGAATTAAATAGCCGGGCAGGCAGGAGGATGGATATCTAAGTGGACGAGCTAATAACTCCAGCATCTGCTTCATCCTATAGCGCCGTCTATCAGCTCATTGCATGGAGGCGTTATAAGGAAGCTTTGGCAGAAACGGAAGCGCTGCTGCGGGATGACCCTCATGATCCATATCCGTATGCCTTGTATGGACAGATCCATCTGTTGCTGAGCGATTACGAGAAAGCTCAGCATTGGGCGACTGAAGCGTTAAAGCGGGATCCTGAGCATGAATTAGGGTGGTATGTACGTGTATCGGTATATTATGAGACCGAGAATGAGAAGGACTTCTATAAAGCACTTCCGGAAGTGCAGCGGATTGACCCCTATGAAGCCCACTATTATTTCTTAGACGCGAATCTACTGAATAAGAAGGGGAAATTCAAAGAGTCGAAGGAGCGAATGAAGGCTGCGCTTGAGCTGGATTCCGAGAATCCTCAATATCTTGCGATGCTCAGCTATATTGAAGCGCTGCTAGGTGATGATGACGAATCAAGAAGGTTGGATCGTGAGGCCATTCGCTATGGGACGGAAGAGCCAATGGTACTCTTGTATCTCGCTTGGGCAGCTGCTCGCCGTTGTGACTATAAGCTGCAAGAGACCTACATGCGAAGTGCGGTCCAATTCAATCCAGATAACAAACAGTATCAGGTCGAATACTTGGAAGCACTTCGCCATCGTTATGTATTTTATCGAATCTGCTTGTGGCCCAATAAGCTATTGCGCCGACTGAAGCCATGGCAGCTTTTTGTGGCATGGGCAGTCAGTTGGATGTTGTTCAAGCCTCTCGTAGTCGTCTTTATTGTCCTTCATGTTCTGGCACACTGGTCGACTAGAGCCATTATTCATATCAGAATATTCGGCTGGCGTAGACGGCGCAAATAACTTGCAACCATTTAGGAAGACTTGCCGGAAGGCGAGTCTTTTTTTATTTTCACAGCGATCCAATGGATGACAAACAGTAGCGGGATATAGGCGAAGATGAAATAAAATCCGAGATCATTGATGAACGATTCCAAAGCTTTGATCTGCGTTCTCTCATTAATGGTCAAAATCGCAATGTAGAGGGCCATCAGTACGATAGGTAACGAAATTCGCGGTTTAAGAGAAGTAACTCGCTTCATAATTCGTGTACAGCATCAGATGGGGATACAAACCGTGGGAATGATAATTAACAGCCACATAAAAATAAACAGATACTCGAACCTGGCAAGAAACGATAGCTCAATGATCTTCGTCATCGCAAGCGTTGGCCATAGCGTATGTTTCAGAAGTCCTTGATTGAAATACATAAGCGTTATGATCATGATTGCCGCATACTTAATTGTTGAGAACAGGATGGCAAGGTGAGCCCACTTGACGTTCTTCTCGGAAGCTTTCAAGAAAGGAAAGTAAATAAGCATTGCTTCGATTCCGAAGAAAATGAAGCCAATAGATCTGGAGCCTTGAATTAAATCAAGCAACGAATGATTGAGTACAGGCAGCAATCGATGGAGTTCGCCCTGGCGGACGGGGAAATTGAACCAGATAAGCATCGGGAACATAGCCGCGTAGAAGAAGCTAACCCCCGCGACAACTCTGAACCCGCCGGAAACGACATAATAGATCAAACAAATGATGAGTCCTGTCATAGCCCATAATCGAGCGGATGGAAAGACCCACACTTGAATAATTTCGATATAAGCGCGGAGGAAGAACAGCGTCATCAAGAAGTAATAACCGACTAATAGCAGAGAAACGGTATTGCCAATGAATTTGCCGAACAGCGTTTGGTGGATTTCGATCGCATCTTTCGATGGATTTCTAAGCATTCGATATATCATCCAGACGATTAGATGCATGCTCAATCCCAGCATAATGATGGATATCCAAGCATCTTGACCGGCGCCGACAAGCACAAGACTTTGAAAATTAAATATGGTCGCTGCAGGTGTGCCGCCCAAGATATACCCTTATATGCAATGTAAAAAGCCTTAGTAAGGTATCAACCGTACTAAGGCTATTCATGCTGTTTTCCGCACTACTGAGTATTAACTGCTGCTGCCGTTAGCAAAAAACGAAGCGTTTCTTGGCGAGCCTGAGTTGTTAGCGGAATGAGGCATTAGCCCGCAGGAAATTCTTGAATCGATTGAAGTTGAACTTGTTTTGATTATTAAACTAAACCACTTAAGGAGCGTGTCTACAAATGGAAATCAGAATGGATTATATGAAAGTGCGCCCGGAATCCTTGCAAGCCTTGTTGAAATTAGAAGGGTATGTAAATAAAAGCGGTCTAGACAAAACGTTATTGGAGCTAGTGAAAACTCGCGCATCGCAAATCAATGGTTGTGCCTTCTGTCTGGACATGCATACGAAAGATGCTCGTGCGATGGGGGAGACAGAGCAACGACTGTATTTGCTCAATGCTTGGCGTGAAGCGCCGTTCTATACGGATGCAGAGCGCGCAGCTCTGGCGTTGACAGAAGCGGTAACCAAGATTTCGGAGGGCGGCGTGTCCGCTGAATTGTATGAGCAAGTGCGCAAACATTTCGATGAAGGACAATTTGTCGATCTGCTAATGGCGATCAATGCGATCAACGCATGGAATCGTATGGCGATCTCGACAACCATGGTTCCGGGAGCTTATCAGCCAGCAGCTCATAAATAACGGATCATAAATGGAGGCACTATGGGCTACAAAATACTTCTATTTGATCTTGATGACACGCTGCTGGATTTCGGAGCGAATGAGACGGATTCACTGACTCAATTATTTCAGCAATATGGTCATACATTCTCGGATGAGTTGTTTCAATTATATAACTCCGTGAACAAACAGCTGTGGACCGAATATGAGAATGGAACGATAACGCTCGACGTCGTTCTGAACTCGAGATTTTCAGAGACGATGTTGAAGATGGGATCTGTCGTGGATGGTCCTGAATGGGAGAGTCGATATCGAGAATTGTTAGGAGATGGAGAACAGCTTCATATCGAAGGCGCTTTGGAAGTGTGTCAGCGCTTATCTGCAACCCATCGACTGTTCATCATTACGAATGGGATCACCCGCACGCAGATAAAGAGACTGAAGACGGCGGGGCTATATGACTACTTCGAAGATATCTTTGACTCGCAAAGTATTGGCTATTCGAAGCCTTCTCCTAAGTTCTTCGATCACGTCATCAACCAGATCTCGAATTTCAACAGAGAAGAAGCGCTTATTATTGGGGATTCGCTTCAAACAGATATCAAAGGCGGCTTGCTGTCAGGTATAAATACTTGTTGGATCAACCGAAATTCGAAGCAGAATCCAACAGATATTCAAAGCACTTATACGATCTCGAACTTAACGGAGCTATTCGCAATCTGCAAATAAATTACCGTATTTGGTGGCACTGGCCTTATTTGTAAAGTCTGTCTAAGCTGCTAGAGAAAATGTACAAGCAGAAATTTGCCAAATTCTCGCATATTTGATCCGTTCCATGTGCCTTCGATTGTCACCCAGATTCCTTCAGTCATACCATATGACAAAGGAAGGTGATAATCATCATGCGCGTAATTATTACATTGGCATGCACAGAATGCGGTGGACGCAACTATATGACGACCAAGAACAAGAGAAACAACCCACAGCGTCTGGAGCTTAAAAAATATTGCCCGACCCATAAAAAGATGACGCTCCACAGAGAGACAAGATAGCTGGGATGATCGTTGACAACATGAAATTAACTGTATATAATTGGAAATAACTTTAATAAATAAGGCAACGATGAGAACGAGTAACGGGAAGACGACTTGACCAGAGAGCTCCGGACCGGTGAAACGGAGTAAAGAAGTCACCCGCGAATATGGTCTCTGAGCCGCGCACCGAACCCTCAATTAGCAATAGGCTGCGCCGGGAACCTGCACCCGTTATCGTGCTAGAGTATAACCGTTTGCGGCGGCGTACTCGAAGAGGTATATGCCGTGAGGCATCTACGAAACTGGGTGGTACCACGTGAGTGATAACAGACTCTCGTCCCTTTTGGGATGGGGGTCTTTTTTGTGCGCAAAATAGTCCGCTAAAAGGGAATTAAGGAGGGGATACGATGAGAAAAATTTTTATTGGAGGGGCATGGCCTTATGCGAATGGCTCACTTCATCTAGGGAGATTAGCAAGTGTTCTGCCTGGGGATGTGTTGGCGCGGTACCACCGAGCACGTGGAGATCATGTATTATACGTTTCGGGAAGCGATTGTCATGGTACACCAGTTGCTGTGCAAGCCGCGCAAGAGGGAGTGAGCCCGAAGGAAATTGCTGATAAATATCATAATGAGTTTTTGGATTGTTTCTCAAGGTTAGATTTCTCTTACGATCTATACGCTCGAACCGATGAGGAACATCATCACAGGACGGTTGAGCATCTATTCCTTCAGCTTCTGGATAACGGCTATCTTGACCGCAGAACCGTACTACAAACTTATTGCGAGAATGATGCGCGTTTCCTTCCAGATCGTTATGTTGAAGGAACCTGCCCAGTCTGTGGAGAAAAGGCAAGAGGTGATCAGTGCGACTACTGCTCTACTTTGTTGGATCCATCGGAGCTACTAGACAGAACATGCAAGCTTTGCGGACATTCGCCGGTCGACAAGCAGACCGAGCATTATTATCTGTTGCTATCCAAGCTTCAAGAGGAGCTTCATGCTTATAAGAAAGAGGCCGTAGGCTGGAGAGACAATGCGGTTCAGATGACAGAAAGGTATTTGAAGGAAGGGCTTCAAGATAGGGCAGTAACCCGGGATTTGGACTGGGGAGTCGATGTTCCCGTCAGTGGATTCGAAGGCAAGAAGATCTATGTCTGGATAGAAGCAGTGAGTGGGTATCTATCAGCAAGTATCCGATGGGCGGAAACTAATGATACAGACTGGAAGCCATTCTGGGAGCGGGACGATAACACGACCATTGCCTATTACGTACACGGTAAGGATAACATACCCTTCCACACGTTAATTTGGCCTTCCATTCTATCAGGAGCCGTTGATTTGCATCGTCCAGATCGTATCTTCTCCAGCGAATATATGACTCTGGAAGGTAAGAAGTTTTCCACGAGTCGGAATTGGGCAGTTTGGGTTCCGGATATACTTGAGCGCTATTCCAACGATTCGATTCGCTACTTCTTGATTGCCAATGGTCCTGAGAAACGAGACAGCGACTTTTCGTGGAGAGAGTTCATTCACAGTCATAACGGAGAGCTTCTTGGAACTTTCGGGAATTTTGTGAATCGGACCCTTGCTTTTGTTATGAAGTCCTTCGATTCCCGGATACCTGCTGGAAACCTTGATTCGGACTGGTCGTTGACACTCGAAAACCTTTATCACCAAGTAGGTGAGCTGATTGAGGCGGGGCGCTTTAAAGAAGCGTTGGAAATGATATTTAGTGCAATTCGGAGAGCAAACAAATATTTCGACGAGGAGAAGCCTTGGCTCACCTATCACGACAATCAAGCAGCTTGTTCCCAAACCCTGTTCGTCTGCACGCAAATTATCGCCAATCTTAGTTATTTGCTGAATCCGTTTATACCAGCATCATGCAGACAAATACGAGCTTTTCTAGCTATCGGAGATCCGGGCTGGAAGCTTACTTCCGTTCCGACAGGCTTGCAAATATATGGCGTGAATCACTTATTTGATCGCATTCCAGTTGAGCGGATTAAGGAAGAGGAAGCTCGTTTACGTAAGTAATAACCTCGGGGGGGTGGTCCAAATGAACAGTAATGAGCAATGGCAGCAGCCGCAGCAAGAGATTGTCATTAATTTATCGATCGAGCCGGACGAAGTCCCCAAACTAAGAGAGACCGTTGGTTGGGAGGGGAGACATTCTGATTATCCGATTTTGTTTGAGCGCTGCAATTTCTGGGCGGGAGTCCGGGATGAGCGTAATGAACTGATTGCCTTCGGTTATGTTGCAGGAATGGGCTTGCAGCATGGCTATATGGAGGACATTATCATACATCCGGAACATCAGAGGAAGGGGATTGGCGAAGCACTTGTAAAGCGATTGCTTCAAGAAGCAGAGCTTGCCGGTCTTGAGATTGTAACGTTGACGTTCGACACGAAGCACGCATCGTTCTATACAAACTGCGGGTTCGTTCCTTGTGGCGGCGGGGTATGGAGAAAAAAATAGGAGGTTAGTCCATGTTGAAGCTATTTCAATATAACTGGCAAGTTCGAAATGATTGGTTTAGCTGGTGCGAGTCAGTGGCCGAAGAAGAGCTAATGAGAAAGCGCACCGGTGGACTAGGTTGCATTTTGCCCACACTCTATCATATTGTTGCAGTCGAATATGGCTGGCTAAGTGGCGGAATCCAAAACAAGCAGATCACAATCCCGTCATTTGAGGAAATAGCCACGTTGCAGCAAGTAAAGGATTTCTCCGCACGCTGCCATCAGGAGCTTATGCCATTTGTCCAATCGTGGAATGACAGTCTGGAAGATCGCATTATGATTGATATTACTGACGATGGAGAACAGGAAGCCCATACTTACGGAGAGGTGATGCGACACGTGATCGCTCACGAAATTCATCACATCGGTCAATTGTCGGTGTGGGCACGGGAGGCCGGAAAGAAGCCGGTGACAGCGAATTTTATTGGAAGAGGATTAATTACGATAGACGGAGCAGTGAAGTAATAATGCTGATACCATGCGAAACTGCGCCCACGAAGCGCAGTTTCGCTTTTTTAGTATGAGAACAAGTTCGTTTTATTTGCAGGTATGATGCCAGACGATGCGAAAGCAAGTATGTTTCTGCTACCATGAACAGTTAGGACATATGTCCTTTTCGAAATCAACCGTCCATTGTTAAATAAAGAGAGCAGTTGGATTGGGGAGGAAGAAGAGGAATGAAAGGAATTGGTTATGCGATACTTGGCGGCGTATTTCTAACGATGCAAAGTACCGCCAATGCCGTAATCGGCACTCGGCTCGGAACATGGCAAGCGGCGACTTTAACGCAAGGAACAGGGTTTGTTGCTGCTTTGATGGTCATATGGATGATGAAGGATCAATCTTGGAGGAAGCTCTCTCAGGTAAAGTTCCATTATCGGATGGGCGGCATGCTGGCAGCGATTATCATATTCAGCAGCATTACTGCTTTTCATCACAATGGCGCAGCTTTAACGGTATCTTCATTAATGATCGCTCAAGTATTGGCCACGCTTGGCATGGAGAAGGCCGGATGGTTCGGGACGCGCACGCTGCAGCTTCGTTTGCCGCACTGGATTGGAATTGGACTCATGATTACGGGAATCTTATGTCTATCCTATTAGGCTGCGATCGCATGAAGGAGAGAGGACGCTAAGATGAAGGAATTCGATAACGCAGATCGGATAAAACAATATCTCGACCAATATGAACTGGGTAATGTCTTCCCGAATGCACTTCGACAGCATCTCGTGCTGTTCAAGTTTGGCCCAGAGGAAGCTCTATGCAGGCAAGGCGAGACGCAGGAATGGATATTCGTACTCGTGAGCGGGAAAGTGAAGGTTTATACGACGTCATCGGATGGGAATACGCTGCTGGTCAATTTCAACTCGCCGCTCGGGGTCATTGGCGAGATCGAGTGTCTAAGCGGGCTGGACACGTTGAATACGGTAACGGCCGTTACGGCCGTTGAGGCGATTGGTATTCATCAACGTTCGCTGCATCTGTACCGGGAAGAAGTGTCGTTCCTGCAGTTTCTGCTGCATCTGGTCTCGCACAAGTTTCACAGCAAGTCGATCTCACTCAGCTTCAATCTGTTATATCCGGTTGAGGTGCGATTGGCCAGCTACTTGTTATCCGTGACAGCTCCGGAAGAAGCGAAGGTGAGCACTACGAATTTGAAAGATATAGCGAGTTTAATCGGCACAAGCTATCGGCATTTGAATCGAGTCATTCTGAAGTTTTGCAAGTCGAAGCTTCTTGAACGAAGCCGGGGAGCACTTATTGTTCTTGACCGTGCGGGGCTTGAAGCAGTCGCCGGCCAAAATATATACGAACGTGGAGAACGGAGGAAGCAGCATTGCTAATCGGTATTGTATTGGCACTCATGGCAGGTATGCTCGTAAGCGTACAGACTTTGTTTAATAATAAAGTGAATCATGCGGTTCACACTCGCACGACAACCGCGCTCGTGCTGGGGATGGGGTTCATCGCTTCGCTGGGGATGGGATTGTTAGTAGAAGGCGCTGATTTCACAAAATGGCCATCGATGCCTGTCTGGTTCTGGTTCAGCGGTTTATTAGGAATTGGCGTAGTGACCTGTGTCGTTAATGGAGTTCGACTTCTCGGTCCAAGCGCTTCGACTACGATAGTCATGGCGTCTCAGCTGATTTGCGCGCTATGGTGGGATTCAGCAGGCTGGTTCGGACTCGAACAGGTTCCGTTCAGCTGGCAGAAGGCTCTCGGGATAATGGCGCTGATCGCAGGGTTACTTTTATTTAAAAGGCCGCATAAGGTGAAAGTTCCAATGGATAGCTCGAGCAGCCATAAACAACCTGACATCTCCAGTGCTTTATCATGAAAAATCCGCTTCCCTAGCGGATTTTTTTCGTTTCTAAAAAAACGATACATCGCCGAAAGTAATTATCACTATTCAGCTTCGGCTTTTCTCGTTTAAGATGGGGCTAACTACAGAGCTAACTCAAACTTGAAAGCGCTTAACCAAGCTGGATATTTGACTAGAGGAGGAGGGCACAATTCGTTTCGCAATCTCCCATACGTCAAGGAGGTATTGAGACATTGAAATTGAGAAGAAGAATTTCTGGTTTCGTCGTCCTAACTATGCTAGTCGCATTATTCTCGGTATTTGGCGCTTCAACGGCTAGCGCTTACAGTGTTCCGAACTTGAGAGGAGGCATCAGGGGAAAGGGATGGGGAAGGAGCTTCTGAACCTCGCCAAACAGCAATCTGATGGAACTTTGTTCTTATACACCTTTGACGTTAATAAGAAAGCAGAGCGATTTTATGAGCGAAACGGATTTCGAATTGTTGGCAGAGGATTTGTTAATGAAGAGCAGCTAGATGATATCAAGTACGAGTGGAACAAGCCGCGCCATTAGAAAAATTTTACGATTCGACCTATTTCGACAGACTTTGCACTTATAAAGTATAATATTGGACATGAACAAGGAAGCGCTTTCCTAATAGACTTTACTATGATGAGGTTGTGGAAGGAGTGTACGCTGCAAACATGTTTACTTTGGAAGGAAAAACAGCGCTAATTACGGGGGGCACGCAAGGGTTAGGTCTTGAATTCGCCCGTGCGCTAGCCTCTGCCGGAGCACAGGTTGTCGTTACCAGCCGGGATCTCGGTAAAGCTGAGCAAGCAGCAGCGTTGTTGACCGAAGAAACGGGCATTAGAGCGGCGGGAGTGGCGCTTGATGTGCTGGATTACACACAGATCGAACGAGCAGCCTTGGAAGTCATCGAGAAGTTCGGGCGTATTGATATCTTAATTAACAATGCTGGAGTGAACGTGCGCAAGCCGATCCTCGATTACGATGAGGCGAGCTGGGATCTCGTGCAAGGGACAAATTTGAAAGCGCCTTTTTTGTGCGCGAAAGCAGTTGTTCCGCATATGATCAAGCAGAAATTCGGCCGTATTATTAACATCGCATCCATGCTGGGAACGGTTGGTCTTGCAGAAAGATCCGCATACTGCTCCAGCAAAGGCGGTCTTATTCAACTGACGAAAGTAATGGCGCTGGAATGGGCGGAGCATAACATAACCGCGAATGCAGTCTGCCCGGGTCCTTTTGCCACGGAACTTAACCAAGTCGTTATGAACAATCCTGAGGCCAATCAATTCTTTATGAATCATCTGGCGATCAAACGCTGGGGCAAGCCGGAGGAGCTAGCGAGTTTATTAGTATACCTCGCTTCCGACGTATCGAGCTTTATGACTGGGTCATCCATCGTCATAGACGGCGGATGGACGGCAGAATAAGGAGGAGATCGTAGATGAGATTCGGACTTACTGCTTACGGAACGGTATATCATATGGGGCTTGCTGGCGCTTCTAATCGGGTGCGCATTACGGCGAAGGATCAGATTGACATGGCTGAAGCTTACGGCCTTGAAGGCGTGGAAATTCCTCTAGATGTGTTAACGCAGAGCGACCCTGTGGAAGTTGCCGCTTACTCGAAGCAGAAAGGGATGTTCGTCAATGTTGCGATGGGCGGTTTCGAGCCTGCCGCACTTGTGAAAGCGCTTCATGTTGCGAAGCTTGCTGGCGCGATTACGCTCCGTACTGTCGTAGGCGGTGCTAAATTCGGCGGAGATCGCCGTCATATGGCGGGAACCTGGCAGCCTTTTCTCCAGCAAATCTTGAGCTCCTTCCAGGAAGCTACGGAAGTCGCGGAGACACTCGGCGTCAATCTCACTGTGGAGAATCACCAGGATATCGCTTCCGAAGAAATACTGTGGCTATGCGAAACGATCGGCTCCGAGCGGTTCGGGATCACGCTTGATACTGGCAACCCGCTTGCTACAGCCGAGCATCCCGCCGATTTCTTCCGAAAAGTTGCACCGTATGTCAAGAATGCTCATCTGAAGGATTATAAGATCTACCGTTCAGAAGATGGATACCGTCTCGTTCGCTGTCCAGTCGGGCAAGGCGTCATCGACTTCCCGGGCCTCTTCCAGCTATTAAGCGAGGTTAACCCGAATGTAACGATGTCTGTTGAACACGGTGCGCTTGAAGCGCGGCATGTGCGGGTGCTTCAGGAGGATTACTGGACTGAATATCCACCTCGCAGCGCAGCTCAGCTAACCCGAATTCTACGCTTTGTGGAGGATAACGCCCGAGCAGGCGGCGATTGGAGAACGCCATACGAGCAAGGGAAGACGCCGGATGAAATCGCCCAGTATGAGCTGGAAGAGATGGATATCGCGATGGGTTACCTTTCGAATCAGATCCGTAAGTTTGGAAGCCGCAGCGAATCTACAATATCGCAGGGGGGATCATTGTGAATACGACAGGATTGCAAGGTAAAAATGCGCTAGTTACCGGTTCGAGCAGGGGGCTTGGAAAGCAATACGCGCTTGATCTCGCTCGCGCTGGCGCTAACGTGATTATTCATGACATTTCGGATACCTCAGCAGCTGAATTCAATGAAGCGGCTTCCGGCCATGCGGTTGCCGAGGAGATCAGGCAGCTTGGCGTGAAATCGGCGTTTATCACAGCTGATCTGGCCGATCCGGCTCAAGTCGAGTCGCTCATCAACGGCGCCATTGCCGAGCTAGGCTCCTTGGATATTCTCGTCAATAACGCGGGAGGCGACATCGGTCTGAACACGCCTCGCCCTGATCCTAACGATGCGCTTGATATATCCGTCGAAGATATTCGTTCGGTTGTCGAGCGGAACCTGTTGTCGACCATGTATGCCTGCAAGTTTGCGGGTTCGTATATGAAAGAGAGAAGATCGGGCAAGATCGTGAATGTCGGATCGATTGCAGGACATGTACCGGTGACGTCGGGAATTATCTACGCATCGGCTAAGGCTGGCATTTCGTTCTATACACGAAGCCTTGCTGAGCAGCTGAGAAAGTATGATGTAAACGTGAACTGCATCTCGCCTGCTCCAACTTATACCGGAAGATTCCTAGCAACGCGGACTGTAGGCAGCGAAGAAGGACGGTCCCGCCTGCAGCGCATCGCGCAGCCAGAAGATATGTCTAGCATCGTTATGTTCCTGTGCGGCTCCGCTTCGGATGCCCTATCTGGCGAAACGATCGTATGCTGGAAATAACAAACCTGAGGTGAGGTAACACGATGTCCGAAGCAATACGTTTCATTATGGGCGCAGAAGATCCGAATCGTTATGACATCTTCACCCACGCAGCCGGTCCAGAGGGTAAGCTTCCGCTAACTTCCGATATGCTGATGAATCTCCCAAGCGGAGATTTATTCGGCATGAGTCAAAATGTCGGCATGGGGTGGAAGCCCGAGCGACTTCTCGGCAAGCAGGTACTTATCCTTAGCACGCAAGGCGGTCTCCGCAGCGAAGACGGCACGCCGATCGCGCTCGGCTACCATACGGGCCACTGGGAAGTAGGCATTCTCGTCAAAGAGGCTGCGCTTGAAGTGAGCGCGCTTGGCGGAGTTCCCTTCGCCGCCTATGTAAGTGATCCTTGCGACGGCCGGTCACAGGGGACGACCGGTATGTTCGATTCACTGCCCTACCGCAATGATGCCGCGATGGTGTACCGGCGCTTGATCCGTTCGCTTCCGACAAGAAGCGGCGTCATTGGGGTGGGAACCTGTGACAAAGGACTTCCCGCCATGATGATTGCCCTTGCAGCGATGCATAATCTTCCTGCAATAGTCGTGCCAGGAGGCGTTACGCTTCCGCCGACTGTCGGTGAAGACGCGGCGAAGATCCAGACCATCGGTGCACGCTATTCCCATGGTCAGATCACGCTGGAAGAGGCGGCAGATCTAGGCTGCCGTGTATGTGCGACGCCAGGAGGCGGCTGCCAGTTTCTTGGCACCGCCGCCTCCGCACAGGTTGTCGCCGAGGCGCTTGGCATGTCACTGCCGCATTCGGCGCTCGCACCGTCCGGCCAGCAAATCTGGCGTGACATTGCTAGTCAATCTGCTAGAGCGATTCAGCGGATGAATGAAAACGGCATTACGATGCGAGATATCTTAACAGATGCTGCCATCGAGAATGCGATGGTCGTTCATGCGGCATTCGGCGGCTCGACGAATTTGCTGCTGCATATCCCGGCAGTTGCTCATGCGGCAGCATGCCGGATACCTGATGTTGCGGATTGGACCCGGGTTAACAAGGCGGTTCCGCGGCTTGTGAGCGTGCTGCCGAACGGACCTGAGTATCATCCGACCATCCGCGTGTTTATGGCAGGGGGCGTTCCGGAGGTTATGCTTCATCTGCGTAAGCTCGGTCTGCTCAATCTGAACGTCAAAACAGTTTCGGGAGAAACGCTAGACAACGTCCTAGACTGGTGGGAAGATTCGGAGCGGCGCCAAATCGTTCGCAAACGTTTACAAGAAATCGACGGCATTGATCCAGATGAAGTCATTATGAGTCCGGAACGTGCATATGCAAGAGGATTGACGTCCACGGTTACTTTTCCAATAGGCAATCTGGCTCCAGAAGGCTCGGTTATCAAGTCAACTGCAATTGATCCAAGCGTTGTCGGGGAAGACGGGGTATACCGCCATCTCGGTCAGGCCAAAGTATTCACCTCCGAGAAACAGGCGGTTAAAGCCATTAAGCTCAGTCAAGTTCAGGCTGGCGATATTGTCGTATTGATGGGCAGAGGGCCTTCAGGTACAGGGATGGAAGAAACGTACCAGTTGACCTCCGCGTTAAAACATTTGCCATTCGGCAAGCATGTGACACTGCTGACAGATGCAAGGTTCTCTGGCGTGTCTACGGGAGCTTGTATCGGGCACATCAGTCCCGAAGCGTTGGTTGGCGGTCCAATCGGCAAGCTGCAGAACGGCGATTGGATTGATGTCCGTATTGATATCAATAAGCTGGAAGGCAGCATTGATTTCGTAGGTCAAGGCGAAGCGCGCTTCAGCCCGGAGGACGGCGCCGCGATATTGGCAGCTCGCCCGTCTCATCCGGACCTTGGTGCCGACCCAGGACTGCCTGATGATACGCGGTTATGGGCTGCACTTCAAGCAGCAAGCGGAGGAACGTGGAGGGGCAGCATCTACGATGTCGATCGAATCGTCGAAACGCTGCAAGCAGGTATGGAAGCGCTAGCGAGATCCAAGCAGGAGACGGGAGGCTAATTATTCATGGGTAATAATCGTCTGGAAGGCAAAGTGATCGTAGTTACCGGCGGAACGAGAGGAATTGGAAAAGGTATCGCGCGAATGTGCGCAGCCGAAGGCGCGAAGGTTGTCATTAGCGGCAGGAACGAGCAGGACGGAAGCCAAGTCGTCTCGCTGATTGCCGAGGATTTCGGTGCGGAAGCGCTGTTCATTAAGAAAGATATTAGCAGCGAGGCAGGCTGCCGCGAATTAATCGAGGAGACGGTCGCGCATTTCGGACGCGTAGATGGTCTTGTCAATAATGCAGGCATCTTCCCGAGAAGCTCGATACTGGAAACGACGGAGGAGTTCTTCGACTCCATCTTCGATGTCAACGTCAAAGGGGCATTCTTCTGTTCGAAGTATGCGATTGCAGAGATGCAGAAGACAGGCGGCGGCTCCATCGTTCAGATTGGTTCCACGAATGGCTATAAAGGCTCCAAGGATCTTGTGGCATATGCTTGCTCGAAGGGCGCGCTGCGCACTCTTAACCGTAATATCGGCGTCCATTATGCCGGGGATGGCATCCGTTCGAACTGGGTAACTGTTGGCTGGGTGGCGTCCGAAGGCGAATTGGAGCTGTATGGGAAATTGGGCTATTCCGAGGAGCAGCTGCAGGAATGGGCGACAACGCGCATTCCAACTGGACGCATGCAGACTTCGGATGACATGGCCTATGGCGTCGTCTACCTGCTGTCGGATGAATCTACTCAGGTAACGGGAACGGAGCTCTCTATCGCAGGTGGAATGGGCATCTAGTCTCTAGTATGGAATTGCTAGCACTCTTTAAGCTTCTCATGCGTTCTTAATGAGAAGCTTTTTTTTCTAGCGCACGTCGTAACTAATCCACTTACAGCTGTTAGGGAGAGGGACTCACTTGTATAAACATCCGTATTTCGATTTGCTTTTGCACGATGACGAAGAGCTTGAATCCATCCTGGGAGCTTCCATTACAGAGCGATCGACGCTACACCAATGGCCGCTTTCCTGTGTCCAGCGTATTCGTATGAATGATGAATCGACGATTATTTATAAAGTGCAAGGTGAATTTTCGGTTGAGGCTCCGTTCTATCGGGCAGCGCGATCTTCTCTCTTAGTAAACGCGCGAGCGATTGAGCAGAATGATTCGCTTCATGCGTTGCTCTTAGAGGATATTCAGGCTCCTTGCCTATCCGAGCTTACTCTGGATAGAGATGAAGCGCTACGGCTCGTCGATGACATTACCGATCAAATCTCTCACATTGAAGTTGGCGGAGATCTCCCTTTTCTAACTAACATTAGCGGTCTATCTAATTGGGAACGTTACACTAGCGCGTTAATAAGAGATCTTGAAACGTTAATTGAGCGTGGAACCTTCCATGAGACCAATCGAGATGTACTGGGTCGAATCGCAGAGGTGTGTAAGCATTTCTCGGTTCTCGCCGTGATCCAATCGGAGAGCGGTTTAGTACACGGAGATTTGAACCGCGGCAACATCATTATGCATCCAGATGGAATCAAGGTCATTGATTGGCAGAAAGCATTTTACGGACCCATTGAACTTAATCGAGCAAATCTGTTAGAAGAATTAGGTATGGACCCTAAACCACATGTAAACGCTGGTGTGATAGACTTGTTAGGTATTCTGAAGATTTCCTGGTTCACTGACTGTGCGCTGCGCTGGTTTCCAGATGGTGCGGAAGGTTATGACAGAGAAATTGCCAAGCTCCGCTTGTGTTTAACTGAATGCTGAAATTTTAAGGGGGAACAGAGAGAACATGGACAATCCTAACGTTCGTACGGGCGAAGCGTTAATTCAGGAGATCAACGAAACCCGAGTCCCTTATGGCATGCTCGCTATTTGGTTTCTCGGGCAAGTAAGCGTCGTCATCAAAGGTGGAGATACGATTGTATATATAGATCCCTATTTGGCCGATGCACCTTACAGGCGGTTCAAGCCACCGCTCCGACCGGAAGAGGCGGTCAATGCCGACTGTGTGCTGATTACCCATGATCATATTGATCACATGGATCCAGATACGATTCCAGGGATGGCGAACAATCGCAGCGATACGGTATTTGTTGCGCCAGGCTATTGTCTGAACGCCCTCGCTGAATATGGCGTGCCACTGGAGCGACGCGTTCATGCGAAGACAGGCGAGTGGCAGGAGGTAAAAGGCCTTCGATACATGCCGATCCCGGCTGCCCATGAGGATCTAGAGTATGATGAGGCGCTTGATCATCGTTTCGTCGGCTACGTGATTCAGCTGAACGGTGTGACATTCTACCATGCGGGAGATACGACGATTTATCCGGGAATGATCGATGCCGTGAAAGCGGAGAACGTCGACTGCGCGCTGCTGCCGATTAATGGCCGCGATCCTTTCCGTTTGGCGCGTGATATTGTGGGCAACATGAACTTCCGCGAGGCGGCCGAGTTCGCAGTCGCTGCGGGTATCGACACCGTCATTCCAGCGCATTACGATATGTTCGAAGGCAATTCGGAGAATCCGGGCTATTTTATCGACTATTTGTACAAGAATCACCCTACACAGAAGAGTCATGTTCTGGCACGATTCGAGAGGTACGTTTACGTATCTGATCGAGCACTGAAGTAGGAAGATAATGAGTCGTAAAGTCCGCGTATTCTGCGGGCTTTTTGATTGGGTATTTCGACAAATAGAGGTAGGAAAGTCTCGTACATATACGGAAATATGGAGATAAGCTTTAATTGAGAAAGGGGATTGAAATGCTAAAGGATAGCGTATTGGACGCAGCAGCAGACGCCTTTGGGCTGGATGCTAGTCTTCTTACTTATATAGGCGGCAATGTTAATGCTGTATTTCAATCTCCCGCACATAACGGTCACGGTGATCAGATATTACGTGTATCGAGAGAAAGCTGGCGTAGCGAACAAGAGATCGTTGCTGAACTGCACTTTATGAAATACATGTTTAAAAATGGAGTATCTATTCCTCAGCCGTTCACATCAAGAACAGGTAGATGGGTTGAGCATGTTACAGAGGGCTATCATGCTTCATTATTCGCTAAAGCTCCTGGCAGAACTCCGACGGAGGAAGACTGGACCCCGAACATGTTTATTCACTGGGGACGGACTCTCGGACAGATGCACTTGCTAACCCAATCCTATGTTCCCTTGCACAATGCCAAACGACGGGATTGGAAGCAAGAGCCGTGGATGGATATGTTGCAGCACTTGCCGGAAGAAGAGGTTATTGCAAGGAAACAAGCGACCGAGTTGTTAAATTGGTTGGAAACGCTTCCGACAGACTCGCGGAACTACGGCCTTGTCCACTGTGATCTGCATGCACACAACATTTTTGTAACGGAAGATGGTACCATTACCGCGTTTGACTTTGACGACTCCTGCTACCATTGGTTCGTTTATGACATTGCCATCATCTTATACTCGGTCAGCGTAAGGCATAAGCGACTGAATATAGAGGGGAATCCGAACAACCATGCAGCGTGGTTCCTAGAATGGTTTCTGAAGGGCTATCAAGAGGTACAACCCATCGAGAATTGGTGGCTTGAAGCATTGCCGAGATTCATTAGTTACCGAAGGCTGCTCGATTATAATTTCTTATTCCAACGTTATGATTGGGAGACGGTAGATAGTGAGCTGAAGGTGAAATGGCTGCGCTTGAAAGCTGAGATTGAAGCAGATGTTTAGCAGACCTAACAGGAGAGGTGTATACAGTTATGTACAGACATCCATCATACGATATATTGCTGCATGACGACGACGAGCTAACCAAATTCCTGCATAGTTCGGTATCGGAGAGAACCACGATTCACGAATGGCCTCTATCATGCGTCCAGCGCGTTCGAACCGCGAGTGGCAATAGCTACATCTACAAGGTGCAGGCTCCGCCGACAATTGAAGCAAGCTTCTACGCTCAGGCTCGATCGGAGATCTTGGTGTCTGTGCGAGCGATCGAAGCAGAAGGCGGCATGACGGCAATAATCATGGAGGATGTCACTGCACCGCGGTTGAATGACATTGGGCTAGAGCAGACAGAAATCCTAAGTATTGCTGCAGAACTACTAAGAAAGATCGGGGAGATAGAGGGAGATCTGCCGATATTTTTAGATATTAGTACTGAAGAGCGCTGGGTTGCTTATACCGAAGAGGTCTTCGAGGACATGCGTTTCTTGATTCATGAAGGGAGTTTTAAGCAAGTCGATCTCGAGCTGGTAAGCAGCCTCTCTGAATGGAGTAAAGGTTCTACGATTATGAATGCGCTCCGCACTCAGGCAGGCTACGTCCATGGGGACTTGAAAGCAGACAATGTCCTGGTTACATCTGATGGTTACAGAGTCCTCGACTGGCAGCGGCCGATTCGTGGACCGGTCTTATTGGATACGGCTACGCTGCTTCTATCATTGGGAATTGATCCAACACAGCATGTTCCCATTGGGATTGTACAACTCTATCATTTCCTTTATCTTGCTTGGTTTGCACAGGCCGCTAGGAGATGGGTTCCTCAAGGTAAAGCATGGTTCGATGGCATTGTTAAAGGCATGAGCGGAGAAATCGCACGTTTGCAGCACCAATGAGTTCATTTCCGATATTCATGAGGGAGAAATAGAGAATGGGGACGCTTTTTCACAAAGAAATCTTCGATTGGCCCACCTGGTCATCGGTCTTGCAGTCCATAGAAGAGTTCAGTCCGTTAATCCGCGCCATATTCGAGAGGGAAACGCTTGTTGGTAGCGACCAGCTCGCATTGCTTACGCCTGCAACGAATGCGGTGTTTAGAGCCGGAAGCTATGTCATCAAGATCTTCGCACCGGAAGAACTTGGCATGGGATCTGACGCAAGTTACGAATTGGAGGTACAATCCACGCGAAGAGCGCATGAGCTAGGCATTCGTACGCCGAAGATCGTTGCAGCTTCCTACTTGCAAGACAAGTACTTATTTCCGTACATCATCTCGGAATTCATTGAGGGCGAGGTCGCGGGAGAAGTTTTCAAGAAGCTCGATGCTGCCAAGAGGATGCGGTTTATCCAAGATCTTAAGAGCAATATGGCTCTGTATAACACCAAGCCTGAGCAGGAGATGGATGCTTCGGGCATTCGTGATCAGGCAAAACTAAACCACAGATGGCAGCCGTACCCGGAGTCCGTGAGGAAGCAAGCTGCAGCGCTTATCGACGAGCTCGACTTGTCTTCTTGCGTCTGTGTACATGGAGATATCAACGCCAACAATCTCATAGTCGATAAGAATGCCGAGCTCTACATGATTGATTTTGCGGAAAGCTCATTCGCCCCAGCTTGGTATGAGTATCCTCCCATATTGTTTGATCTCTTCGACCAAGATCCAGCAGCGATCCAAGCATTTGTCGCAGATGTCGATCATCCGGATACGGTTACGATGGTGTTTGCCGCATTGCTCCTGCATGATTTCGGCGCTGACTATATGAGGGAGATCTACGTAAGACATACAGGGAAAACGGTTCAAGAGATGAGAGATATTTACGAAATCAGGGGAATATTGCAGGGGTTGCTAGGCTTGACTTGACGGTTAAACGGAACGTAGAGCTCTTATTCGCCGTTAGAGGAGGAAGCGGAGCCATTGTTAAAAAAACCGAGAGGAAGTCCCAATAGCCTTCTTTCTCGAGCATGAACAGGCTGCCAATACGGCAGCCTGTTCTGCGTTATTGTCCATTCTGCGTGAACTAAAGCGCCTCGCCAAAATATATCGTATGTCCCTGGTCATCCTCAATAATAAATTCCTTCGTATTCCATTCCGTCTCGCACACATCTCTAGCCAGAGTAACTCCGCGGGCTTTTAATTCCTCTGCGAAGCTAGCTACATCGTCCGTCTGCAGGTAAAGATGGAAATGATCACCGTCTCGAGTAAAGGGGATCGAGGGGTCCTGTTCATCAGCGAGCTTTAGATGGATGACCTGGTTCCCTGCACGAATGCCGGCATAGAAATCCTCATATCGGAACTCGAGCTCGAAGCCTATCTTCATCGTGTAGAATTGAATCGTACTGTCAAGATTCATCGTTCGTAGCTGCGGAATAACACCTGATATGGTCATTGTTTTCCTCCTACAGGATAGTGACTTCGATTGCTGATCATCTCGGCTCGTCTCTAATTATATCATCTCAATTGGTATATGTTCTTTATTGCAGGAAAAATCGAGTGCTCGATCCACCATCGACGGTAAGGATCTGACCTGTAATAAAGTCAGCGCCAGAACTCGCTAGAAAAGAGACTGCGGCGGCGACGTCTTCTGGATAACCGATTCGTCCAAGCGGGATTTGCTTGCCCACCGCATATTTGTCATGATTCGGATTTTCTGAGAATTTCTCTACTTCCGTCGCACCTGGAGCAACTGCGTTAACGTTGATGTTATAAGGGGCCAGATCGAGAGCGAGTTGTCGGGTCAATGCGTTCATACCGCCTTTGGTCGAGGCATAGACGGCGTATTGCGGCATTGTAAGGTTACCATGGACGGAGCTTATGTTAATGATTTTGCCTCTACCGGTCTGTCTCATTGCAGCGGCGCAAGCTTGCGCGCAAAAAAACGCGCCTTTCAAGTTGGTGTCGACAACCCGATCCCAGAAGCTTTCCGTCACTTCGAAAAAATCGATCGTCGGATCGATAGCGGCATTATTGACGAGAATATCGATTTTGCCGAATCTTTCAATCGTTTTCTCTACCATTTCGTGAATCTGACTTACATCGGATACGTCTGCCTTGTGGGCAAAGCTTTGCCGGCCTAACTTTGTAATTTCACTAACGATTTCGTTTGCTCCTTGTTCGCTGTTCGCATAGTTTACGACAACAACCGCGCCGCACTCAGCAAGTTTCAAAGCAATTCTCTTACCGATACCTCTCCCAGCGCCTGTGACAAGCGCTACTTGCCCTGTAAAATCATACATTTTGCAAGTCCCCTTTTGTGTGGTATCTATTAGCGGCTCTTAAGTCGATCAAGAACGAGTCTCTTGGCTTTCGAAATATGTTCCACGATTTTTTCGAGCACGATCGGGTTGCGTTGAATGATCAGATCCGAGAAGGCTTTGTGATCTTTGTAATAATCATGAAAACTATTGAAATTGCTGCTATTCGAAATCGTTAAAGCCGTATACATCGTGCTCGCCATTAGGTTCCAAGCTTGCAGCATGGGAACGTTCTCGCTCATGATCATGATGCTGCGATGAAACTGAATATCCACTGCTGTAGTAGCTTGCACCCAGTCCTCGGCAGGTTCGTTCCCTTCTTGGATGGTTGCGTTCATCTCACGAATTTGCTCAATGATGGAGAATAGGGGATAGAAATCAACCATATCGTTCTTAATGATCAGCTCCAATGCTTTGTATTCAAGCATTAAGCGAAAATCGAACGTATCCTCGGCAGCTTTAAGCGAGAATCCAACCACGACGGTACGACCATTAGGCAGCGAACGGACAAGACCCTCTTGTTCCAGGTTTTGCAAAGCGGTTCGAACAGGACCGCGACTGACGCCAAGCTCAGCAGCGATTTGGTTCTCCACGATATGAGAATCCGGTGCTAGCACGCCTAAAATGATGTCCGTACGAATTTTATTCAAAACGTCTTTTGTATGTGGAGTCCTTGCGTAGGGTTCAGGTGACGGTTTTTTCAACATACTCTAACCTCGTTTCTCTTTCGTTCAATTTCGTCTGCGTATCTTTGTCTAATAGTATAGCGAACATCGCAGCTTTAGCCAACAAATATGAAGGAATGAAATCAAATAAATTAATTTGTTAACAAATAAACTGTTATGTTGACGATAATGCACGCCAGGAGTAAGATGGAACCAGATACGAATTGAAAGCGTTTACGGATTGGGAGGGGAAGACGATGAGATTGCTTGAAGACCGAATTGCGGTCGTCACGGGAGGCGGAAACGGAATAGGAAAAGCCATCGCATTAGCGCTTGCTGAGGAAGGAGCGCGAGTCGTCATCGCCGACATCAAAATAGAGGCTGCACTAAAAGTCGAGGAGCGAATTCGTCAAAATGGGGGAGCCTGCCTAGTTATTGAAGCGGACGTTGTTCGTAAAACCGATGTTGAACGCGTAATCGATGAAACGTTACGTGTATTCGGCAAAGTGGATATTCTCATTAACAATGTCGGAGGCACAATTCGAAAGGCAATGGTCGATTTCTCGGAAGATGAATGGGATCAAATTATCGACATTAATTTAAAAAGCACATTTCTTTGCTCACAGGCAGCCGGAAAATTCATGCTTAAGCAAAAACGCGGAGCTATCGTTAATGTTTCTTCGATTCACGGATTGGGAGGGATTCCAAAACGGAGTCCTTATGCCACGGCAAAGGCTGCGATAAACAGCTTCACCAGTACGATCGGCTGTGAATGGGCAGCGGATGGGGTTCGCATGAACGCGGTTGTGCCCGGCTATATTTTGACGGAAGGTCTAGATCGTACGTTTAACGCGGGATTGCTCAGCCGGGAAGATATGGTTAGACGTACTCCCCAAGGGAGACTTGGGACGCCCGAAGACATCGCAGAAGCGGTTCTGTTTCTCGTATCCGATAAAGCGAAGTTTATAACAGGCACGACCCTATACGTGGATGGCGGTTACTCCGCCTATCATGCCCCTGAACTGCAAACCTCCGTCTATCATGAAATTTGATCATTTATAACATAACATTTCAGCATCCTTAAGAGAGGAAGTACATGCGTGAAGAATAACCTGCAAGTTCTGTCGGGGGCGTGGTGTCTGGCGAGAGATCCCGAGAATAAGGGTAAAGCAGAGAAATGGTTTGAATCGAATATCGTGGAAGAATCGGAGCTCGCGCCGGTTCCCGGTCTCATTCAACAAGTATTTCCAGATTACCAAGGCGTGGCCTGGTATTGGCATCGGTTCGTCCCGAGTGTTCCATTCGCTCTGGAGCATAGACAATTTCTGAAGTTCGAATTCGTAGATTACTACGCGGAGATTTGGCTCAATGGCATTTATGTAGGCTGTCATGAAGGCGGGGAAATGCCTTTTGAATTTGATGTGACCGATCATTTGATCAGATGCAGAGAGAATTTATTAGCCATTCGGCTTCTTAATCCAATTGATGTCGAAATCGACGGGATCTTACAGAAACAAACGCCAAACCGCCATAAAAGTACGAGAGAGGTTGCGCCGGGAACGGGTTTTAATTTTGGCGGAATTTACTCGGACATCCATCTGATCGAGCTGCCGCAAGTCCGTATCTCCGATTTATTTGTAAGACCCAATATCGAGACTGGCGAAATCAATATCCGATTAACGGTCGCGAACAGTTCTTCTTCACTAGCGAAAGGCAAAATCGCGATAGACGTAAGTCCAGGTGAAGCTGGTGAGGTACTGGTATCGTCAATTGGAGATTACCAATTTGCTTTCGGAGAATCATTCATCGATACGGTGCTAACGATCGATAAGCCTCGTCTCTGGAGCTTGGAAGTTCCGAATTTGTACAGAGTAAACGTTACCTTGGAAAGCTCATCGAGTGAATGTAAGCAAACCCATCATTCTTCCGTGAGATGCGGTTTTCGAGATTTCCGAGTTGAGAAGGGTTTCTTCCGCTTGAACGGCAAACGCATGTTTGTTCGGTCTACTCACACGGGAAATCACTACCCTGTCGGAACCGCTGTTGCGACGACAGATCCCTATCTCATAAGGCAGGATCTCATCTATGCCAAAGCGAGCGGATTCAATATGATCCGATTTATCGCCACGGCGCCTCTGCAAGAACAATTGGACTTTTGCGACGAGATTGGACTGATGGTTTACAACGAGTGCGCCGCATCATGGGGAATGGAAGATTCGCCTAAGATGCAAGAGCGATTCAACAGCTCCACACTAGGGCTCGTAAAGCGTGATCGCAATCATCCCTGCGTCGTGATCTGGGGACTGCTGAACGAAACGATGGATGATCCGATATTCCGGCACGCGGCATCGATTCTGCCTCAGTTAAGAGCTGTCGACGATACAAGGCTCGTATTGCTCGGGAGCGGCCGTTGGGATCGCCAGCTAGGAATAGGTACGGTATGTAATCCGGGTGAGGTTAATTGGCAGTTTGAATGGGGAGCCGAGGAAGCCGGTGCGGACGAAATACCGAACAGATCGCCGTTTACTTGGGAGTGGGGTTATCCGACAGGGCTTTACGAAGGGATGGGAGATGCCCATTTCTATCCGGTCGAGCCTCGCACAGCTCCGATTAACGAACTGGTGCGAACGCTGGGGAAAGAAACAAAGCCAGTCTTCTTGTCGGAATGGGGCTATGGCAGTCTGCTAGATGTTATTCGGACAACGAGATTCTTCGAACAATATGGGGCCCGCAGCGACCTGCACGATGTCGCATTGTTTCGTAGGATGGCAGATCGATTCGAATCGGAACGGAACCGCTTTGGCACGCAGGATGTCTATGCATTCCCGCAGCATATGCTCGAAGAAAGCAATCGACTGCATAGCAAGCAGAGGAGAAGGGTGTTCGATCATGTACGCTCGAATCCGAAATTGTGCGGTTACAATTTAACGGGAATGTTAGACCATGGCTATTCCGGCGAAGGACTTTGGACTTTCTTCCGGGAATGGAAGCCCGGCGTAATCGAAGCTTTGCAGGACGGGTGGTCACCGCTGCGCTGGTGTCTCTTTGTGGAGCCGATGCATGTATATGCAGGAACTCCATTCCAGGTAGAGGCTGTTCTGGCCAATGAAGACGTGCTTCAGCCTGGCGAATATCCGGTTTGCTTCCGAATCTCCGGCAAGAGCGGAGTCGTATGGGAGAAACGCGCCAATGTTTGTATTCCGGTAACAGAGAGCGGTGAAGACGGTCCTCTAGCAATTCCTGTCATCCTCGAACAAGTCGTATTGGACAATGTGAGAGCAGGAGAATACGAGCTATCGGCATATATGGAATCCGGAGGAGCGCCATCAGGAGGTCGACTAAAGTTTCATGTGGCAGACAACCGATTGCAACGGACGACTAGCGAGGAACCCATTACGGTTATCGGACTCGATATTAATACCGAATCTTGGTTAGGTTCGCAAGGTATCCAGAGAAAGCCGCTCACAGACCGCTCTTCTGAGATTGATAGCCTTATCTTAGTGGGGGACTTTTCCGGAGAAGAGCAGACCGCGGCAGTTTGGAATTCGTTAATGAAACAAGCCGAAGCAGGCAGTAGCGTCATCTTCCTCTCACCGCATGTTTGGAAGCGTGGAGAAGACAGCATGGGCTGGTTTCCATTTACCAATAAAGGAAGGTGCTATAAATTTATCGATTGGCTGTATCACAAGGATTGCGTCGCCAAGGAGCATCCTTACTTCGAGGGTCTGCAAGCAAAGGGAATTATGGACATTGATTATTACGGTCAAGTCATTCCCGATTATATTTTTGACGGGCAAGATACGCCTGACGAAGTTATTGCTGCTTCTTTCGCTGTCGGTTACCCGTGCGAGACCGGTGTCGCAACCGGAGTATTGCTAGGAACCTATGCTGTAGGCGCCGGACGTATCGTGCTGAATTCGTTCCGTATTATGGCTAATCTTGGCGTTAACCCAACTGCTGGCATGCTGCTTATGAACTTGATTGCATATGAACAAAGCCGAACAGCTCCTATATCAATAAAAATGGAGGTTTAGCATGATGAGAATGCACAAGAAAATTTCATTGGCCCTCGTTATTGTATTGTTCGCGGCAACACTACCGGTTCTTCAGATTGTTCACGCATTTGGACCTGTTACGATATGGCAGCAACCTAATTCATCTGTCAATGCGAAGTATCCTCGGGCAATCAAGCTTGAGCATCAGAGCAATGCAGCAAACAATGGCAAGCTACTCGCTTCAGAGCAAATAGACGCCTATACCAGCTTACCCATACATATTAGCTCAGATCGAGGGCAAAGCTGGTCGATCGTTTCAACAGTAAGCGATGTCCATTCCGGCGAGAAGCTGGTTAATGCTAACAATCTATATGAATTGCCGCAAGCGATTGGGAGTATGCCGCAAGGCACGATTCTTTTTACCCCAACCGCAGCAGACAGCTCTGGTAATTTAATGATCGAGCTTTATAAAAGCAACGATGTCGGGCAAACGTGGCAGTTTGTATCGAAGATCGTCGTTGGCGGTCCATATGCAGGCGCAACTTTAGCGAGTCAAGGTGTTTGGGAACCGCAGCTTCTTGTTGCCAATAATAAGCTGATTTGTTTCTATACCGATGAGACGGATGCTAATCATAATCAGAAGGTTGTCCATAAGACAACTACGGATGGCGTGAATTGGTCGAGTGTCGTAGACGATGTGCGGATGGGCTTGAATTATCGACCTGGCATGGCTGCTGTTACGAAGATGGGCAATGGAAATTATATTTTGGCGTATGAGATCGTAGGGTATGCCAATTCTCAGGTTTATTACAAGATCTCATCCAATCCTGAATCATGGGCTCCTGATAATGCGGGCTCGCCAATTAATAGCCCGGGATATACGATTGGAAGCACGCCGTATATCATTTGGACGCCGCTAGGCGGACCGAATGGGTCGCTGATCTTATCCGCATGGTCCGATAATCATTTGTTCGTGAACTACAACAATGGAGTAGGGGATTGGTCTGCTCTTGATAGCATTATTCCAACAGCTTATAGCAGAAGCTTAGTATATACAGGCGGCTCAAAAGTAGGCGTGCTGGCTTCTGATTCTACGGATTCCAAAATCGTATTCGGAACTGTCGACATCGGGGTGGCTAGCAGCATCATATCAGGTCGCACGTATAAGCTTTTGCCGCAAGCAGGTGAAGTGAACAATCAGGCGCTAGATGTAACGGGATGGGGATCCACGAACGGAACAAATGTGGAGACGTGGGAGGATCTTGATAATCCTGCGCAAAAGTGGAAAATCGTTGACGTAGGCGGCGGATATTACAAGCTGCTGCCGAAGAGTGGTGAAGTAAACAGCCAAGCACTTGATGTTGCAGGCTGGGGGTCGACGAACGGGACGAACGTAGAGACTTGGCAGGATAACGGTACCCCTGCACAGAAATGGAAAATTGTTAATGTAGGCGGCGGGTATTTCAAGCTGCTGCCACAGTGCGGCGAAGTGAACAATCAGGCACTTGATGTAACCGGTTGGGGATCCACAAACGGGACGAATATCGAGACATACGAAGATAACGGAACTCCAGCACAGAAGTGGAAGCTTGTTGAGGTTACTCCGAATTATTGAACCGTTCTACTAAAGTGAAGAAGATAGTTGATCAGAGATGATCGACTGTCTTTTTCTTTTTTACTTGCACGCAATAGGATAATATTAGTAGAGAGGGGCTGTACATCTCACTCCCTAGGGAATTGCTCACGAATGAGTACATCCGCAACTACCAGATTACTCTCGATCGAATGAAGTCAGCTAAGCCCAATGCCATATTGAATCCGTGTCACCCGTTTTCAGAGGAGAAGAGGTAAGCGAAGACGCAATTGATTCGGATTATTTCGTTGGTTATTCATTTAAGAAGAATCTACTCTATGTACAACAAGCAATCGTGCTATATAGCTGTTGGAACGAACCTAACTAGCAGTGAAGGAGAGATGCTTTAAATGGAAAAAACAACAAATGAATTATTAATGGAAGCAGACATTGCTTCGTTGCAGCTGGCGATGGAATCAGGTGAGTTAACGTCGGAGGCTTGCGTTCGCTGGTATTTGGAACGGATTGAACGGCTCAATCCAAAGCTGAAGGCGGTGCTGGAAGCTAACCCGGATGCGATTGCTATCGCGGTGGAGCTTGATGCAGAGCGGCGGGATAGCGGATCTCGCGGACCCCTTCATGGAATCCCGATTTTGCTCAAGGACAATATTGATACAGGCGATCGTATGCATACGAGTGCGGGCTCGGTTGCTCTAGCGGAGCATATTGCTCTGGCGGATTCGGCCGTGGCATCGCAATTAAGAGCAGCAGGAGCCGTTTTTCTTGGCAAGGCAAACATGACAGAGTGGGCGAATTTCATGTCGAAGTGGATGTGGGCAGGGTATAGCTCCAGAGGTGGTCTGACACTTAATCCATACGGTCCTGGCGAGTTGTTCGTGGGCGGCTCGAGTTCGGGGTCTGGAGCTGCGGTTGCCGCGAATCTTTGTACCGCTGCCATCGGCACTGAAACTTCGGGTTCGATCATCAACCCGTCCTCGCAAAATGGAATTGTCGGCTTAAAGCCGACGATCGGACTCGTAAGTCGTACAGGCATCATCCCGATTACGCATAGCCAAGACTCTGCCGGTCCGATGACACGTACAGTCAGAGATGCCGCGATCTTGCTCAGCGCCATGACGGCGGTTAATCCAGAAGATACGGCCATGCATGAGAAACGGAGAATTGCGTATCCGGATTATACCACTTTCTTGGACGAGAATGGTTTGCAAGGCGCACGGATTGGTTTTCCAAGGCAGTATTATCAAGGATTGAACGAAGCTCGTGCGGAGATTATCGAGAGGGCGATTACGTTGTTCAAGGAATGTGGGGCAATCGTCGTCGACCCGATATCATTGCCAAGTGAGAATTCGAATTGGGACTTGGAAGTCATGCGACATGAGTTCAAGAGTGGACTGAACCATTATCTGGCCAAAGCGGGTCCAGGCGCTTTCGTTCGGTCGTTAGATGAACTCATTGCCTATAACGAAGCCAATCACGACGTCGCGATGAAGTATGGGCAAGACCTCTTAATCTGGTCGAACGAGACAAGTGGAACATTGTCTGAACCGGTGTACAGCGAGAGCTTGCGCCTTAACCGTGAGATATCCCGGGACCAGGGCATCGACCGCTTGATCCGCGAACATCGTCTGGACGCGCTGCTCTTCCTAGGGAATGAAGATGATCTCGATTTGTCCGCGCGCGCAGGTTATCCAGCCATTACCGTGCCTGCCGGGTACACAGAAACAGGCATCATCGCACCAGGCGGCTATACGACCAAAGGACCGCAGGGAATCACTTTCATTGGCACCTCTTACAGCGAGCCCGTGCTTTTCCGACTTGCTTACGCCTACGAGCAAGCGAGCAAATTCCGTTTTGCGCCTTGTGATCCAGTTTAGTCCTGAACTGAATTAGGTGTTAAGTATAATGGAACCATCTTTGGAGCAGTTTGCCGTCGGCTGCTGCTCTTTTTTTATTATGCTAACGAGTACTTTTAAGTGGAATTGCCCAATTGAAAATATGTAATAACGGATCCCTAAAGTTACAGTTTTTGGGTTAAGCCGCATGTAATATAATGGACATCTAATAAACGGGGATGCATTACCAAAGCATGTTGCCATTATGATGGACGGAAATGGTAGATGGGCTACAAGACGAGAACTGCCTCGTACTGCGGGACATTTTGCGGGAATGAAGGCAATGGAAGATACGATCTTCGTCCGTAATAAAGTGAAAATTAAATACTTGACGCTGTAATAGGGGACATATCAAGGTTCTCAGAAGACACGCAGCAAGTCATGCGTAGCGTGGTAGACAGCACCGGTGGGAATACAGGAATGATTGTTATCTTTGCTATGAATTACGGGGGACGCGCGGAGATTATCCAGGCCGCAAGGGCAATCGTTGCCAATGGTACAGATAATATCACGATAGGAGAGTTTGAAAAATACCTACATACAGTTGACTGTCCTTCTCCGGAATTGATAATAAGAACAAGCGGTGAGAAAAGACTCAGCGGCTTCTTGTTGTGGCAAGCTGCCCAATCCGAATTGTGGTTTACCAATGAACTGTGGCCAAGTTTTAATGAATATCTTTATTACCAGGCTTTTTATGAGTACCAGCAGCGTATAAACCGGGCGTAAGTGGAATCGAATGAACGTAAAGAGGTGACAAAGTTGAACTCATTCAAGGTTAGAGGAATTATTTTTGATATGGACAATACGATCCTTCGGTCTAAGATAAATTTCAGTGCGATGAAAGATGAGATTTCCCGTTATTTAATAGACAATAGACTCCTACATGAGAGTTTCCCTATAAATGACCACACAACCTCTACAATCATCGAACATGTCCAGCGTTCAGAGCATTGGAACAAACGATTGCAGGAGATTTTATGGGATATTGCCAAAAAGCATGAGCTAATGGGCATGTCGGACGCAGATTTAGAGCCAGGCGCGAGAGAAGTGCTGCTTGAATTACATGGTAAGTTCAGAATGGTCATTCTAACGAATAATTCATATGCGGCAGCGATGTCAGCTTTAACAAACCATCGTATAAATCAATATTTTGATTCGGTTATTGGCAGAGAACAGATGAAGTTTATGAAGCCAGCCCCAGACGGCGTGCATGCTATTTTTGAGAAATATCCCGACTTCTCTCCTGATGATTGGATATCTGTAGGCGATGCATGGATAGATGGTAAAGCGTCGCAAGATGCGGGGGTAAAGTTCATCTCCTACAAAGGGGATGTCGAGAAGATGAGGAGTAGAGATGTTTATCCAATCGTATTTATTCATGATTTAGCTGAGATAACCGCTTGGATAGAATGGGCAGGAGAGTTTCATTAAGAGGAGGCGCGATTAATTTGAATACCGACCCGATATTAATTTCAATACCTGAGGCATTTGAAAGCGAGCGGTTAATCATACGTGCTCCCTTATGGCATGATGGAAAGATGCTGAATGAAGCAATTAGAGAAAGTCTCGATGAATTGCGTCCATGGATGGACTGGGCTCAAAGCTCGCCTTCAGTTGAAGAATCGGAAATAAATATACGTAAGGCACGATTGAAATTCATAGACCGCAGTGACTTAAGAATGCTGCTATTCCTTAAGGATACAGGACAATTAGTAGGAAGTAGCGGCCTTCATAATATAGATTGGCAATCTCGAAGATTTGAAATTGGTTATTGGGTTCGAACATCATTTGGAGGAAAAGGTTACATAACGGAAGCAGTGCAATCTATTACTGACTACGCCATCCAGCATTTACAAGCAAACCGCATTGAAATTAAATGTGATGCCAGAAACGTAAGAAGTTCACGGGTAGCTGAGCGTCTAGGTTTCACCTTAGAAGGAGTTTTACGTAGTATTGAATTGTCTGTAGATGGTTCATTAAAAAATAAGATGCTTTATTCTAAAATTCGCGGTGTAGAGTTTTAATGGAATTCCAATATGGTGAATGTCTAGGTCAGCGTCATACAATCCTCTTCATTTAGAGAAAAGGGTGAGAGTCTATGGAGTTAGCTCTAGGGCATTTTGGTGCAATTGAAACTCGCTTAGGAACTCCGAAGACGCTTCTACCCATGTCTAGCGGATTCAGTAACAATAATTACATCTTAACGACGAGTCAGAGGAAGTATAGAGTCAGAGTTTCGAAGTATTCGAAGCCTACAGATGAACTGCTGGCAGAACAATTGATTCTGAACAAGGCGGCGGAGCAAAATAATTTGATCGTTCCGATACTTGCTCTGTTAAAGCTGGCTAATGGGATGGACGTTAGCATTTTCCCCTACATAGAAGCTGATTCGGATTTCAATATTTATAACGAAGAGTTAATGCGTGACGCGGGTGTGGCTTTAGCAAAGTATCACCTATCTGTTGATGGGTATACGTCTAACTTGCCGTGGAAACCCTTAACGGAAGCATTTAGTCATGAGTCGATCCACGCTGGTGAACTAAGCGAATTTATAGATGACCAGGCGTTATCAGAGTATCCAAACTTATGGACAAGCATTGAAAGCCTGCTGCAACGTATGGAAGATGCAGATGTTCTAATGAACGCAGAGCCATACACGTCGCTGCCCCAACTCCCTTGTCATGGAGATTTTGCACCTGCTAATCTGCTGACACACGGTAATTATATAGCAGGCATTATTGATTTTGAGTGCTGTCGCTGGGCACCGAGGATATATGATTTATCTACTTTTTTATTGGCTTTGCAGGAAGGCGAAGGATATGAGCTCCAAATGACAAACTGGTTTATGGACGGCTATGACTCCATCCTTCCGTTATCTGAGATAGAGCGGAAACTAATACCTAAGCTTCAATATATCCGTTCGTTAGAGGCAGCAAGAAGACATTTAACTAAAGTCATCAACGGAGATCACCACATGCACTTTGGTTTAGTTATGTATTGGGAACGTGTTACGATAAACTTGATGAAATAGCGGTTTAGTGAAAATTTGAAGATAGACTGGAGCCAGATACGATGATAAAAGGTTTTGGAGGAGTCTTCTGGAGAACGAAGAATATGGAGGCTGTGAAAAAATGGTACAGCGAGGTCTTGAAGCTTGATATCAATGATTGGAACGGAACCATAATCAAACCCGAGTTAGGAAATGAGACGATCTTCTCTTTCTTCGCTGAGGATAACGATTATTTTCCAACAGATCAACAAGTGATGTTGAATTTCCAAGTACATAGTCTGGACGAGACGATTAAGCATCTTGAGCATGTTGGTGTGTCTCTTGCTAAGAAAGAGGAGAGCGGTGATTTCGGGAGATTTGTTTGGATAGAAGATCCTGATGGACGATTAATCGAGCTTTGGGAGAAATAACGAATAGGCAGTCCCTGCAGAGCATGTTCGCGGGGGCTGCCTATTTTGATGAGAGCTGACAAGACGAGAGAAAATTCATTTATAATCGTTTCTTCTTTACTCTTCATTGGTAAAACCAGTTAAACTATATTTTAGGGGATTAGCAACGTTATAGTGCCTATTATCTAAAGTCATGTGTCGAATTGGGAGTGTATGTTTTGAAACCTGAACGAAAATTATCAATCTTCTGGCTGTTACGTTATCTCGTTCCCGTCAAGGGGCGAATCGTCATTCTATTGGGAATGCTGCTTACTTCAACAGCACTTCAATTGATCAATCCGCAAATAGTCCAACAGTTCATCGACACGGCTTCCGCCAAAGGAGCAATCGAGGGTCTGCTCAGGCTCGCCGGCATCTTCCTCGTCATAGCTGTTATCAACCAACTTCTCACCGTGGCCGTTAGCTACATGGGTAACGACGTGGCCTGGCGAGCTACTAATCGGCTGCGGGCCGATCTGCTTAAGCACTGTCTACGGCTCGATATGCGCTTTCATAATCTGAAAACTCCTGGTGAAATGATTGAGCGCGTTGACGGCGACGTGACAAATATGTCGAACTTCTTCGCCTTATTTATTGTGCAGATTATCGGCAGCTTTGTTCTCCTTGCAGGCATTCTGGGTTATATGTTTACTACGAATTGGCAGATTGCGATCACAATGACCGTGTTTACCTGTATTTCCATAGGGGTCATGGTATATATTCGCGACCTCGGAGTTACCGCAACGCAAGCTGAACGTCAAGCCAGAGCATCGCTGCTCGGTCTTATCGAAGAACGTATCTCCGGAATAGAAGACGTGCAGGCGAACGGTGGCGTACCGTATGTGATGAATCGCTTTCATCGAGCCATGCGCAGTGTGTTCCTGACCGGGCGCAAGGCATGGATGCTTCGCGTAGTCCCTTGGAACGCCACGGTCGTCTTATTCGCGGTAGCTGTCACCGTGGTACTGTTGATTGGCATTAATATGTATCTCAAAGGTCAGATCACCCTTGGTATGTTATATCTTGTCTATCAATATACACAAATGCTGAACGATCCGATCGAACAGCTCGGTAACCAAGTGCAGGAATTTCAAAGAGCCAAATCGGGAATGCGCCGCTCCCGTGAGATTCTATCTTTGCAAAGCGAGATTCGTGAAGGAGCGGAGGAGACGCTTCCTGATGGAGCTCTCGGTGTTGATTTTGACCAGGTGAGCTTCAGCTATAACAATGACAACTGCGTTCTTCAAGACATCAGCTTCTCCTTACGACCGGGGGAACGGCTTGGCATTGTAGGACGTACGGGGAGCGGGAAGTCTAGCATCAGCCGTCTACTGCTTCGTTTGTATAACACGGATAGCGGCGTAATTCGAGTAGGCGGTACGGATATTCAAGCTTTACGGTTGGAAGCGCTGTACAAACGGGTCGGCATGGTCACGCAGGATGTACAGTTGTTTGACGGAACGCTCAGGGACAACTTGACGCTGTTCAACAGCAAGGTCTCGGATGAAGAAATTATGGAAACCACCGGAAGACTTGGATTACGAAAGTGGATTGAGAAGCTGCCACACGGATTGGATACTCATCTGGCGGCTGGCGGAGCTTCGTTGTCTGCGGGTGAAGCTCAGTTGTTCGCGCTGACGCGGGTTTTCTTAACGAAGCCTAGCCTTGTCATTCTGGATGAGCCTTCTTCCAAGCTCGATGCAGCGACGGAAGCCGCCTTGCAAACCGCTGTAGATCAAATTATGGAACAATGCACAGGTATCGTTATCGCACATCGTTTATCAACGTTGAAGAAAGCAGATAAGATCATGGTGCTTGGCAACGGACGTATTCTCGAGTTTGGTGAGCGGGAAGCGCTAGCGCAAGATTCATCTTCCCGTTTCGCGAAGCTATTACGAACGGATCGTCAGGAGGAATTGGCATGAATGTAGCTCATTTTGCAAAGCAGCTGCTTCGATTTCGATTATCGTTATATATAATGAATGCGGTGCTATGGTGTTTGTTTCACTCCATCCCTTTGCTATTCGGCATTGGAATGCAATGGTTCTTCGACCGTGTTACAGGCGAATCACATAACTTTATTTGGATTGCGACGCCGCTGTTGATTGTTGCAGTTATTCGATTTACCAGGGTAGGCATGTTTTTCATCGCCTTCTATAAATGGATTACCTATTCGTATCACTTGCAAGCCATATTGCGTACGAACATGCTGACTGGCATCATGCAGTGGCCAGGGCGAAATCTTCCCGCCTCTCCGGGCGAAGCGATGACCCGGTTCCGGGATGATGTTGACGAAGCCGTAGAATATATGGAATCCTGGGTAGATTTCTGGGGAAAGTTAGCTTACGCGATTGTTGCCATCGTAATTATGGCACGAATTAATTGGCCTATCACCGTTGTTGCGATTATTCCCTTGTTATTGGTTACGCTGCTGAACAACCTCTCCAGGGGCAGGGCGAGAAAATACAGTCAGCTAAACCGCGAAGCGACCGGCCGTATCACCGGTTTTATTGCTGAAACGTTTGGCAGCGTTCAAGCCGTGAAGCTTGGGCGGGCGGAAGAGAATGTCTTAAATCACTTTTTAAAACTTAACGAAGCTCGTAGACAGGCGGCACTTAAAGATAACTTGTTCATGCAATGGATGCGGTCACTGTCTCAGCACGTGTTAAACATAAGTACCGGGATCATTTTATTGATGTGTGCTGCACAGATGCAGGCCGGCCGTTTTACCGTCGGCGACTTTGCTCTATTTACGATGTACGTGGGCTCCTTCGCAACCGGGATCTCCCTATTCGGCTATATGGTCTTTCAGCATATGCGTTTGAAAGTGGCCGTTGACCGGATGCGGATGCTGTTTCGCCCAGGAACGCAAGACAGCATTGTGGCGCATAATGACATCCACTTGGACGATGCGCCGCCGGATGTACCTGTATTTGATAAGAACAAGGAGGAGCATCTGAACAGCCTAGAGGTAAAAGAACTCTCCTATGCATATCCGAATTCCGATAATGGGATTCAAGACGTTAGCTTCCGCTTGAAGCGCGGTACATTTCTCGTCATTACAGGGAGAGTCGGTTCTGGCAAATCAACATTAGTACGCACGCTGCTTGGACTTCTTCCCAAAGAAAGCGGGACGATCGCTTGGAACGGAAAGACGGTTGACCATCCGGCTTCATTCTTGGTTCCACCGAGAGCGGCATATACACCGCAAGTACCGCGCCTGTTCAGCGATCCGCTTCGCGAGAACATTACTCAAGGCAGCGGAGTTTCCGCGGATTCACTAGACAATGCGATACACATGGCCGTGATGGAGCAAGATGTTCAAGATCTCGAGAACGGCCTCGAGACGATGGTGGGTCCGAGAGGCGTCATGTTGTCCGGCGGACAAATTCAACGCTCGGCTACCGCAAGGATGATGCTAACGAAATCAGACCTGTTCATCTTTGACGATTTATCCAGCGCGCTGGATGTAGAAACGGAGAATGTGTTATGGGAGCGTCTGTTTAACGAACAGGACGTTACCTGTATTGCCGTATCTCACCGCAGAGAGGCGCTGGCACGTGCGGATCATATTATCGTCATGAAAGACGGACGTATTGAAGCGGAAGGATCACTGCAAGAGCTGCTGACCTTCAGCAGTGAGATGCAGTTACTATGGCAGGGGGAAGAACGGAACGCTGAGGAAGATGTGGAGCAGCTGGTATAAGGAACTAGACTTCGGGAGCGCATTCGGAAATGTAATCATTTCTGGTTGCGCTTCTGTCTTTTTGCGAATACGTACATAGAGATAAGAAGGTTTTACCATATTTTTGATGAATAGTAGCTGATGAATGAGATTGGAGGGATAGAATGCTAATACCTTTAAATGGCACTATGCCAACTGATAAAAAAATTGCGGGTATACACAGCATTCCAATTACTGATGATGGCTCAATTGTTATGGTTTGGGATAAGAACGAGAAAGCTCTCACGACAGTAGGTGGACGGATTGAAGCCAACGAAGAGATTGATCGTGCCTTAAACCGTGAGACCATTGAAGAAGCAGGCCTTATTTTGGAGTCGAAAAGAGTGCCGATTGCAGCTTGGTATTGGGAGAATACGGATACATACACTGTTTTTGTTATGGCTAAAGTAAAGAGTTGCGAACAGATGCCTGATGGGTTCGAAACAACTGGAAGAGTGACCATGAATTTCGAAACTGCGCGCCAAATCATATCAAAAATTGAAGGTGATGGTTTTCGACTTGAGCTTCTAGAGATTGCTGAATCGATATTTGAACAACAATTCAAACGTTAAAACTCGCTCACATATCAACGTAACCAAAGGGGGATATAATGTGCCATGGATGGACGATTTGTTTCTGGATTTAATCGTATTGCCTTCTGGCGAGATGATTCACAATGACACTGATGAGCTTGGAAGAAGCTTTTATAAACGGGATTATAGATAAGCAGCTGTATGAATAGCTATGGATGAATCGACCAAGCTCAGTGAATTAATTAGCGAGAATGAGTTTGCTCTGTTAAAGCTATCGCAAGTACATAAGGATTTATTGCTTCAGAAGATGTAATTTAAGCGAACGCTAGGAGGCCATGAAAATGACTTTTCCGACACATATCGTATCCGCAGGCGGAATTGTAGAAGACGGGAATGGAAATATTCTATTGGTTAAGCGGGTCTTAGTTTGTATTCGCTTGATTTTATTAACTCCTTCCTGCATGAATGGGAGGAAAAGACATGATGTAAATGGAATATGTTCCAATAAGAATCGACACAAATAGATTCGAATCACTCATTACCGACGTAACCATAGGAGGGATACCGTATGAAAATCAGTATTTGTTCTTTCAGTTTTCACAGAATGTTGGCGGCAGGGGAGCAAGATATTTTCCAATATATCAAGGATTGTAAACAATTAGGATGTACGCAGCTTGATCCTTGGAATGCGCATCTCGCGCAGTTGAATCATGGAGCCGATGCACTGCACGCTGGTGCCAACCCGGACCAATCCCAGCATCTGAAGGCGGTTGACGATGAGTTTCTAGAACGTGTGAAGCTAGCGGCCGACGAAGCTGGCCTGCCATTCGGGTGTATCGCCGTTGACGGGGCGCATATCTATGAAGATTCGGAAGAAGCAAGACATAGCAACAGGCAGCGCGCATACCGCTGGATCGACATTGCCGAGAAGCTCGGCGCTTCCTCTATCCGTATCGACTCAGGCGGACCACAGCAGTGGACGGACGAAGTGTTCGACATCGTTGTTGAAGGATATAAAGATATCATTGCCCGTGCAGATAAGGCTGGAGTAAAGGTAGTCGTAGAAAATCATTGGGGTCCAACCGTAGATCCGGATAATACAGTCAAACTTCTGGAAGCGGTTCCAGGGCTCGGGTTGTTGCTGGATTCTTGGAATTGGGCGCATGGGAAGCAAGCGGATGGCTGGTTGAAATGCGCGAAATATGCAACTGCCACCCATATCAAAACATTCCGTTTCACGGAGGATGGTCAAGAACTAACCCAGAATGTTACCGCATTCTGCAAATTGCTGGTAGAGAACGGGTTCGAGGGCACTTGGGGCGTCGAGAGCGTGCCAGCAGACGGCAACGAAATCGAAGGTGCTCGCAAGACGATTCAGCTGATCGAGCGGTCAGTAAACCATAATCTTTCAAGTCAAAGGTGAGTGAACATGATGACCGCAATATTCCCATTCCATGAGGTAGCCAGACTCCCCTTGCCGGGAGATAACTGTGCCATAGCCATTCGGCGACTAGAAGCCGGCTCCGCCATCGAATTTGAAGGGCAAACATTGACTTTGGATTATACGGTGTTGGAAGGCCATCGCTTCGCAGTCAAGACCATAGAGCCGGGCGAAAGCCTGCTTTCTTGGGAAATGCCCTTCGGCGTGGCAGTGCAGACAATTCCGCCTGGACATTACGTAATTAATGGTGCCGTATTGGGCGAGCTTGGTGTGCGCCAGCTGAACTTCGCACTTCCAGCCGAGGCGAATTTCGAAGACCGCGTTCCGGACTATGTGCTGGATGAAGCGAGCTTCCAGCCTGCACCGGCAGCGCCAGCCTATTCGGACACGCGCACGTTCATGGGCTATCGCCGCTGTGATAGCCGGGGCGTCGGTACACGCAATCACGTGGTATTGCTCGGCATTTCGTCACGTACCGGCAGCTACGTGAAGCAGCTTGCGCATCGTCTGCAGGACGACTTGAAGCAATACTCGAACATCGACGGGATCGTTCCCGCGGCGCATACGGAGGGCGGCACCGACAACCCGAATAACCTCGATTTGCTGCTGCGGACGCTAGCCGGATTCACAGTGAATCCCAACGTCGGGGCCGTCTTGGTCGTTGATTACGGTATCGAAGCAGTTACGAACGAGATGGTCCAAACCTATTTGCGCGATAATAGCTATCCGATTGACGACGTCATTCATAAATTCGTGTCGCTTCAAGGCGCATTCGAAGCAGATTTATCCGCAGGCGAAGCGATCGTGCGGGGGTGGCTGCCGGCCGTAGACGCGATGCAGCGGACGAGCGAATCCATCAGCCACTTGAGAATCGGCTTGCAGTGCGGGGGGTCGGATGCGTTCTCCGGAATTTCCGCAAACCCGCTTCTAGGCTGGATCTCGGAAGAATTGGTTCGGCACGGAGGCGCAGCCAGCATTGCGGAAACCGATGAGTTGATTGGCGCGGAGCCATATGTGCTGTCGAAAGTGCGAAACGTAGAAACCGCTCGTAAGTTTCTGGAGCTGGTAGACCGTTTCAAGGAGCGCACATCCTGGCACGGGTCGAGCGCGGAGGGGAACCCATCCGGCGGCAACAAATATCGCGGACTCTATAATATCTATCTCAAATCGATCGGCGCTGCGCGCAAGAAAGATCCGATCACTCGCCTTGACTTTGCCACGGAATACGGGGAGCTGATGAAGGACGGCGGCTACTATTTCATGGACAGCCCAGGCAATGACCTCGAGAGCATCGCGGGTCAGGTCGCTGCAGGCTGTAATATGATCTTCTTCACGACTGGCAATGGTTCTATCACGAACTTCCCGTTCGTCCCAACCGTTAAGGTTGTCACGACGACGAACCGTTTCCAGCTGCTGTCTAATGACATGGATGTCAACGCGGGGCAATATTTGGAAGGTGCATCCATGGATCAGCTTGGCCAGGAGACCTTCGAGCTGACGCTCCAAATCGCTTCCGGTCAACGCAGCGTAGGTGAGAAGGCGGGCCATGCCCAGGTGCAGATTTGGCGAAATTGGCAGCAAACCGACGCTAGCCGGTTGGAAGAACTGCTTCATGCTTCGGCACCGTCGGGAGAACCGATCGACATTCAAGCCTACGCGGAATCGGAAGTCAGCCCAATCCAATTTACCCTTGCAAGGCATGCGGACAACAGCGTGGCTAGCGACAGTATTGGTTTGATTTTGCCGACGAGCCTGTGCGCTGGGCAGGTAGCTACGATGATTACGCAGCGGTTGAACAAGCAATACGCCGATCATCCCGAGGTTTCGCGATTCGTTGCTTTAGCCCATACGGAGGGCTGCGGGAATTCAGGCGGACAAGCCGAACAGCTGCATGCGCGAACGTTGATCGGCCATGTCACCCATCCGATGGTGAGCCATTGTTTGCTGCTCGAGCATGGGTGCGAGAAAACCCATAACGACTTCATGCGCCATGAGATGGAGGAGATGGGAGTTGACGCAAGCCGTCTCGGGTTCGCGAGCATTCAGCTGGACGGCGGCATCGCGAAGGTGTCGCAGAAGGTGGAAGCATGGTTTGCCGAGCGGCTCACGGCAGGCGTAACGTCCGATGAGGCGATCGTCGGATTGGAAGGGCTGCGAATCGGTATAATGAGCGACGGTGCCATCGAAGGAGAGGCTGGAGCGCTGCTGGCGAAGCTGACACGATTGGTCGTAGGCGCAGGCGGTTTGGTCGTCGTGCCGCAGAACAGCGGATTGTTGTCTGCCGATGCTTATCGCTCATCGGTAATCGCGAAGTCCGATGTCCAGCCGTCCCTTGCATACGGTGAGCATGTTCGCCGAAATGGCTTCCACATCATGGAAACCCCTACTGAGCATTGGGTAGAAACGGTGACCGGCCTTGCGGCTACAGGCATCGAAATCATAATCGCGCTCGTCGGCGAACGTCCGATGCAGACGCATCCGTTCGTGCCCATGCTGCAAATCGCAACAACCTCGGCGAATGCAGCGATCAACGAGAACGATTTGGATCTACGGCTGGCAGGTAATTCGGAGGCTTGGACGTCGCAGCTGCTAGAGCGTATCAAACAAACATTGGAGCATGACTATACGCCGCGTCTGTACCAGCAAGGCAATGTCGATTTCCAATTAACGCGCGGCTTCCTCGGCTTCTCATTATAAAAGATATAGAGGGGTTTTCTATTCGATGGGCAATGTAATTCTAATTTCTGGTCCTAGCGGCAGTGGCAAAACATCGCTTTCGGAATATTTCGGCGATAAAAGTCATTTTGCCGTCGTAAGCGAGGATAAATTCTGGGGTGAATATAAGGCGAACTGTCCGGTGAATGAGGGACGAACCCTTGAAGAGGAGCTTATTATTCAGAAGCGAGTTGCAGCTGAAGTACAACAATTGCTTGACGAGGGAAAAAATGTCGTGCTTGAATTCATTCTGTATTGTGATCCGCCAAGACCGCTACTTGCATATCAGAATGCTCTCCAAGCTAAGGCTTCGAACCTTGTGACGGTTCTGCTCAAACCAACTGTGGACGTTATACTGGATAGAAAAAGACTCCGTGGGCGTATAAACGAGCAGAATGCCGCGAATGAAACGGCTATAGGCGTGAGCCAACTAAGCTGTCTGGACAGCCCTTACATTAAGAAGGAATGGATAGTTAACAACGATTCCCTCACAATATCAGAAACTTATGAAATGCTTGCCCGTGACCACAGGAACATCTTTGAGTAATTTAACCAACCCATTCGTCCTTTAGGAGAGTGTTGGTTCCTTAAACTTGTACCAGAAACGTATAAAAAACCGACTCTGGCCATTGCCAGGTCGGTTTTTCTTCATTATTTAACGGGGTATTAATATCGAACGGCTTACTCTTCGCAATGCATTCATCGATAGAAGTGCAACGAAGTAGACGAGCAAAGAACTGAGAATGGAGCAGGTGACGCTCCATATGAGCGAGAGGTGCTCTACAACGGTTAAATATTCGAGCGCCCATCGCCCGCTAATCGCCATCAGCAGCATGCACGCGCCAACCTTCAGGTAAGGCCCAATACTCATATAGATGCCGATCGAGCTAGATATCGAGAAGAAGTTGAGCATTGCTTGCATCATAATTCCGATTCCAATGCCGAAGGTGACGCCGACAATGCTGAATTGGCTGCCAAATACGAATATGGCGATCGCCTTAAACGCCGTGGACACAACATAGTTCCAAAGCGTGGCATTCGCGCGGCCAAGTCCCAGTAAGATGGCATGCATGGGAGCGTCGAAATAGTGGAGGAAAAATATAGGCGCTAAAATCTTCAGCAGCAGTCCCGCTTCAGGCGCATGATAGACAAGTGTCGTAAGCGGTGTTGCCCATTGAAATAGGATAACAGTAGCGGGAGCGCCGATCAGTAAACCTAAGCTGAGCGCTTGATTCATCCGTTCATGCATCAGCCGGTCATCCTTATTCGCAGCAGCCTCTGAGGCAGCCGGCACAAGTGCAGTAGATAAAGATTGCGTAATAAAGCTAGGCATGTATAGCAGCGGAAACGCATACCCAGCCAACATCCCGAACTGCTTCGTAGCGAGCGCCGTGCTTACGCCGGCCATCGCGAGGCTAGTTGCAATGAGCAAAGGTTGGAAAGCGCTATACACCGAATGCACTAACCCTGTACCCGTTGTAGGCAGGCCGATCTGCAGCAGCTCGGTGAGGGTTTGTTTGCCATTCCTCAGATGTCCAGACCATGTCTCGCCCGCAGCTTTGGCTTCACCGTATAGTTTGTAGCTAATAACGAGGAACGAGAGGCTGATCGCCTCGCTAATAACAGAGGCAGCCATTGCGCCGGCTGCCGCGTAAGCAACGCCATAAGGCAGCAGCAAATGGACTAATGCGAGAACGCAAGCAATCTGAACCGAATACTCGAGCACATCGGAAGCGGCGATGACTTTCATTCGCTGAATGCCTCGGAAGTATCCTTTCAGCACCGCGGATACTGCGACAATCGGGGCAATCGGTGTTATCGCAAGCATGGCATAATAAGCGCGCTGATCGCTCAGCATGATTGAAGCAATCCAATGGGAGCCAAGCAAGGAAAGAGTCGTCAGCGCTACACTCAAGAAGCCAGTCAGAGCAAGCGATACGTGCAGAATTCGCCTGACTTTCAACAACTCATCGCGGGCATAAGCTTCCGCAACCAACTTGGATATTGCTACAGGTAAGCCGAGCTCCGTAATGGTAATGACAAGCGGCACGAGAGGATGTGCCATCATTAACAAGCCGATTCCTTCCGCTCCAAGAAAGCGAGCCACGTACATGCCGCTAATAAAACCAAGAATGCGGTTGATAAAAGCAGCGACAGATAAGGCCATCGTCCCTCTCATGAACGATTCCTTCTTTTGTGCCATCTCCTTGTCCTCCTGATCCTCGAATACTTAAATGTATTCATGAATCGGAAAAGCATGCGGACATGTGGCGGAGGAGATGCCTGCGTTGATTATTGCGGCGGTCCAAAAAAACGCAACTTTATCTTGCTTCATACGTCTTATCTGTAAAAGGAACCCATTAGTGGGCATTTTATTTAATCTTCATTGCAAAGAAAGGTGGGCTGCAAATTGGCTGTTAAGGTATGTACGAAGTGCGGTGAATCTAACTCCGAAGGTTCATTATTATGTATGGGCTGCGGCAGCTCCCTCAAGGATGCAACAATAGAAGGCATTCCAAACGCGGATAAGTTGTATTCAGGCAACGCGAGTACCATTTGCGGCCATTGTAATGAGTCTTTAGAACAAGGAGCTTTAAAATGTAAATATTGTGGAACCGTCGTATCCAGAAGTGTAAAAAGCTCTCGTTATTATAGTGATCAGCCTCCTTCTAGCGCGGTGAGAGGAGGGTCCTCATCCATGGAAACGTTCGGAAGAGGCTGCTTATGGCTTATACTTGGTGCAGTAGGATTGTTGTTCCTCGCTTTCCTCACCCATAGTACGATTAACATTCCCTGGTTCATATTTATTCCAATCGTGATTGTCGTCTTCTGGTTGGCGTCAAAGAAAAGCAAATAATAATCTCCAAACAAAGAAGAGGGCAACCGCTGCATAAACGGTTGCCCTCTTCTTTAAGAACCGAAATTTAAGCTTTACACGATTTCTGTGAAACGGATGCATACCGGCTTCGACACATGAAGCTCGCTGCCAGTCGGCTTAAGCTTGCCCGACTCCGCATCACGGCTGAACGTCACGATATTGTTGCCATCACGATTCGCGACAAGCACGAAGCGGCCGTCCGGTGAGATCCCGAAATTCCGCGGGTGTCCTCCGAGTGTAGGTGCATATTCAATCGGCTCGATTCGGCCATCAGCCGAGTCGACGCGGTAGACAGCCAAGCTGTCATGCCCGCGGTTAGAGCCATATAGGAATTTACCATCCGGTGATAGATGGATGTCCGCAGTAGCACTGTTTCCCGCGAATGATTCCGGCAGCGTGGAGATCGTTTGAACGACGCGGAGTTTTCCTTGATCTGCATCGTACGCATAGACTGTGATCGTGTTGTTCAATTCATTAATGCCATATCCGAATGGCAGCACGGGATGGAAGACAAAGTGTCGCGGACCAGATCCGGGTGCGATGGTTGTTTTATTGTGCAATTGCATACGTTGATTCGGTGAAACTAACTCATAGACGAAGAGAGTATCAAGTCCGAGGTCGGACACTACTGCATACTTGCCAGCTTTATCGACCATGACCGAATGTGCTCTTGCTTGTGTCTGTGCGGGATGAACGCTGGAGCCTTCATGCTTGTGTATGTCGGTCGTTTGACCGATGCTGCCATCTTCGAGAATAGGCGAGAGGCTGATCATACCGCCGTGGTAGCTCGCAGTCATAGCGAACTGGTGTGACGGGTCAAGCGTAATATGGCATGTCGTTGCGGGAAGCGTGATCGCTTCATTCTTTTTTAGCAGGCTGCCTGTTGCAGGATCGAAGCGGTAAGCAGCGGCTGCACCGCATTTATTTCCTTCGGAATCTTTTCCCTCCATAATCGTATAGAGCGTCTGGTTCGTCTCGTTAGGAACGAGGAATGTCGGATTCTGAAGGCCATCCGCTTGACAGATCAAGGTTAATGCGCCAGTTTGTTTGTCATAAGCACAAGCGTAGATACCGGGCTCATTCGCGTTCGCATAGGAACCGATAAAGGCAAATGTCGAAGCCATAATCAAGCATACCTCCAAGATTCTAATTATAATCGTTCTAAGTTAGCATTTTACCATTATTCGCTTCATATGGCACTCTTGGATCGTTAGGACAGAGTGGCGGGATTCCTTTTGACATTGATAATCATTACAGATGTGACCGATTGTCCATCTCCAGATATTTTGTCCGTCAGCGCCAGCTCGGATGTCATGTTCGCTGCTGCTTTTCGCAAAGGCATTTTCCGTAAAAGCAATGATGATACATGGTCGGAAGCAGTTCAAGGGCTTCCAGACGGAGTCATTGTCAACCGATTGCAGGTCATTGACAGGTCGGTTTACCTCTGCACGAATAAAGGCTTATTCTACTATGTCGCGAATTGCTGGTACCCGACCGATATTACGATTGCGTGCTACCAAGTCGTCAAACAAGGCGTATTCTTCGCTGCAGCTACGGCGTACGGGATTTGGTGCAAAATCGGAACAGTTTGGAAGAATATCGCTTATCCGAACCTGCCAGTGTATGATCTGCTTCTTACTCCGCAGTATTATATCCTCGGATCGAATCAAGGAATATCCCTCTATGACCGTTATACGGATTCCGGGGCAGAATTCCCTCTCGGAACAGCAGTTACAAGCTTGGCGGTGGTTCAAGGCCGATTGGTTGGCGTTAGTATGGATGGAAAGCTGGTTCAAGGAAACCAGAGGGGCGGTTTCACTCTAAATAGCTTCGAAGGGTTAAGCATGTATGCCTTGAAATCAACCGAAACCTCGTGTGATCATGCGATCTATGCTCACTGGTTATCCGGTAACCGATATGTGTTGTTCCGGGGAGTGCATGTATGTCTCTACTATAAATTGGGGACTAAAAAAGGTTGTTCTCTGAGAAGTTAAGGCAGCTGGCCGTTATGGTCAGCTGTTTTTCTTTAATCATTTGAATATGGACACCTATTGGATAATGAATTATATTGAAAATACTAAATATGGTAGCGGGTACTCGGCATTTTGAAAATAAAGATCCGCTACTTTTGGCGGATTTTTATTTTGTATTCTCTAGTCATACTAAAGGGTGTGTTGAAACTGGTCTCAAGAGATGAGTTCGTTTCTCAAGTTGTAGCATTCGTAGAGACAATCGGCTTAACGGAAGTGAAGCCAGTTGTTCTTAGTGAGGGTGGTAACCTCATTATTCATCTAGCTCCACATCCAGTTGTAGCACGGATTTCAACAATTTTATCGTTGCACGACAGAGATCATGCTTATACGGTACTTAATCGAGAATTACACGTAGCGAGCTACCTACATAACAATGGTGTTCCCGTGTTATTACCGGCTGGTCGATTAGGTTCTACCCCATACAACGTAAATGGGACATGGATGACTTTGTGGAATTATGAACCATGGACAGATTTGCAAGCGCTATCATCCAGTGAAGGGGTTCAATTGGTGAGCTTACTATCAGGAGCGATGTTGCATTATCCGGGTGAACTGCCCGCACTTGGCGTTTGGGAAAGAACCTGCCAATCCGCTGCAAGACTTGCGAAACAATCCGATCCCCGAATAAAAAGCTTGTTGAAAGTCTTTCAAAAGATTAATGAACAGTTACATGCACAGGAGACGGACCTCGTTCCTTGTCACGGAGACGCTCATAAGCGAAATCTATTACCAAGCCCGAGAGGCTGGCTATGGATGGACTTTGAAGATGTTTCTCTGATGCCGATTCACTGGGACATGGCTTCTTATGTTGGTAATCTCGTGCTGTTTGGAGGTCTTCAGGAACTTACTTTCAGGTTCGTGTTAGAACAGTTAGCACAAAACGATATTTCGTCTGATGCTGCGTCATTTACATTTACAGTGTCCGCACGAATATTGATGTCAACGCTTGGAAATCTGGATTTTGCGTTAGAAGGACATGGCGATTTGCAATTTGCTATTCGGCAGCTTGAACTCGCAGAAGGCATTGTGAGTGAGCTTCGGCGTTTTTGACTATTGCAACTCACGTTGCGTGAGGATGTACGATGATTTCGGAGGTGATGTTAATGTCCTTAAAGGTGAAGGAAGTCGCAGCATTGATAGGGGTGAGCATCCGTACTCTGCATCATTATCATGATATCGGTCTTCTTCTGCCGGAAACGGTAAATCAAGCGGGGCATCGGCGATATTCCGACGTGCAGCTTGAACGGCTGCAGCAGATTCTATTCTTTCGGGAAATCGGATTCTCGCTAGAAGAGATCAAGGAAGTACTGGACCGTCCTGACTTCGATCGCAGCCAGGCGCTTATCATTCATAGGGATCTGCTCCTTCAGAAGAAGAAACGACTGGAAGAAATCATTGAAACGGTCAATCGTACGATCAAATTCGCAGCTGGAGGAATGAAGATGGACGCAAAGGAAATGTTCGAGGGCTTCTCTGCAGATGACATCATGAAGCATAAGAAAAGATATGCAGCTGGAGGCTTTGAGCACACATTGGCAGTGAAAGCGGACGGTACGGTTTGGGGCTGGGGAAATTTCGGAATAGGCAAAGATTCCAGCGATTCAGAGGCGGCACCGATTCAACTTCTATCTGATGTCCGAATGGTGGCGGGAGCATCGGGTCATTACCATTCCTTCGCCGTGAAGACGGACGGTACCGTCTGGGGTTGGGGAAGCAACAGCCATGGGCAGTTAGGGAGCGGCGGTAAGGATGCGGTGTATGTGGAATCGCCAATCCAAGTTGAAGGAATCGAAGAGGTTGTTTCTGTCTCAGCTGGCGTCTTTCACACATTGGCGTTAAAGGAAGATCACACGGTCTGGTCCTGGGGACCAAACTGGTATGGACAGCTTGGCGACGGAACAGATACGACGCGGAATGAACCGGCACTGGTAAAAGGAATGACGAACGTGCAAGAAGTCGCTGCGGGGTTCTTTCATTCGTTAGCTTTGAAAGCGGACGGCACCGTTTGGCGCTGGGGAGGTTACGGCGATAGCACGGAATCGTTCCCGGTATTGGATGAGAGCTGGGTTCCTGTGAAGTTGAAAACACTGAAGCACATTGTTGCAATTGCAGCCGGCGGATCGCATGGCGTTGCATTGAAGAAAGATGGCACCGTATGGACTTGGGGCTACAACAACGAAGGGCAACTAGGTGACGGTGAGGTAGTGAACGGCTCTTCATCTGAATCGCGTATCGTATCTGGTTTGACGGAAGTTGTAGCCATCGCGGCAGGCGGCGCTTTTACAATGGCTCTACGTAAGGATGGAACGATATGGTCATGGGGAGACAATACGTTTGGCGAGCTCGGCGACGGAACGACTGAGCGCAGAAGCAAGCCCGTACAGATTGAGGATCTTGCTGATGTCGTACAGATTTCCGCAGGAACCAAACATGCAATGGCGATGACCAAAGACGGACAGATCTGGCTTTGGGGAAGTAACGACCATGGTCAATTAGGTGATCGTACGGTTATGATAAGGAACCGTCCGCATCAACATTTTCAGGTGGGATAGGTGAGATGAATGTTCAACGTATGTCCAGCTTGTGGTGAATATCGTGTTGATAAAAGCATTCAGCAAACCGATGGCGGCACCTACGCTATCTGTCCCGTTTGCGAGCATCCGCATCCCTTTCTGCAATTGCCGCTGTTTATCGTGACGGGAGCGAGCGGTGCGGGGAAATCCTCTTTAGTTCTTCAGTTCTCTAATCTAACGAAGGACCTCGTAGTGATGGAAACGGATATTCTGTGGGACAACCGATACAATGAGCCGGAGACGAATTATCGCGATTACCGGGAAATGTGGCTGAGGATGGCTAAGAACATTGCGCAAGCAGGGAAGCCTGTTGTACTTTGCGGATCAGTGACACCGGAGCAGCTTGAGAATTGCGTGGAGAGGCGTTATTTTGGTGAAATCCATTACATCGCACTCGTTTGTGAGAGTGGCTTGCTTGAGGAAAGGCTGCGGAGTCGCCCTTCATGGAGAGGCAGCAGCAGTGATGATTTTACAAAAGGCATGATCGGTTTCAATCAGTGGTTTATCGAGCAGAGTCAGGTGACAAGCAAGCCTACGATTAAAGCTATCGATACTAGCCACGACACTCCTCAAGAAACGGCGCGCAAGGTCTATGAGTTGATCGGTGAATTATCCTCTTGATTGGACGTGATCAAATGAGTATCCAAAGCTTGGATCTATTTATGATGTGTACATCATTAGATCGATCAGCCATGCGAGAAGTACCGCAAGGATTTCACGTTAGAGCCTGCAGGAAGGATGAGCTGGATTTCTGGAAAACGATCCATTTCGATGATCCCGAAACCGCGAGAAACTATGACGAGTTCATGACGAATTACTTTCAAGCTGTGTATGCGCAGGAAGGTGAATTGTTCTTCGATAAGTGCTTGTTCATCTGTAATGAAGAGGATGCGCCTGTTGGAACTTGCTTCATATGGAAAGCTTACGGCACGATCAATACCCTTCATTGGCTCAAAGTGCTAAATTCATACGAAGGCAAAGGGTTAGGCAGGGCTTTAATTTCTGAAGTGATGAAGGAGCTTGGAGAGGAAGACTACCCTGTTTACCTCCATACGCATCCAACGAGCTATCGTGCTATCAAGCTTTACTCGGACTTCGGTTTCTCTTTATTGTCAGACCCTGTAATCGGAAGCAGGAAGAACGACTTAGAGGAATCTCTCCCTATCTTGCAAGAACATATGCCTGCTGAAGATTTTAACAATTTGCGCATCTGCCAAGCGCCAGAAGAATTCTTAGAAGCGGTATGCTCGTCAGCCATTAATCAGTTTTAAGTTATGCTAGGTAGTCTTTGAAACGAGAGAGAAGCTGTCAACTGAATGGGCAGCTTCTTTCTTTTTGCGTTGCGGCTTGATTAGCTGCGGGATGGCGTATCAACCAGCTTTCGCAGCTTTGCTTCGGTCTTCGTGTCTGCGGCTGGGGTATACACGCTGCAGCGCAGGTCATCTTCACCTTGTACTTGAAGTGAGGTCAGCTGGAACAGCATTTTGCCAGCAGCTGCATGGCGGAACTCGATCAGCATATCTGGTGAGAGACTGACGCGGCTTTGCTCCCAGAGGGAATCGAAGTTGGGGTATGACTCCCTCATTTCCGCGAGGAAGCTGCTATACCACTCATCCTCCACGTATCGTCCATAGTAGGCTCGGAAGATCGCTAGGAAATCCAATACAAAATGCTCCCAATTAACCGCTAGCCTGCGGAAATCCTTACGCTCGAATAATAATCGGATCAGGTTGCGCTCTTCCGCATGCAGCGTGTTGAAATCAATAAATACGCGCGAAGCGGCTTCGTTCCAGCCTACGATTCGAAATCTCCGATCCGTAACGATGGTCGGGCAATAACGGAGCTCCTGCAAGATGCGCTTCAGGGATGGATTAATCTCCAGCGTCGGCTCTAGTCCCGGAGCCGGCGCACTCGTGGACTCCATCGCCAGCGAGAAGAGATACTTCCGTTCGTCTGTCGTTATGCGGAGTGCCGAAGCAACACAGTCCAGCACGGAAGCGGAAACTTGAATATCGCGGCCTTGTTCAAGCCACGTGTACCATGTGGTACTCACGCCTGCGAGCTGCGCGACTTCTTCACGACGCAGCCCCGGTGTCCGTCGACGAGTGCCAACGGGAAGGCCGACCGTCTGAGGCATCAGCTGTTCGCGGCGCTTTTTAAGAAAGTCGGAAAGAGCTTGCAGTCTAGCTTGGCGATTCATGATTCGGATCGCTCCTCATTTATGGTGTGGGATAGTCTGGTAGTCTTTATACTAGGATAAACGATAACTTGTAATAGGATAAATTCTAGCGCAATATAGGACTGTAAGCAAGAACGGCGCGTATAGTTAATGGTGAGAAGGAGGAATTAGGATGGAACGTGTAGTCATTACGGGTATGGGGATTATTTCGCCGCTTGGCAACGAAACGGCTTTGTTCTGGGAGAAATTGAAGAGAGGCGATTCCGGGATCACCGCGATTGATACGATAGATGCGAGCCGGTTGAAGTCACGCATAGCCGGTCTCGTACGCGATTTCGACGGAGAAGCGAGATTCGGGCGTAAGGAAGCGAGAAGAATGGACCGCTTCGTTCAGTTTGCGCTGGCGGCGGCCGAGCAAGCTTGGACGGATGCGGGATTGAATGCCGCTTCCATCGATCATGAACGATTAGGCGTGTATGTCGGATCGGGGATCGGTGGACTGCATACGCTGCTCGAACAAGATGGTGTCCTGCGAGAGCGGGGCGCGGACAGAGTTAGTCCGACACTCGTGCCGATGATGATCTCGAACATGGCATCTGCTATGATCAGCATTCACTACGGCGCGCTCGGACCATCGATGTCGCCTGTGACCGCATGTTCGATAGGCAACACCGCGATCGGCGAAGCTTTCCGGCTCATTCGATATGGAGGCGCCGACGTCATATTCGCCGGGGGCTCGGAAGCTGCGATAACGGAGCTGTCGCTCGCCAGCTTTGGAAACGCGACTTCGCTATCGACCAACAATCAGAATCCAACCGGAGCGAGTCGTCCATTCGACCGCGGGCGCGACGGCTTCATCATTGCCGAAGGCGCGGGCATTGTGATACTAGAATCATTAACCCATGCGCTTGCAAGAGGCGCTTCGATATATGGAGAAGTGATCGGATACGGGGCCAGCTCGGACGCTTATCATATCGTTGCCACACATCCGGAAGGAACAGGCGCTTACCTCGCGATGAAAGCGGCGCTGCGAGATGCGGGATTAACACCGAACGACGTGGACGTCATCAGCGCTCACGCGACAAGCACGCATGTAGGCGATATATCCGAGACCAGGGCGATCAAGCGGCTGTTCGGTGAGCATGCTTACCGCGTGCCGGTTACGGCAAACAAATCGATGACTGGGCATATGCTCGGCGCAGCGGGCGGAGCCGAAGCAATTGCACTCACAAATTCGCTTCGAGAAGGGATCATACCGCCGACGATCAATCAAGAAGAGCGCGATCCGGACTGCGATTTGGATTACGTGGCGAATACCGCGCGCGAAGCGGAGCTTCGAATCGGCATGTCCAACTCATTCGGATTCGGGGGACATAACGCCGTTATCGTGCTTCGACGCTATGACGACGAGAAAATAAGATGAAAATTTGCAATAGCAGACATAATCATTTAGTGTATAAAAGTCGCTCAAAAAAAACGGCTTTTTTGTTTGGCAGCAATCGTCGTTCATTGCAGCTCCAAGGTATGTGCAGGAGAAAATATGGGCATGAACGAGGTAGGAAAATGTTTGAAAGGCGGAATAAGGCAATGAACAAGGTTTGGTGGAAAGAAGCGGTAGCATATCAAATTTATCCTCGCAGCTTTATGGACAGCAACGGGGATGGCATAGGAGACCTGCAAGGCATCATCTCGAAGCTTGATTATTTGAAGGACCTAGGCGTCGATGTGTTATGGGTATGCCCGTTCTTCAAATCTCCGAACGACGATAATGGTTATGATATCTCCGATTATCAGGACATTATGGAAGAATTCGGAACGATGGATGACTTTGACCAGCTGCTGAAGGAGACACATGCGCGGGGCATGAAGCTCATTCTTGATCTGGTCATCAATCATACGAGCGACGAACATCCATGGTTTATTGAATCCCGCTCATCCAAGGACAGCCCGAAGCGAGATTGGTACATATGGCGGGACGGTAAGAACGGTCATGAACCGAACAACTGGGAAAGCATCTTCAGCGGTTCCGCATGGCAATTTGACGAGAAGACGGAGCAGTACTACTTGCATATTTTCTCAGTGAGACAACCGGATTTGAACTGGGAAAACTCCGACGTGCGCGATGCGCTCTACGATACGGTCAACTGGTGGCTCGACAAAGGCATTGATGGCTTCCGCGTCGATGCGATCAGCCATATTAAGAAAATTCCGGGGCTGACGGATATGCCGAATCCAGAGAAACTCGACTATGTTCCTTCGTTCGAAGGCCATATGAATCGCGAAGGAATACAGACGTTCCTGAAGGAGCTGAAGGAGCGAACGTTCGATAAATACGACATCATGACGGTCGGCGAAGCGAACGGCGTCAGCATCGAACAGGCGGATGATTGGGTTGGCGAGCAGAATGGCAAGTTCGATATGATTTTTCAATTCGAGCATTTGGGATTATGGGATATCGGTATCGACAACGGAGTTGACGTGCTTGCACTCAAGGAGACGTTAAGTAAATGGCAGAAAGGGCTTGAAAATCGCGGTTGGAACGCCTTGTTCTTCGAAAATCACGATCAGCCTCGCTCGGTATCCACATGGGCGAATGACGCCGAATACTGGGAGCAAAGCGCCAAAATGCTTGGAGCCTGCTACTTCTTCATGCAAGGCACGCCATATATTTATCAAGGCCAGGAGCTTGGCATGACGAATGTCAAATTCGAATCCATCGATGATTACAATGATGTCGGCATGATCAATTATTACCGCATCGAAACGGGAAAAGGGCGTCCGCATGAGGATGTAATGGAGGTCGTCTGGAAGCGAGGCCGTGACAATTCGAGAACGCCGATGCAATGGTCGGATGCGGCGAATGCGGGCTTTACGACAGGCAAGCCGTGGATGGGCGTCAATCCGAATTACGCGAAGATCAATGTAAAACGAGAGCAGGAAGATCCAAACTCGGTGCTGAATTTCTATAAAGATATGATTCGCTTGCGCAAGGAATATCCGCAATTCGTATACGGCACATATGAACTGCTGTTGGAGGACGATAAGCAGATATTCGCTTATACGCGCAGCGGCGAAAGCGGCAAGGCGCTCGTTATTTGCAACTTCTCGGCGGAAAACGCAGAGTTGAAGCTTCCAGCGGGGACGGCAGAAGGCAAGCCTCTGCTTATGCTGCATAACTATCCGGTCGAAGAAACAGAAGCGCTTCGGGATTGCACGTTAAAGCCTTATGAGGCGCGTGTGTATGTGATGTAATATTTCGAGTCATCGTGGCAACAAGAGAAGAGGTCATCCAGATAATCTGGCTGACCTCTTTTATTTAGGTGGAAATCCTATAAAAACTATTTACAACCGAACATATATTCGCTATTCTGAATTTGGATAAGAATTCCATGTTTCTAAAAAGGGGAATCATCATCTAATGATTGATATTCAATACAACATACAATTTAATAAATTATGTCATGGTTTGCAGCTCGGCGAATTAATCGGTATTCCTGAGCCGATATCTGGTGGACTATTACACAGAATGTATAGGGTTGATACCGATCAAGGGAGCTACGCTGTAAAAGCATTAAATCCTCAAATTATGATTAGACCTACTGCTATGAAAAACTTTATAAATTCAGAACGAATTGCTAATATTGCGGCTAATCAAGTACCTGCTCTTCCAGCTAAGCAATTTAATGGAGCTTCCATACAGGAAGTAGACAATCAATACTACCTTGTATTTGATTGGATAGAGGGCAGAAGTCTAAAGCCTGACGAAATTAAGACAACTCACTGCGAGAAGATGGGTGAGCTTGTTGCGGGTATCCATCTGACTGATTTTTCCGAGTTAGGTATGACTAGTCATGGATCAATAAGTGCGCAACTGACGGATTGGAGTGAATATGTGCAGCAAGGACAAGACAACAATGCTCCGTGGATAGACCTTCTACGTGACAATATGGATCAGCTTCACATATGGAACAATCAAGCAAACCAAGCAGCGGAGCTGCTTTTATCTAATATGCTCATTAGCCACGGGGATATGGATTCCAAAAATGTGATGTGGCATCAAGATCGCCCAGTCATTATTGATTGGGAAGCATCCGGCTATATAAATCCGATGCAAGACTTGGTAGAGACGGCTATTTACTGGTCTGAAAATGAAAACGGTGTCATTGACGAAGAACGGTTTTTAGCATTTATTCGCGGTTATAAAGTAAGATGCGGAAGCCTTCAAGCTAACTGGAAAGCTGTATTAGAGAATGGCTTCCTCGGCAAGTTAGGTTGGCTAGAATATAACTTGAAACGGTCTTTATGGATCGAATGCTCGGACGAGAAAGAACAACAGCTGGGAACGGAGCAAGTATTCTCTACAATTAATGCCATTAAGTGTTACGCAGATCAGATCTCGCAAATAAAAAAATGGCTAACTGATAGATAATCTGTTCTTCTGGCATCCCCTTTCGGTAACGCTTACAGGGGGGACAACCAGACGATCCGAAGGTTGCCGAGCAATCGGTACAACTGCTGCGGGCAGCCAAGGAATCCGAGGTGTTAGGGGTAGAGGTCTTGGAACGATTGCTCGATTTCATGAAGGGATATTGGTCGGAAACCTGGGTTAACTAATTCTGCTGCTTATGGATAAGGAGACGATGATTACAGTGAATATTTCACCAAAGCTCATTGAATATACAGAACGTAAGATTGTTGGCATAGGCAATATTGGTGAACCTACCAATCCGGGAGATGTCTGGCCTGCGTTGTTTCAGAGGATCGAGGAAGTTAATGGAAGGGTAAATCAACTAGAAACGATCGGTTTGATGAAACGAGATGTTCTTGGTTATTTGGCTGGCGTTGAGACTCAGCTAGAAGGTGCAGACGGTGTAGTACCAGAAGGAATGTATTCTTATACAATTCCTGCTAGCAAATATGCAACAGCCGTACATCGGGGACCAATAAGCAAGATTAATGAAACGTTCGAACAACTCATGAGCTGGCTCGGAACAAACCATTACGAACAATTCGATATTGTCTGCTTCGAGGTTTACGACGAAAGATATAAAGGCGAAGAAAGCGATAGTGAATTCGATATGTTTGTTCAGATTAAACCGGTTGTGCAAGAATCGATAGTGATTGATCTGGTAGAAGTAGCCCCATTCAAAACATTGGCAGTTAGAACGGGAATGACACCGGACAAGAGCGGGACCCGTGTAGCCTGGAACAAGCTTACAGCGCAAATTCCGCTGGAAGATGCACGACTTTCAGAGAGCCCGTCTGCGTATGTGTTCATTCCGCAAGAGCAGTGGAGCAAGGAAGTCGAAACGCTGTGGGTTGGATTGGAAGTTCGTGAATTTGGGGATGTTCCGGATGGAATCGAGCCATTGGAAGTAAGCGGAGGGCTTTGCCTGAAAGCCAGAGTATATGGGAATGAGGCCCATATGTGGCGAGTCTATGATGCGGTATTCGCTTGGCTTGAGCAGTCACATGAATTTGAAATCGATACGCGTGAAGGTGTTCTAGGGATGGAGACAGTCCCTCTGGAACCAGTGAACGCACTTACGATTCCGTATTCAGAGATCGAGATATTTGACTTTACGATGCTCTATCCGATTCGTAAGAAAGCTGTCGGATGACAAACTATACCTGTCTAAGCAGCCGCTAACAGCGGCTTTTTTTGACGATAGATTGGTCCGCTTTGTGGCAGGACAGTATTATCCCTTAATCGAATAACTATCATGCAGCTACAAGAAGCATGATCTGCGGAGGTGCAGGATGTCGGTCATTTTCCTATCTATCGATTTGCAGAACGACTTTGCATCAGAAGGCGGTGCCCATTACAGCCCACGGCCTTGTGTACAATTCATTAGGGAAACCATATTCCCGTATGTTCGCGAGCGCGGTTACAAGGTTGTTGAGATTATATCGGACTATCGTGATACCGAGCCTGGCAAGGGTACTTCTGTGTGCGTACCAGGTACGTGGGGGTATGAATCTCTCGTCCCTAACGACTTGAAACAGCAGTCAACGTGGGTCAAATCCGAACCATCGCCAGTGTGGATACGTGAAGGAGCTGGGCAAGTGAACGAACTCCCAGGTGTCCCATATCCCTCTCCAAATGACTTCGACAGGTGGTTGTCCGAAACGATCGGACCACCGAGCTCCGAGCATGAAATTGTCTTAATCGGACTGGTGTTCGAAATCTGCGTTCTGAGCACTCTCCAGGAACTGCATCATCGCGGCTATCGTGCCAAGGTTCTGTTTGAAGGCGTGGACACTTACACGGGTAATGTGGATCAGAAGAGGGGACTTTTCGAGACGCTCTTCCCATTCTGGGGTTCGCCTCTTTATTGGAACGAGTGGTAAATACGAACCATTTCGAAATTGAAATTGTTTGTGAGTGAACAAACTCAGAAACAAGCTAAAGATTTAATTCTCCGTGGTTTAGAGGATACGGCAAAAGGATTTTCGAAAGCTAACCTTGAAGGTGAAAGTATTACAATGATTAAAAATTTGTCTTAAGAATCGATACATGAGCCCTCTTAAACAGCAACACTCTTTTGTCCCATTGGAATATAATGTTAGCAAAAAAGATGGGAGAGAGGAGCATGAGTGGAGAACCACCCAAACCTCAGTCTTGGTGGCAAACGTTGCCGGGAATATTGACAGCAATGGCTGGAATTATTACTGCAGTAACTGGTTTAACTATCGCACTAACTCAAGCGGGTGTTTTCTCTATTGGTGACAAACATGAATCTCCCTCTACGGAGACGAAGACGATAACCTCGCCTGCTGAGATATCTAAGCCTTCAACAGAAGGCATTACAAACGATGTAGGCGAGTTGGAGAAGAGATTGAAAGGTGTCAACATCGAGCTTGGTCCAACATCTGCAGACGCCGCGAAAGTACGGGGATATCTCGCAGGCACGAACAAAGCTTACCGCCTGCTTGCCGCCAGCTGTATACAGATTTTGGACAATCAACGTTTGAGAGAAGTAGGCTATCTGGATGTAATAGATGACCAATATACAAGGCTAGTCGGCCAAGAGAATTACGCTTCCTCCGATGGTAAATTGAATTTGGAGAAATTGAAAGAAGCGATGGTTAATGCGCAAAATGAGATCCACGGTGCCGAAGCGACGACTTACGATCAAATCGTAGTGTCTCATTAAAGTTGCAAAGGACAAAACATATAGGCTTTAGAAGCCGTAAATTGGCAAAAAAGAAAAAATAAAAATAATTGGAACTACTTTGCCCTATCCACGTAATACCGTTGTTGGTACAATTAAGTTCTATGATGGCAGGCAAAGAGAGGATAACCTTACAACATGAAGGATTCAGAGCAGGATAACTGGCGCAAAGAGATTGCAGCCTACGAAAAACCGCGATTAAAGAACAGTATTTGGCAGCTCGTCAATACGATCGGGCCTGTCGTGCTGCTGTGGCTTGCCGCCTATTGGAGCTTATCTCTTTCGATTTGGCTGACTCTAGGACTATCCGCCGTCGCCGGAGGATTTCTGGTGAGGACGTTTATTATTTTCCATGACTGCTGTCACAAATCGTTCTTCAAGCAACGCAGAGCTAATGATATTGTAGGGACCATAACTGGAATTATGACTTATGTGCCTTATCTTCAATGGAAGCATAGTCACACTGTACATCATGCGACTTGCGGCAATCTCGAGAAGAGAGGCACAGGCGATATTTGGACGATGACGGTTGACGAATATTTAAAGGCTTCACCATTGCGCAAACTCGTGTACCGGTTGTACCGCAGTCCCTTTATCATGTTTACGATCGGGCCCGTGTATATCTTCTTGATCGACTACCGCTTTAACCGGAAGCGCGCGAACGCGAAAGAACGTTACAATACCTATTTGACCAATGCAGGTATCGCCGCTGTTGCGGGATTGCTTTGCTGGGCAATAGGCTGGCAATCATTTCTCCTTATTCAAGGAACGGTATTCTTCGTTTCAAGTGTGGCTGGGATTTGGCTGTTCTACGTTCAGCATCAATTCGAGGACTCCTATTATGAAATGAACGATAAATGGGATTACGTACAAGCTGCGATGCAAGGCAGCTCCTACTATAAATTACCCCGTGTCCTTCGTTGGATATCTGGCAACATCGGGTTCCATCATATTCACCATTTGAGCCCAAGGATTCCGAACTATAATCTCGGAACTGTCCATCATTCCAATCCGCGAATGCGGCAAGTGCAGGAAATTACGCTGCTCTCGAGTCTAGCTTCGCTAAATTTCAGACTGTGGGATGAGACGAGTAGAAAGTTTATTGGATTTCGGGCATTGAAGCGGATACAGAATGCAGCAGCTAATTAGCTGTAATGCTTTATAAATAGTAGGATCACTAGGCAGCCGATCTCGAGAATCGGTTGCCTTTTTTCGCTTTAATAGCAATAGCACAATAGAAATTGGTTAAATCAATTTTATTTGATTAAACATTGATCTGAAGATGATTGTGTGGTAAGTTTTACTCAAGCTTTTAAATCAAGAAAATTTGATTAAATACTTTTGATTAATCCCATCTGAATAACTGGTGCTACACCAAATGCAGAGAAGAAGGTGAAGTGTTCGTGATGAAGAGAACAATTCCAGTCAATGAACAAACAACTCAACCGATTTCATTTGAAAAATACGAACAAAAATTCAAGGCACTAGCTGATGCAAAGAGACTTCAAATTCTGTATGAGCTGTGTCAACGCGGCAATACTTGCGTCTGTGATTTAACTGAGGTAGTGGAAATGCCGCAGTCCAAGCTGTCGTATCACCTTAAGATATTGCTAGACGCTGGCCTTATTACGAAAGAGACAAGAGGGACTTGGAGCTATTATGAGCTGAATCCTAACGAGATAAACGCTTTACTTTCTGAGCAGCTCTGCTGCATTTTTAGACCGGCGGACAATAATTCAAGATGCTGCTAAGTCAAATGGAGGGCCAAATGGCATTTATCGCATTACTCATTTTTCTTCTCACATTACTGTTTGTTATTTGGCAACCGAGAGGGATTAATATTGGATGGTCCGCGAGCGGTGGAGCAATTCTTGCTTTGATTTTTGGAGTCGTTGATATAGCAGATGTCGGTACGGTTACGGGTATCGTCTGGAATGCAACGCTCGCTTTCGTCGCCATCATTCTGATCTCACTCTTATTAGATGAGATTGGATTCTTTGAATGGGCGGCGCTGCATATGGCACGTCTTGCCAAAGGCAACGGTAAGCTGATGTTCGTGTACGTCATTCTTCTTGGTGCGGCCGTAGCTGCTTTCTTCGCAAATGATGGTGCTGCGCTCATACTGACGCCTATTGTTCTCTCTATGGTGCGCGCGCTTAAATTCGATCAAAGAATGATATTGCCGTTCATCATGGCGAGCGGTTTTATTGCAGATACGACGTCATTGCCGCTTGTGGTCAGTAATCTCGTTAATATTGTGTCAGCCGATTATTTTGGTATCGGATTTGTCCAATATGCTAGCCGGATGATCGTTCCGAACATCATTTCTTTATTGTCGAGCCTTCTTGTATTATTCCTATTTTTCCGAAAGAGCATTCCAGCCAATTACGATCTCAATCAGCTCAAGCGACCGGTCGATGCCATCAAGGATAAGATGATGTTTCGTCTTTCTTGGGTGATCTTGACTGTACTGCTCGTAGCGTACCTTGTGAGTCAATTCATTCACGTTCCTGTATCTGTACTTGCAGGAGGCGTTGCCATTTGGTTTATTCTCTCCGCGAGGCGCAGTCCTGCGATTCATACCTGGAAACTTGTTAAAGGCGCACCTTGGGCAGTCGTCATCTTCTCAATTGGAATGTATGTTGTCGTTTATGGACTCCGAAACGTTGGGCTGACAGATGCCCTTGGAAATGTTATACAAGCGATCGCAAATCAAGGCTTGTTCGTTTCTACGGTCGGTACAGGGTTTTTAGCCGCGATATTATCATCCATTATGAACAACATGCCGACAGTTATGATTGATGCGCTTGCTATTAAAGGGACGTCCGCGCAAGGCGTTATTCGTGAGTCACTCGTGTATGCCAATATAATCGGTTGTGATTTGGGACCAAAAATTACGCCAATCGGTTCACTGGCAACGCTTTTGTGGTTGCATGTATTATCCCGTAAAGATGTGAAGATTACATGGGGCGGATATTTCAGAATCGGTATCATACTGACTGTTCCGACATTATTAATCACGTTAACCGGATTGTATTTCTGGCTTCACTTGATTCAATCAACTGGCATTTCAAGATAGGAGGAGATCACCAATAATGAACACGAAGCAGAGCAAGCCACTCGTTTATTTTCTCTGTACCGGAAATTCTTGTAGAAGTCAGATTGCGGATGGTTTCCTGAGAGCACTTGGCGGTGAAAAATTCGAAGTGAAAAGTGCTGGACTGGAAGCCCACGGATTGAATCCCCGTGCGGTACATATCATGAAGGAAGCAGGCATCGATATTTCATCTCATACATCGGATGTTATTGAACCTGAAATCCTGAAACAGGCGGATTACATTATAACCCTCTGTGGACACGCAAACGATAACTGTCCGGTTGTCAGCAATGACAAAGCGCAGCGATGGCATTGGGGCTTCGATGATCCAGCAAAAGCAACCGGTTCTGAAGAAGAAATCAATAATAAATTTCGTGAGGTGCGCGATTCGATTCGAAACCGAATCGAGCGATTTGTGGCAGAAGGAAAATAAAGCCTTCAACCTGAGATCGAGTCGCAAATGAAACGCGACAATTATGAAAAAAGTCTCGTCGAGTCGATAGGGATGGACCAGGTTGAAACTTGGCTCATCTCGATGAATTCGACGAGGCTTTCTTTTTTTAATGGAACACTTAAAGATTTCTAGTGGTACTACGTCCAAAATCAATAAAATTAATTTTCTTATTAACTTTATTGATTCAAATCGTTTACAAATTGAATATATTGATTTATACTTTAAGAAAAGGAAAGGAGTCGGGTATGAAATATCCCATCATTACACAATGCCCTGTATGCGACAATTCGCTGTACGCCGTCAAGCTGGAATGCGGACATTGCAGGACGAGAATTGAGAATACATTTGAATTATCAACGCTCGCTCAACTTTCGCCCGAACAGCTCCATTTTGCGATCACCTTTCTAGTGAACAGAGGCAACATCAAGGAAGTGGAGAAAGAGCTCGGCATTTCTTACCCGACGGTGCGCGGCAAGCTCAATGACATCATCACGGCCCTCGGATACGATACGCGGAAGAAGTCGGAATTCGATGAGAAGAAGGTCATATCCATGCTGGAGAATGGTGAAATCACTGCGGACGAAGCGGTCAAATTGTTGAAGCATGAATAAGGAGGATGAAACGATGAAAGAAGAAATCGGTAAAGTGCTGTCCATGATGCAGGAAGGTAAAATTGATTCAGCCCAGGCTTCAGAATTGATTAACGCGTTAAAGGAGAAGCAACCAACTCAAGCCGTACAGGTGCTGGCGAGACCCGACTATTCGAAGAGACTCTCATCGACATCCGGCGGTTATTTATCTAAGACGCTGAAAATACGAATTACCTCCCAAGATAACGACAATGTCAACATTAATGTGCCTATCAAACTGGTGAAGGCAGTACTCGGAGCGGGGCACAGCATCGCGTCCAATATTCCGCAGGCTGCGCAGTATGTGAAGGATATCGATATCCATCTGCTGATCGATGCAATCGAGAACGAGCTTGACGGGCAAATCATTGACATCCGCACCGGTGACAATGATACCATCAACGTAGTGATTGAGTGATAAATGATGATAATGGTGAAGGTTAAGAATAATGAGCATGCTTTTACGATTCTCGTTCCATATTTAATATTGCGCATAGGGAGCGTAATTCTGACCTCCAAATTCGTCCATCGCAAAATGATGGATTGGCTGCATAAGAAGAACGGAATTGAGCTGGTGCTGTCCATTCTCGGCAATCGTAGCACGAAGCAAGCGATCAGGCAGCTTATTAAGGAGTTGCAGCGTTCCAGAGGGACAGTGCTAGTCGATGTCCGGGCTCAGGACGGCACGGAAGTGTTGATTCGTTTGTAAGTCGTATGAAGTCCGCGTAAATCGCGGACTTTTTTTATTATATGCGATGATAGCGATTAACTGATCGGTAAAGACCAGCAGCAGGATAGTTTAATCTTCTTGAAGAATTTGTTTATTATAGTCTTCAATAAATGACGATTTATGTGGAGAGGAGAGTACAAGAAGCCACATTTTCTGCTAAACAAGAAGTATGCAGCAGTGATCTCGACTTCTAAGGACGCCGTAAGCTTCACGATCTTTAACGCAACTGGGCTCGAATTGCCTGAAGGGCTGTTCGATGGTCCTCCGGAACGAAAGACGATCAAGTTCCGTAGTGGTGGGCAAATGGATGATGGAACATTAACTCAATTAGACAAAAACAAGCCTCTAGTACGCTCTAGCATAAATACCGCTTAATTGAACCCCGCTAATTCGAGTTACTATACATAAGTTTAGCTGCTGACAAAATTTTCACTTCTTTCTAAACATTAGCGAGCAGCCTATAATGAGAGACATCAATCCAAGTCCAATCATCGAAAGTGAGGCGGCATGCAGGGTGGAAAAAAGGCAGTACGGCAGAACGGACATGAAAGTGAGTATTCTAGGCTTCGGCGGCGCAGAGATCGGCTTCGAGGGCATCAGCGTTGAACAGGCGGACAAGCTGCTCAGCAGTGCGCTCGACGCGGGACTGAACGTCATCGACACGGCGGAATGTTACGCAACTAGCGAGGAGCTGATCGGGAAGACGATTGCGAAGCGGCGTGGGGATTATTATTTGTTCACCAAATGCGGCCATGCGTCCGGCTTCGACCAGCCTGACTGGGATCCGGCCATGCTGGAGGCCAGCATCGACCGTAGTTTGAGAAGGTTGCAAACAGACTACGTCGATGTCGTGCATCTGCACGGATGTTCCGAGGAGCTGCTGCGCCAAGGCGACGTCATTGACGTGCTGAAACGGGCGAAAGAGAAAGGCAAGACGCGCTACATCGGTTACAGCGGAGACCATAAAGCCGCACTCTACGCCGTGCAATGCGGTGCTTTCGACTCGCTCGAGACGTCGGTCAACATCGCCGACCAAGAAGCGATAACTCTGACGATTCCGGAAGCTCAACGCCTTGGCATTGGCGTCGTCGCGAAACGGCCGATCGCGAACGCGGCGTGGAAGACGGGCATGAAGCCGGAATCCGGGTATCATCACACCTACTGGAATCGGCTGCAGGAGCTCGGCTACGATTTCCTTCAAGAAGACCTGAGCGATTCAATCGGCACGGCACTCCGCTTCACTCTCTCTGTTCCAGGTGTGAACGCTGCAATCGTCGGCACGACAAAGCCGGACCGTTGGACGGAGAATGCGCGGCTGCTGGCACAGGGCTTGCTGACAGTGGAACAATACGAAGCAATTCGTGAGCAGTGGAAGGCGAAGGCATTGGCTGATTGGATCGGCCAAGGCTGAGAACACAGATATGGCTGCCGAAAAAGGCGGGCAACGAATAGGGAGGCTGGCGAATCTGCCAGCCTCCTTTTCGAATGCATATCGAACGCGCGTGCAGCAACGAGCAGAAGCATGTTCATCCAACTGGCAGGAAACGATGGGAAATTCTTGAAGTAGTAGTAGATGTTCATAACAGCATCCACGATTACAATACGGAAAGGCAGTGACACCTTGAAATCCAAAAGTTTGATCGCAGCCGTAGGCTTGGCTACTGCAATAGCCTCGCTGCTCTTATCGGCTGGCTGCGCGGAAGATGGCAACAATGCTATGTTGGACGCAAGGGGAAGTCTCTTGTCTTGAAGAACGTGACCGATGTTCAGAAAATATCGCAAATTACAGGTGCAGATTCATCTAGTAAAACGGAACGTTACGGAGTACACGGTACGGATCTCGGTTCGATGTTTAGCGTTGGGGACAAAACATACTTCGTCTTTGGCGATACGTTCGGTGCACGCGACACAGATCAAATCGGCGCCGGAGGCAGTTTCTGGCGTTCCAATACAATTGGCTATACGACGGATGATAATCCGGCAGATGGCATTAAGCTGGACGGCATGATAACAGACGATACGGGGCTTGCGAAAGAGCTTCTGCCGTCCAAGAAGATCGACAATGACGAAATGACGACTATACCGACGCACGGGTTGGCGGCGAACGGCGAAATGTACATCTATTATATGTCGTTCAATCATTGGGGCGCCCCCGGCAATTGGGATGCAAACTTTGCAAGCGTAGCGAAATCGACGGATAAGGGCCGGAATTGGACATTGCTGGATCAGTTGAAATGGCCGGGTGAGAGCAACTTCATCCGAGTTAGCCCGTACAAGACTGAGAATGGTGCTGGTATCTCGGACATTTATTTCTGGTGTATTCCCTCGGGACGGTTCGGCGGTGTGCAGCTGATGAAGGTGTCCGAGCCGGATATCGAGAAACCGGATGCTTATTTGTACTATGCTGGAAGCAGTGAGCAGGGCAAACCCGTCTGGAGTAAGGAGCAATCGAAAGCGAAGACGATCATTGATGCGAACTGTCAGTAGTATGGAACTCCTATTTGAACCGCTGGTTAATGACGTATTTGAAGGAAGGCGAAGGTGTTGTCCTTCGCGAAGGGCTTACGCCTTGGGGACCATGGGGAGAAGCGCTCGATCTCGTTACAGCCTCGGAGCAGCCCGGACTATACGCTCCTTTCATGAACAGCCGTTATACGACTGATGGGGCAAGACCATATATTTCACTTTGTCGCTGTGGAACCCGTACAATGTGTTCTGGTTTAAGGCGACCTTGCAGAAATGATAAAAAAACATGCTGCCGATAATGAAATTCGGCAGCATGTTTAGCTAATGGGTAGTTTTTCTATGTTAAGTGTTACGTGTTCGCTTTGGCAGAGTAGACGTTGATGTGGTCAATATGCGCGATTTTACCTTTGGAGACTTTGCTTGGGCCGACGAATTTCAGTTCGTACGCTTTCGCAGGATTGTATACGTAAATTTTGTCTGTTCCTGAGAAGCGAACTTCTTTGGGCATGCCGAGTGTTTGGATGACCGAAGCGAAGGTCAGCGACTTGACGCCAACTGTCTGATCAATGGACTGCCCGAAATTGCGCAAATCATAGATCACACCGGATTTGTTGATGCCGAAGCCGTAAGCGCCTTGTCCCATGCCGAAATTGTACATTTCGTAATGGTTCCCTTTCAGGTCGCCGCCAACTTCCGGATCGCCCCATTTGTAATGAACGGCCGAGATCGGCGTTTTGCCAGCGATGGCGTTTAATCCAGGGATTTTCCCAACACTAGCAAGTTTGTAGATGTTCTTAATATATGTGCTGCCCTTCTGCGCGCTAAGGCCGGCATCGGCTGTTGCTGCGTGGGCATTCAGATCGGAGATAGCGGTCGTGGAGCTTACCGCAATCAAAGCGGCCAATGCAATCTTATTGACTAATTTCAAGGAGTTTTTGGGTTTGTTCTTCATAAATCAATCACCTCTTCAAGTTTTGTGGAGACTAGGGACAGTCAACTTACAACCTTATAGTAACTAACCTTGTCTCGGAAGAGGTGACAGAATGGTAACGAAAGAGTTACAAGAAGGTAACAAGCCTCCACTCATGAAATGCTGGCTTACAGTGGCTGCCGAACTGCGCAGCGTATACTTCCGATCATCCATAAAATCAAAGGGATAACAATGTACACGAAAGGGTAGAAGCAGCAAATGAGGTAGAAGTTATTAGTATTCGCAATCTCAACAACGATCTTCACGTTCGTCATTATGTTGGCAGCGTATCGAATACAGATGCAAACAAAGCTACTTAATGGTGCTGTGACAAATCGCAAAAAGACAGATACGCTCATAATCAGCATCATTCTATGCCTTTGGATTGGATTCGCATTCGTCAAGAAGGCTGAGCCCAGGGCGGCGCAGCCTTCTTGCGTTCAGTAAATGGAGCATATTCCACGCAACCTCCGCCTTGCAGCGGGTTATTTTTTTGGTCGAAACAGGAAGATTTTTGGCGCATAAGTGGCTTGAGTGTGGGAGAGCGCATATACATAAGAAAACCTGGAAGGGGTGAATGCCATGAAATATACGGTTCAGTATATCCCCCTTAGCAAGATCAAACCCGGATTAACGGGTGGGCTAACGAATCGAATCAAGGAACTCAAACGGACCGCACAGGATTGCATGCAGCTCATGATTGTTCGCAAGAGCAGGAAAGCTGGTGGCTACGTCTTGGTAAGTGGCAGCAGCCATTATGATTACCTCAAGAAGTACACGAGGAAAACAGCTGCAGCCTGTCTTGTAGACGAGTCTAAGGCGTCGGCCAAGCTAACTTCGTTGATTCAACGGATACGCAAGCAGAATTTGCCGTATGAAGTGCCGTACATCAAGCGGGAACGAACCCCGTCAAGCAGCTGGGCGATTATCCGGCGCTTCATGAAGCAGGAACCTCGGTTCAAGAGCCTATCTCGCAGGGAGCAATTACAGGTGCTTCGGCTGGGACTTCAATATAAGAGAACGACCGTATCTGCGATGAAAGAGATGGTTAACAAACACGTAAATAACAAGAAATCGGGATGAAATTTTGTGAAAAAGACGAATCACATCCGCTAAGCAGTCAAGAAGACTGTTTAGCGGATTTTTGTGTATAAGATGAGTTAAACCAACTTCTACATAGCAACCGCAGGGCGTGATCGATAGACTTAAGTTGAAAGTGCTGCCTGGGAATGACGGCTCCAAGAAAGGGTGTAACGAATGAACGAAATGATAAAAAAACAGCTGATGGACAAAAATGAAAGGCTAATCAATATGGTGATTGAACGTGCGAAGAGGGATTTTCCCGACGATATAGCAATCATTGGGCTAACAGGTTCTATGAGCACCGGAGATTTTCACGAGAAGAGCGATCTTGACTTAATTATCATTAATAACACAGACCGGGCTTGGGGAATATCCTATTGCTTTATATTAGATGATGTCGGATATGATATCTATTGCACACCGTGGGATACTCGAATACAGGCGCAAGCAAGCTTGGAGAGTCCGGGGGTTTCGAGCCTTACCGAGCTCAAAATACTCTATTACGCAAAGCCTGAGGATTTGGTGAAATTTAATCGATTTAGACAAAAAGCTCTAGATGCGCTCGCGAATCCAATTGGAGAAGAGTGTCTTAATCGAGCCCGAAAATGGATCGATATTGCAAAGCAAGAATACAGCAGTACCATGCTGGCTGATGATATCGGCTCTGTGCGTCATGCATCTGCTGGTGTTGTCTATAATCTGGTCAATGCTTTGGTTAGCATGAATAACACTTGTATCAAACGGGGGATCAAGCGGTATTTGGAAGAAGTTAAACAGTATCGCTACATCCCGGATGGGTTTGAGTCCTTATACATGGCAGTAATAGAAGCTCGTACGATCGAAGATATTCGAACTGCGACATTAAATATTTTGAAAAGCGTTACGGAGTTGCACAGTGCGATGTGTAATAACTTTATCGTTAAGCCTACTCCGACTTTCGATAATCTTAGGGGAACTTACGAAGAATTGTGGTGCAACTGTCGCAATAAAATTATGAACAGTGTTGAGTCTAACGATGCATCGTATGCTTTTCATGCGGCGTTAGGAGCTCAACAATATCTCGATGAAATGGCTGCCGTCATCGGAACGCCAAGGTTTGATTTGATGCAGCACTTTGATGCGAGTGATTTGCAAGTTATGAAAGAGAAGTTCCTTGAAATAATGGATGAGTACATGGACGAATATGTAAAGGTCGGCAGAAAGGTAGAGCGCTTCGAAACCATTAAGCAATTGCATGCACATTATATGAGTGCGTTTAAGTTCTGAAGGGCTGCCAATGGCAGCCTTTTCCGTTATTTCCATACCTGTCAATGAATGGCCGGAGGGATGAGTGACCACACGTCCGGTAGCTCGGCAGAATACGTATGTTTAGGAGAATACATGGTGCGATGAGCTCAATTAAAGGATGTGATTCCGTGGAGCAGCGTGTGACACTGCAAGCCATCAGCATGCGGTTGCGTTCCCGTCAATTCCGGTATTTTATAAAAAAGCTTGGTTGCCGAAGAAGCCAAACTTTGCATTTTACGCTTGTCCACGACACAATGCCACGGAAATCTGTTCAGCCGACTTCACAGAGCAAGAAGCGTGCGATGACGTTGCATAAACGGATGAAGCAGCTACGATTGGGCTTGATCAGCTGTTTCACGACGATATAGAGGAGGTTAAGGTAAAGGAAATAGGGGAATGAATGCTTCAACTATTCTCCAGAACCAAGAGGTGAATGACGATGGATGCAATTCTGATTATCGTTGGTGTCTCTGTGTTCTTCTTACTTGCCGTAGTCATATTCCGCACAAGCCGATGGAAAACAGTACTGGTTGCACCAGGCAATCAGGCGGATGAATTACAGAACAAGCATGCCTATTTACACGGACGGGGTATCCGCTCCCGCATCCGCGTGGAGGATGGACAGCCGGCATCTGGCATTACCACCGGCACGATGCACGCATCAGACCAATATGCTGCCATAAATCTTCAGGTTCACAAGGATGATCTCCAGGTAGCAAAGGATGTGCTCGAGGATTACACACATGAGCTTCATACCTCACACACGCCAATATTATAATAATGACAATAAGAACTTGGAGTGGTTGCCGACGGCAGCTGCTCCATTTTTCATATGAACGGGAACTTAAAATTCTCCTACCAAACAGTAGTTACTTTAAGGTTAGTGAGTAATCATTTTTTCACTTCTTATGTTAGATGGGGGCTATTGATATAATAGAACATGGTTGATGCGTTCAGGATGATACTCACGGAATATTTGCATATCCATTTTGGGTTTAAGATTCACTAGTCTATTGAGGAGGAATCAGAATGCAAAAAGCAGTGCTAGGTAGAACAGGACTCGAGGTAACTAAGCTAGGATTTGGCGCTATGGAAATTCGTGGCCCGCGGATATGGGGCGGCCGATCCGTCACGGACTCCGAGGCTGATCGAATCTTGAACACCGTGCTGGATGCGGGTATTAATTTTATCGATACCGCTTATGATTACGGCTTAAGCGAAGAATACATCGGCCGCTTCATAAGCAAACGCCGTGACGAATATATTCTAGCAACTAAATGCGGATGTACAGTAGTGAATTGCGGCGATCACGACGAAACGCCTCATGTTTGGACAAGGGATAACCTGCTGCACAACATTGAAACAAGCTTGCGTCGGATGAATACGGACTACATTGACTTGCTGCAGCTCCATAATCCGACTGTGGAGCAGACAGAAGAAGGAAACTTGGTGGAGGTGCTTCGGGAAATTCAGGCTTCCGGCAAAGTGCGCTGGATCGGTATTTCCTCGACGTTGCCACACATTGCAAGCTACATTCAGTCCGGTGTGTATGACAGCTTCCAAATTCCATATTCTGCGCTGGAAAGAGATCATGAGAACATCATCTCGGATGCGGCGATTGCCGGTGCAGGCACGATCATTCGCGGCGGAGTAGGTCGCGGTGAGCCTGGCGCGGGACTTGGCAATGAGGATCGCTGGGCTGTTTGGGAGAAGGCGGAGCTCGATGAGTTGCTGGAGGAAGGCGAAAGTCGGACAGGATTTATTCTCCGGTACACGCTCAGCCATCCGAATTTGTCCACGACAATCGTTGGAACGAAGAATCCAGAGCATCTTGCCGAGAATTTACGAATTGCCGAGAAAGGCGCACTTTCAGGCGAGATTTACGAGGAAGCGAAGCGTCGCCTGCAAGCGGCTGGACAAGGTCCAAAGAGCTAATTGTAATTCGAAACGACCGATACATCACAGGTACAATCCAAGTGATTGTACCTGTTCTTTATCCAGAGGGGGAAATCGATGATTATACTTATTAGCGGCAACAGTCAAATGGGCAAAACCTATATGGCTCAAAAGCTGCTAGAAACCTATAAGATTCCTTACTATTCCATTGACCATCTGAAAATGGGAATATATCGGAGCAATGCCGATTGCGGCTTCACGCCTATGGATAGCAATGAACACATTGGTGATCGATTATGGCCTATCGTTAAAGGGATCATTATGACAGCGATTGAGAATCAGCAGAGTCTGGTCATTGAAGGGTGCTATATTTTACCGCATTATCTGCAAGAGTTTGAGAAATGCTACTCCGACAACATCATACCTGTGTTTCTCGGCTTCTCCAATCGCTATATCATGGAAAACTATGAAGAGAAGATACTGAAGTACAGAAACATCATTGAAGACCGAGGCGAGTTGAAGCCAGACGATACATCCGAGTCCACAGTCGAGGAATATCTCAAAGAAAATGATGTGTTTAGGCGGAGCTGCGCAGCTACTGGGAAGAACTTCTTCGAGATTGATCGCTCATACGAGGAGGAAATAGCCCGCGTTTATGAGTATATTGCTACCCGTAAAGAACAGGTGTGAATGTTCAGTGGAGTTAATGCTAACGTGGGTGGTAATAAGATATGATTTATTTTAGTAGAACAATTTTTTATGATTAGAAGATTCACTATAAATAGAGTGATGGATATGGAATAGGAGATTACTAGAACATGACTAAGCAGAACAGTCTGAATGTATTTAAACTAGCTTTACTACTGGGGATATTTTCAACACTCGGGCCTTTTACGATTGATATGTATTTACCGGCTTTTCCGGAGATTGTGAAGCAATTCGATACATCGGCGTCGCTTGTGCAAATCAGCCTAACCGCTTGTTTGCTCGGACTCGGTATCGGTCAGCTCGTCATGGGCTCGCTCAGTGACGCTCACGGTAGACGTAATCCGCTGCTTTTCTCAATGGTCGCTTATGCCATCGCTTCCTTAGCTTGCTCCATCTCGCCCAATATTGGTCTATTGATCGCATTCCGATTCATACAGGGCTTTGCTGCCTCGGCAGGCATTGTCATCTCGCGCGCTATCGCACGCGATCTGTACAGTGGACACGAGCTCACTAAATTTTTCTCAATGCTCCTGCTTGTCGGTAATTTGGGTCCGCTCGTAGCGCCGGTTACCGGTAGCGGGGTTCTGTCCTTCACGAATTGGCAAGGTGTATTTATCGCGTTGGCATTGCTCGGATTATATCTGCTGACAATGACCAAATGGAAACTTCAGGAAACGCTTCCCGTTGAAAGCAGGGGGCCAAGCAATTTCATGCAGCAGCTGGGGAACTATGGGACGCTCTTGCGAGATCGCCAGTTTGTCGGCTATATGCTGGCACAAGGGATCATGATCGCGGGTGTTTTCGCATATGTCTCGGGAACGCCTTTTATCTATCAAAATATTTACGGGGCATCACCGACCGTGTTTGCGCTTCTCTTCGGAATGAACGGCATTAGCCTAATGATCGGCTCCCAGCTTGTCGGGCGCATGGCCCATCGAGTATCCGAACATACCTTCTTGCTATTCGGCTTGCTGCTTGCCTGCTTGGCAAGTGTCGCTGTTATCGTAGTAGCCGTCGTTCATGGACCGCTATTCACATTGGTCATTCCACTATTCTGCTTCGTAGCGGCAATCGGTATCACATCAACCGCAGCATTCCCGCTGGCTATGGAGAGCCAGAAGCATATGGCGGGCAGCGCAGCTGCTTTACTCGGCGTCATTCCCTTTTTACTCGGAGCGGTCGTTTCTCCGCTAGTCGGGATTGCGGGTGAAGACACAGCTGTTCCGCTCGGCGTCATTATATTAATTACGAGCGTTGCGGCCATGCTGGCTTACTTCTTACTAGGCAAGAAGAAGCCAAGCCGTTCTTCGATTCAAGCAGCATCGAATCAACAGATGAATGAGAAAGCGATCTAATATTAGTTGGAAACCTACCTATATACGGTAGGTTTTTTTGTTAGAAGAGAATGTATAGAAAAGATAGCCGGACATGTCCATGATGCCTCCTGTAAAATTTACATTTTACACAAAACCACCGAAATCAATCCTTTGATTCGGTGGTTTTCCTTTTTGTGGATATTCGAAGCGCTTACTTTACAATTCATTAGGTTAGGTTTAACGCAGAAGAAACATCAGATCATTAATCTATAGATGTGGGAACGATCCCATGTGGGAACGGTCTCACAGCAGTGAAAGGGAGTGCATCCGTGGATAATCCGACTATCAAAGAAATTGCCCGGCGCGCTGGTGTGTCCAAATCCACCGTTTCGCGAATCATTTCCGGGAATGGTTATTCCAGCCTGGAAGCGCGCGACAAGGTGCTTGGGCTAATCGAAGAATTGCGATACAAACCGAATGCGGTCGCAAGGGCAATGGTGTCGCAAAGGACGCATAACATCGGCGTACTTCTGTACAGGCGGGAGCATCCAATCGCCTCTCATCCCTTCTACGGAAAAATCGTCGACGCTGTCTTGTTGGAAGCGACGCGCTTGAACTACTCGATCTTCGTGACAACAGATCATGATATGTCGTACCGGTCGGCCGACTTCATGATGGAGAAGCGGGTGGACGGGCTCATCCTCATTAGCCGGCTGCAGCAGAATGTCATTGATCACATAACGAGCCTCGGCCTTCCTTACGTCATGGTGAATGGCTCGACAGACGTCGACGGCGTCATCCATATCGTTAATGAGGACGAAGCGGGCGGAAGGATGGTCGCAGAGCATCTGACAAGTACCGGGCATGAACGGATTTTCGTCATCGCTGGACCTCAGAGCCACCGTAGTCACAATCTGCGCTTGAAAGGATTCATGACGTACATGAGGCAGGCTGGTATCCCGGATACTGATGCTGCGATTCAAGCAGCGGGGACGTCGACTTCCGGAGAAGGCTACGAGATTATAAGCCGCCAATGGGATGCTTTCCGAGAGGGCGGGTATACGGCGCTCTTCGCCACGAACGATATGCTAGCAATGGGCGCTATGAAGTTTCTGCTGGAACAATCGGTTCGCATTCCCGAACAATTGTCTGTGGTTGGATTCGACGACGTCGATTTCGCAGCCATGTTCTCACCATCCTTAACGACGGTCAAGGTAGATACCTCTGATATGGGCGCGCAGTCCGTCCGTCTGCTGGACCAGCTGATTAGGCAGGAGCCGAACATCACGCATCCCAGCCAGCTAATGCCCCGGCTAATCGTCAGACAGTCGAGCATTTGACTATTTATCTATTACGAGAGGAGAGACAACCGTTCATGCGTTGGTATTACAAAGCATTAGGCACCCGAAAGATCGTTGAATTTATTGTGCTTGTGCTCTTCGTGATCTTCTTTCTAGGGCCGCTGCTGAACTTGGCGATTCTGGCCTTCACCGGAAAATGGAACTATCCAGAGGTCATGCCGCATCAATGGTCCATGAAATGGTGGACCTTCGTCTTCAAACAGGAGGACATCCCGCAATCGATCGGCTTGTCCTTCATGATTGCCGCCATTGTAACAGGGTTGTCCATCGTGCTGTGCATCCCGGCAGCTTATGCGTTCGCTCGGATTCGGTTCCCGCTCAGCCGATTCTTCCTATTCTCGTTCCTGCTGACGCATGCCTTTCCGAAGATGGGCCTATATGTCTCAATCGCGGTGCTCTTCTACAAGCTAGGTTTGATGAATACGCTGCTTGGCGTTGTATTGATCCATATGATCAACGTGCTTATGTTCATGACGTGGATTCCGACCGCCGCTTTCCGGAATGTGCATCAGGCGCAGGAAGAATCGGCGAGAGATGTGGGAGCAGGGCCAATCCGGGTGTTTCTTAAGATCACTCTGCCAATGGCGCTGCCAGGCATTATCGTTGCTTCCATCTTCACGTTTCTGAACTCGCTCGACGAAGCACAGGGCACTTTCCTGGTTGGTATTCCGAATTATAAAACGATGCCGATCGTCATGTACTCCATCATTAGCGATTATCCGGCTTATGCCGGTGCTGTGTTCTCTATTATCCTGACGGCCCCGACGATCATTCTGCTGCTCGCAGCCAAACGGTTCGTAAGCGAGGATGTCATGTCCAGCGGGTTCACATTGAAATAACGAAGCATCTATTGCAAGACTAAGGAGGCTAATATGGGCATTCGGGAAACGCAAGAAACTCTAACTGTTCAACGTACTCACTACAATGAAATTCAAGGTATTCGAGACAACCACGAAATGCGAGACATCCAGGTTTCCGTTCAACAATTAACCAAACGCTACCGCACTGGGGAAGGCGTTACATCCATTTCGCTCGATGTGCGCAAGGGAGAGCTAATTACGCTGCTCGGCCCGTCCGGCTGCGGCAAAACGACAGTGCTGCGCAGCATCGGTGGCTTTCTTGAGCCGGACTCCGGCAACATTCTCATTGAAGGCGCGAGCGTGTTGAAGTCTCCGCCGGAGAAGCGTCCGACTTCGATGGTATTTCAAGGCTACAATCTATGGCCGCATATGACGGTGTTCGATAACCTCGCATTCGGTCTTAAAATACGCAAGGTGAAGAAGGATGACATTCGTAAACAGGTGGACGCTGTCTTGAAGCTGGTACGCTTGCCTGGCGCAGACCAGAAGTATCCCGGTCAGCTCTCCGGCGGCCAACAGCAGCGAATAGCGCTTGCAAGATCATTGCTCTTGAAGCCGGCCGTGCTGCTGCTCGACGAGCCGTTCTCCGCGCTTGATGCCAAACTTAGGCACGAGATGCGGGAGGAGCTCCGTGAAATTCAAGCGGAGACCGGTCTTACGATGGTGTTCGTCACCCATGATCAGGAGGAAGCGCTGTCGATTTCTGACCGCATCGTTGTAATGAATCACGGCAACATCGAGCAGATCGCTACGCCGCAAGAGATTTACGACCGACCGAATACGCTGTTCGTCGCGCAATTCATCGGCAAAATGAACTTTTTGAAAGGGGTGATTTCGGAAGGCCAAGTGACTGTCTCGAAGTTGAGATTTCCAAGTTCGAATTCGTTGTCCGGTGGGGTACGGCTGGCAATCCGGCCAGAAGATGTCATCTTGTCGAGTCAAGAGCAAGAAGGAATGCCCGGCGTCGTCAAACAGATCATGATACTGGGCCATTATGCCGAAGTGACGATTCAATTGCCTGAGCATGGTGTTATCCGGGCGTTCCAGCAGCGGGATTCCGTCAAGGAGCTGCATTCGGGCGATCCGATTTATGTCAGCTTCAAGAAAGTGCTCACTTATTCGGAAGACTACTAAACCATTCCCAAATGCCAAGGAGGCAAACAAACATGTTACGCAAAAAAACCGCTCTAACGTTAGTGACCCTGACGACTGTAACCGCAGCGCTTCTCACAGGATGTGGAAGCACGAATAATGCCGACGAAGCCAACGCTGGCGTGGCGAACAACAGCGCGACGAATGCAGGCGGCAATACGACGCAAACGGACGCGGCGGCGAAACCTGTGGAATTCAACTTCTATTTTACCGGCTCGGAGAATGTCAAGAACCTGTGGGATACCATCATTCCTATGTTTGAGAAGGAACATGCGGACGTGAAGGTTAACGAGGTATATATCCCGTCAGGTACAGGCGCGCAGCCGACATACGACCGGATTCTCGCGGCGAAGAAGGCGGGCAAAGGCTCCGGCGACATCGATCTCTACGAGGATGGCTTGAATAACGTGACACAAGGCCAGAAGGACGATCTGTGGGAAACACTCGACCCGGCCAAAATCGCCAACCTTGCCTCCATCGACGGCAAAACGTTGACTGATGTCTCCAACCTGGCGATTCCGTATCGTTCATCCGCCGTCGTGCTCGCATACAATAGCGAGAAAGTCGCAACACCTCCGAAAACATTGGATGAACTGCTCGCATGGATCAAGCAGAACCCAGAGAAGTTCGCCTACAACGATCCGTCCACAGGTGGCGCAGGCAGCTCGTTCGTAACGACGACGTTGTACAGTACTCTGCCGGAAGATGCGCTCCACAACTCCGATCCGAGCATCGAGAAGCAGTGGGACAAAGGCTTCGAGACACTGAAGGGTCTTGGCAAATACGTGTACGGCAAGGGAATCTATCCGAAGAAAAACCAAGGCACGCTGGATCTGCTGATCAGCGGCGAGGTGGATATGATCCCAGCATGGTCGGATATGGCGCTCGAACAAATCGGCAACGGCCAGCTGCCGGCGACAACCAAGCTTGCGCAGATCACTCCGGGCTTCACAGGCGGCCCAACATACTTAATGGTTCCGAAGCTGTCCGAGAAGAAGGACGCTGTCAATGAATTCCTAAACTTCGTGCTGTCTCCAGAAGCGCAGTCTGTCGTCGTGACCAAAATGCACGGTTTCCCAGGCATCCAGCTATCGAATATGCCGCAGGATATCCAAGATTCCTTCAAAGGCGTGGCGGATGGCTTCCGTACCTTCAACATCGGCGATCTCGGCACTGACATCAACAAACGCTGGCAAAGCGATGTAGCCGCACAATGATGAAGAAACAGGTGAAAATGGGGATTCTGGGATTGCTTCTGGTCATCCCCTCTTTTTTATTGCTGTTCGTCACAGTGGTCATCCCGATCGCGGTCTCTTTCAAGGAAAGCCTCTCCAACAAGGAGGGCGGCTACGATCTATCGAATTACAAGTTCCTGTTCACCGATAAGCAGATGCGCTCCAATATCGTATTCTCACTGGAAGTAACGGTCATTTCGGTCGTAATTGTGCTCATCGTTAGTTATGCGCTGGCTGCTTACATGCGTTTCAACAAAGGAAAATTAGTCGCATGGATTCGGAATATGTACATGATCCCGATCTTCATCCCTTCGGTAATCGCGACCTACGGCTTGATTCAGTTGCTCGGCAACCACGGCTGGGTATCCCGATGGGTGCTGCTGCTAGGCGGCGGGGAAATCCCGCGCATCATCTTCGATATGAAAGGCATCATCATCGCGAATTTGTGGTTCAACATTCCGTTCACCACGATGCTACTCGGTTCTGCTTTAGCTGGTGTTCCGGATTCGGTCATGGAAAGCGCGAAGGACGTTGGAGCAGGAAGACTTCGACTCTTCACCCGGTTTATACTTCCGCTCACTTACAAAACGCTGCTCGTGGCAGTTACCTTCGTCTTCATGGGTGTTATCGGCTCGTTCACCGCACCCTTCCTACTCGGACCGAATGCGCCACAAATGCTCGGCGTATCGATGGAGCAAATTTTCGGTGTGTTCCAGGATAAACAGCAGGCTTCAGCGCTGGCGTTCTTCACGTTCCTGCTCTGCTCGTTCATGGGATATTTCTACATCCGGAGCATGATTAAGGAAGAAGGTGCGCGTTCTTGATAAGACGTCTTGTTCTGGAAGCGGAGGGACAGGTGAGTCCGGTCTGCTCCAAAACGCATATTGCATACAGCTTTCACTTGAATCGACAAGGTGGCAAGCTCTGGATCGACTTCGTATACGAACCTAAAAACCTTGATGATCGTGAACAAGCGATGGGCATCGAGAGCTCGCGAAGACAACCGGGCTCCTCAAGCTGGAAGAAATTTTGCCGATCGTGCTCGCTTCTGGTAAAATCTTGAACTTGGATATAAAAGTCGATGCTGCTATTGAGCCAACTGCGGCGCTGATCCGCAAATTCGACCTGTCGCAGCAATCCTTCTTCTCGGGCTGCGAGCTGGAACGGGCACTGCTGGCTGAGCGGCTGGGGCCGGACATTCGCAGGCTGCTTAACACGGACGTCGGGCTGTTCAAGACATTAAGTTACCGTGAAGCAATGGTTCAAACTTGTGCGGATGCAAGCGCAGCCTCCTGCTTTGGCGTGAATATATTTCACGGTCTTTTGAATCAAGAATTTGCAGATTTTGACTCAGGGCTAGGATTGCCTGTATATGCGTGGACGGTCGAGGATGAAGTGATGATGCGCCAATACGCGGAGTGGGGTGTCCATTCCATTACGACCCGAAATGTTGCGGCACTGGTGCGAGTGAAACAGGCATTCCAGCTCCAATAGCCTACCTTCTTCTCAACGCTCAGAACCTACCTAAAATGGTAGGTTTTTTGGTTTTGCAATCCAAAATCCGTTGAATATATTTACAATGGTTCGTACATAGATTACGCTTACATTTACCTGATAGTGGAAACAGAGGAGGTACAGTGATGGTAGATAAAATATTTGAAGAGCCGCGGCTAGCAGAAATCTATGATTGGTTTGATTCACCCGAACGCCCCGATCTTGCCCCCTATATTGCGCTTGCAGAAGAATTCGGAGCTCAGTCAGTCATTGATCTTGGCTGTGGAACTGGCATTCTTGCCTGTCGACTAGCAGCGCTTGGTAAGGAAGTCGTTGGAATCGATCCGGCACTTGCTTCGCTTAACGTTGCAAGAGGAAAGCCGGATGCGGAGCGCGTAAAGTGGATTCACGGAACAACGGCAATGCTTACTGGCTTGCAAGCGGATCTGATCACAATGACTGGCAATGTTGCTCAAGTGTTTGTAACAGATCAAGAGTGGATATCCGTACTTCGCGATTGCCGAGCGGCTTTACGGTCAGGTGGACGGCTTGTCTTCGAGGTCCGGGATCCAGCAAAGGAAGCATGGAAGAACTGGAATCGTGAAGAGACCTATCAGATGGTTGAAGCACCTGGTATTGGAAGGGTAGAGTCGTGGACCGATCTCATTGATGTGCAGCTTCCGCTTGTAACGTTCCGCCACACATTCATTTTTCATAATGACGGTTCGGTACTCACTTCAGAATCGACACTGAGGTTCCGGAGCCGATCCGAGATTATTGATTCTTTAGCCGCAGCGGACTTAATAGTCGATGATATTCGCGATGCACCTGATCGTCCTGGATTGGAATTCGTATTCATCGCTCGCTGACGGAAAGTGCTTATTACGGTAATGGATTCACAGGATAATTTAATTTCTTCACGAATACTTCAGACAGGGAAAATTTACGGAGGTGAGCTGCTTGGGAGTTGGGATTAACGGAGGAGTGTGGCCTACGATGGTCACGCCTTACACGAGTGATAATCGGATTGATTATGCAGGGCTCGAGAAATTGATTGAATGGTATATAGCACGCGGTGTTCATGGGTTATTTGCGGTGTGCCAATCCAGCGAAATGTTTTACCTGAGTCTCGAAGAGCGGGTTGCTTTGGCATCTTTCGTCAAACGTACTGCCGCGGGGCGCGTACCTGTCATTGCTTCCGGTCACATCTCTGAAGCGTTCGAGGATCAGGTCGAGGAATTAAACAGCATATCCGAAACCGGAATCGATGCACTGGTATTGATTACGAACCGCCTCGCATCACAAGAGGAGTCCGACGAGGTATGGATACAACGGATGGAGCGGCTGCTGCAGCAACTCCCGGAGGAGTTAACGCTTGGCTTGTACGAGTGCCCGTATCCGTATAAGCGGTTATTGTCACCTAAGGTAATTAAGTGGTGCGCGGACAGCGGAAGATTCCGGTTCTTAAAGGATACCAGCTGCGACCTCGAAGACATTCGGCTAAAGCTGGAAGCGGCGGGCGGGAGCGGACTGCAGATTTTTAATGCCAATGCAGCAACTGTGTATGAATCGTTGAAACTAGGCACGGCAGGATTCAGCGGCGTCATGGCAAATTTTCACCCGGAGCTGTACGTTTGGTTAGTGGAGAATTGGAAGGATCGCGATGAAGCAGCAGCCAGCTTGGCCGACTTGTTAAGCGTGTGCTCATTGATCGAGAGACAGCTCTATCCTGCGAATGCCAAGTATCATCTGATGCTGGAAGGTATTCTATCAAATGACTTCTGCCGGAATTTGAATGGACAGACGCTGACCGCGACCAATCGGCTGGAAGTCGAGCAACTTCGGCGGTTGTTCGGTGAATACTCGAATCGTATTAGCAAGATTACTCAATAAGAACAGTAAGGTGGTTTTCCAATTCTTTAGAAGAGTGATCAAGCAAAAATAGCTCTTGTCCGCCATCTGGAACGTGAGGATGCTCCAAATAATTAATGCCTTTAAACACAAGGATTCCCTAGTGTTTAAAGGCATTAATTATTTGTCCGTCTTAACTCACTTCTCGCTCAAACGGATTTGATTGATGGCTTGAGCCAAAATATCCATCGTTCGATTCGATTCCGCTAGTGTATTTGCCGTTCCGCCGACTTCGATTAATGCGCTGTTAGGAGAGTAGTTTTGATTGTACCATCCGTTACCGACGCTTTTATCTTTATAGTAGATTCCTCTGGACAGAACTGGGTATTTGGCCGTGACCAAAGCTTGTAATTTAGTGGCGAAGGCAGCGTTCTGCTTCCAATTCGGATTCTCGAGTCCGATTACGAAATATAGCTTGGCATAGTTCATACCGCGAATGTTCGCTGTCGTCTCGATTCTCGGACTCGTGTCGCGATGAAGATCAAACATGTACTTGATTTGCGGATGCAGAGCAAGCTGATTGGCAATCGTTTTGCCCGAGTAGACGTATGACTTCCCATAACTGAACTGGCTGCCGTATATAGATGCGTAGTCATAGGAAGTATGATAAACCTCCGCGCCCATCGCTTGCAGCATACCAGTGAGCCGAGCTCCTAGCATGGAGACATTCGTTGTCGCATTAAATGCGAGATCGGGGTTCGTTACGCCTGGCAATTCGGGGATCCACGATTCCCGATTATGAGACTGGTAAATATAGATCGCTGACTTAGAGACTGGATTTACAGGTGCCGAATTCATACGGATGACCAGCTTAGTCGGATCGCCGCTATTTACAATTTGATAGCTCACTTGCTGTTTTAAATCTGCTACGACTTGAATGGTCGACGTTTCCGAATCCTTCATGATGTAACGGATCCCAGATATATAAGGGTTACTCGTAGTAAGGTTAGACACTGAACCAACTGTATTCTCGGAAGGCTCGCTAATTGGCCCATTAAACGTTACACCTGGCAGGTCGACGACCAGACGATCCGGATTAGTTAATGTGGAGACGCTAGGAGAGAAGCTGCCGTCGGTTGCGATTGTGAATATATTATTCTCCAATTGAATAGCTTGCAGCGCAGGATATTGTTCCGGAGGTAATGTAGGTACGCTCGGATCGGTGGCAGGATCGCTGCCGGATACGCCGCTATTCGTTCTCCATAAACTGACTGCATTAGCTGAAGCATTCCACTTCACGATAAGACCAAGACTCTCGGCTACAAAACGAATCGGGAGCATCGTAACTCCATTAATGACGATTGCTGGCTGCTTCAAAGGCATTGTTTTGCCGTTCATTATCGCATAGGCGCCGTTAATCGGCAGAGTGATTGTCGTGTTATCGCCCGATAAGGTTGTAATTTGGCTCTTCTTATTCCAGATGATGCTAGCGCCTAACCCTTCGGCAATGACGCGAATCGGTACCATCGTGGTTTGATTAATCATACGGGGAGCAACGGCCGATTTTAGCTTTTTACCGTCAAGGAACAGCCCGATCGTTGCGGGTGCCGCATAGGTAGCCGGAAGAGCTAAGGTAAGCAAGAATAAAAACGAAATCAAAGCAAGAACCAATCTTCTCATCGTGCACCTCTAGTCTAGTTGTCAAATCTAGCAAACTCTTGTCATATCAAAAAAATGAACGCCTCTTTAAAAATAAGAAACTTTCACCATTTATACAAGACCATATTATTGGTAATGACCAACTAAGGACCAAGGATAACAAAGATTAGAACAGATTCTATCAAAATCCCAGTCATCCTTTTATACGATTGAATAGATTAATAATGTAATAGTCGTGCAGAGTAGAAGGGGGATACCATATGGCTGTCAGCAAAAACCAGATTTCGAAATATTACGGCAAGAAGATCTATGCGGTTAAGAAGGACGGAACAATCGTTACAGGGGTACTGACGCAAGTTCAAGGTAATCGTGTGGTTCTGACACAGTATAGACAGGAAGAAGGGAAAGCTGTAAAAGCGAAATTTCTTCTTCCCTTGTTGTTATTTGATTTACTCGCAATTGGGCTGTTTGCTGGGTTTGGCGGATTCGGTGGTTTCGGAGGTTTTGACGGAGGTTATTACTATTAATGAATGATGAAGAAGGTATGGTCATATATCCATTAGAATCCGCGATTTCAGCGGATTTTTTTTGTGCAAAGATGGCGAAGCTACACGATCGGAGAGCAGTGGAAGACAGGTACTAGCTTGATATGGTACTTATCAGAACTTCTATGGAATTAGATAATGTGAGCATAGGACTTTAAAGTGGAGGACGGAAATGGTTATAAATTATAAAAGGGTACTTTGCGTTATATTGCTTGTCATGGAAGGCATCCCATTAATAAGCTATCCGTTTGTATTAATTGCAGACATGATGACATTAGCTGCAGAACGGACAGGGAATGAAAGCATCTTACTCGAATTCATTGTTTCAGCTTTTCTTATCGCGTCTAGCTCGTATCCCCTAACGTATTTTCTAAGTGTGATGTATTATTCCAGAAAACATAAGCGAAACTATGGCAAGCTGTGGGTACCTCTAGTTCCATTCGTTCATCTCGTTATTACGGTCTTACTGGCTTATCTGTGGAGCATTTCAGAGTAAGCTGCGGCTATAGCTGAACACTTGTTCAAATCATGCTATTGTATAAATAGAGAATCTTAGGAGGGTTTGGAGCATGGTTCAATCAATCATACATATCGCTCTTGTTGTAAAAGATTATGATGAGGCTATTGAATTTTATACGAAGAAGTTAAATTTCATAGTAGTTGAAGATACGTATCAGCCAGAGCAAGATAAAAGGTGGGTAGTCGTCTCTCCGCCTGGTTCAGTTGGCACCACCATATTACTCGCAAGGGCATCAAAACCTGAGCAAGAGTTGTTTATAGGTAACCAGTCCGGCGGCAGAGTCTTTCTGTTTTTAAACACAGATGATTTTTGGCGAGATTATAATGAAATGCTCTCAAGAGGAGTAGAATTTGTGAGAGAACCAGTACATCAATCCTATGGTACCGTAGCCGTATTTAAGGATTTATATGGGAACCTCTGGGATTTAGTGCGGATGGAAGAAAAACGCTAATTGAATGTCATAGTCAAAAACCTCCTATTTAGAAGCAATCTAGAATGAATTGCTCCAATAGGAGGTTTTATTATGAATTCAAACGAGCTATGAGTTCGAGGTCAGCCATTGCGCACTGTTCTGAATGAGCATGCGGCAGGATGGTTGTAAGAACGATGGTTTGTGATGGCCGGGCATTAAGTACACGATCCGGCCTTGCCCGCGGACCGCAGTCCATGCAGCCGCAATGCGCCGGTCGCCAAGCGTATATTCGAGCAGCACTTCAATGCGTGCTTCGGAATCAAACTCGAATTGATACGGCTCTTCCTCAAGCGAGAAAGGCTCGATGCCACTCGTAACCGGATGATAGGCCGTGGTTTTGTAGAAGTCTAAACGCTGATAGTCCGGGTGACCGGTAAATTTGCCGCCAATGAGCATCGCGCACTCCTTATGCGACTGCAGTGAAATGCCGTTATGTATGACGAGCAGGCTGCCTCCGCGCTGCACGAATTGGACGAGCGACTCTGCGAGGTGATCCGCCACCGGCACCGTCCAGCAGTCGGTGTAAGCAATTATTAAATCGTACGAATGAATGATATCAGGGTCAAGCGCACTGTAGTTATCGGTAAAATCGGTTGCATAGCGGTCGCCAAGAATAGCAGCTAGCTCGTCTTGAATATGAATCAGCGGGTGGTAGGGTGCTCGTTCATTGTTGTCGCCTAGCACAAGAATATGTTTCTGGACAGTCATCTCGTAATCCCTCGCTTTCTTTGGCTTACCAAGGCAATTCGTTCCCTGCATAATCGAGGTATCTTGGCCTCTCTCCCGGTGAGGCGGATATTTCTTCCTCAATCCGAAGGATGAGATGAGACGCGGACTCGTCCGCAGTTAATGTCGCTTCTGTATTTAAGGAGCCGCTCATGTAAGATTGCACCCATCCCGGGTGGAGAAGCAGCACTTTTCCGCCGGACTTCTTCACTTCGTTATGAATGAGAGTTCCTTGCATATTGACGGCTGTCTTCGACATGCAGTAGCCGAACCAGCTGTTGCGCTCGCAATCGGCAATGCTGCCGGCCTCCGAGGAGATTTGCACGAATAGCTTCGATTCGCCACAAAGTACGAGCGGCGCTACAGCGTTTGAGACGCGAAGCGGACCAAGCGTATTGACATTATAGACGTGCTGCATGTCCGCGAACGGAAGCGTATCGAGGATCGTCGCTTGAATATCGCCTAGAATGCCCGCGTTGTTGATGACCAGCTCCAAGGTGTCGGTGATGCGGGCAATTTGCGCAGCAGCATCGGCGACGCTTTGATCGCTAGCGACGTCCAGCTCAACGAGAAGACAGCTGGTCCTTCCACAATTCAGCAAGCTCAGCCAGCTGCTGATTGTCAGCCATGTAGCGTCCTGCAATGACGTAATAGTGACGATTAAGTAATTCCTTGACGAGCGCAAAACCGAGACCGCGGTCTGCGCCAGTTACGAACGCATATCGTTTCATGGAAAAGTGCCAACTCCTTCACCGGTGAACTAGTGGTTGCAGGTACACTTGTACCTTTTTCCATTTTACTCTTTTTCCGCTAACCGCGATATTCATATTCATATTCCGTGCCGGCATGGGTGGATCACTGGCAATAGATGGGGCGGCCGCTCTGGCTGACGCTTTTCACAAATACGATGGCGATTTTGAACTTGCGTTCCAAGAGTACAATAAGAGTTTCCGTCCTTTCATCGAGGAAGTGCAAGCGAGCGCGGCAAAATTCGGTGTAGAGTTTCTTGTAAGCCATACGCGAAAGAAATTCGCAAGCGTAAGGACTTTTACTAAGGGGATGTCAACCATAAAAATACTTTTTATATGCAGCAGAAACAAATGGAGAAGCCCAACGGCCGAAAAAATTTTTCATAAATGGAATGGCCATGATGTGAGATCTGCAGGAACAGAAGATGGTGCTAGGATTAAGGTAACAAGCGGGCACATTGGATGGGCAGATGTCATATTTGTTATGGAAAAAGAGCATATGAGCCGACTCAAACATAAATTCGGATACGCACTAAATGAAAAGACGCTCTGGAGCCTAGATATACCTGACGATTATGGTTATATGGATGAAGAGCTCATTGAAATAATAAAAGCGAGGGTTTCGGAATATATAGAAGTCCCAGGGTAGAGGGTATGAAGATGACGGATAACAAAAAACGGATTGTTGTTTGCAATGATGTAGGTGGATATGTAGACGCTCTGACAAGAGGAAAGCAGTATGAAGTCATTGCGGAGGACGAAACAAAGGATCAGATTAGAATCGTTGGTAATAATAATCGATCAAGGTGGTTTAGAAAGTATCATTTTGTCCCTGAAGGCAGTAGCGTGCCTGTAATGATTGATTGGAAATTCGACGATCCGATTGAAGATACAACTGAAAATTCTCTGCAGCACGTTGAGATTACCATTACCTTAAGTGAAGGTACTAAAAGATGGTGTTCGCTTTGTACGAAGGCTGGATTACTGGACTACATCAATCGGAATATGGACGGGAATGGTTTCTTTGTAGAGAACCAAATTATTGTGAAGAACTTTACGCATGAAGTGGTCAATGATGCACTAAAGCATTTAGATCAACAGAATCATTTAGAAAAATTGACTCGGTTGTTAAGGTAAAAGGATTAAACTAACAGGCATAAAAGGATATGAAGTTGACTGTTTTTATCAACTTTTTGGAATCAAAAAAAATTATCACACACAAAATTCTCAATTTAAAATATTTTTAGACAAATTTCAGAAGCTTTTTTATCGATTATGGGATATACTTGTGAATAGTCCGCTTTGAGCGGCATTATGTTTTTAAACTTTGGAGGTTTTTAGTTAATGGAAACAGGTACAGTGAAATGGTTTAATGCAGAAAAAGGTTTTGGCTTCATTCAAAGAGAAAACGGTGACGATGTATTCGTTCATTTCTCTGCTATTCAAGGCGACGGTTACAAATCTTTGGACGAAGGTCAACGCGTTGAATTCAACGTAGTTAAAGGCCAACGCGGTCCACAAGCTGAAAACGTTGTAAAAGTGTAATTTGTAAGCCTGCTTCCTGACGTCGAGTCAGGGACAGGCTTTTTATTATGAATTGCCCATGAAGCGGGTTAGCGTTAGTTAACGAACGCAAAAAAAGAGTCGAGTTAGAAGGCCAAGTGCCTCCTAACCGACTTTTTTTATGCCCGAAAATGCGACTGAACTATGGTTGTTGATTCAACTACTTTATATCCATAACTTGGATGGTAAGGGGTGGTATGAAAGGCTCATGTTCGAAAAAAATAGTGGTGAATCCATTTGTCATCGAGTAAACTCCATATTTAGGACCTCATGTAGAGATCAAGCTCAGAAGAGGAGATGGCAGCAGCAATGATACTACATATTGTAGATAAATCAGAATGGGAAGAGGCACAGAAGAATGGTCTATACGCTCCCTCCAGTTTAGAGACGGACAAATTTATTCATTGCGCCACCAGCGAGCAAGTCATTGGTGTTGCAAACGACTTCTTTAAGGGTTCCACTGGCTTATTGCTTCTTTGCATTGACGAGAATAAGGTTAGCGCTAAAATCGTTTATGAGGATTTATATCACACAGGCCTGTTATTTCCGCACCTATATGGCCCTTTAGAATTGGACTCCGTATATAAAGTCATTGATTTCGAACCTAACATAGACGGACTCTTTAGCCTTCCAGCTGGTATATCCACGTAGCAATGGAATTTTATCATCAGGAGGAGGGGGACGTAAATGGCACTCAAAACCAAGTTCAGCGACAAGGAACTTATCCATATTCTTTCACACTACGATCTAGGTGAATGCATTCATTCAGAACCATGTGCGGGCGGGACCGTGCAAACCAATATCGTCCTCTACACAACCAAGGGACGGTACGTGTTCAGATATTATGAGAATCGCAAGGAAGGATCCGTCTTATTCGAAGTGAGCCTCCTAAGCTACTTGAAGGATCGACAGTATCCTTGTCCGGCACCTATATGTAATAAGCACGGTGGCTTTATCGGCGTTCATCAGCTGAAGCCTTATGTCCTCTTCGAATTTATGGACGGTCAACATATCAGTAATCCGACGATGAAGCAACGGAAACAGCTCATTCAAAAAGCGGCCGAGCTGCACAGCCTTACTCAGCATTATTCCCCAGTAAATCGTGATGAACGATTAAATTACAGTATGGATCTCTGCCGAGAGCTTGCCTATCAAGCATCCCAGAGGATCAACACCAGGGATGCGGCGGAGAAGTTCTCCTGGCTTGATAAGGAATTGCATCAGCTTCAGCTGCCTCAGTCACTGCCGATGGGAATCTGTCATGCGGATTTCCACTTTTCTAATGTTCTATATCGGAATGGTGAGTTTCATGCATTGCTGGACTTTGACGATGCCAATTACACGTATCTGCTATATGATCTCGTAGGCTTGATCGAATCCTGGGCATGGCGTCACGATCATGACAACATCCTTGAATTTGTGAAAGCTAGACAGGTTCTCTCCGAATATACGAAATGCAGGGCGTTGCAAAGCTTGGAAGAAGTGCATCTGTTTGATGTCTATAAGCTAAGCATCTTAATTGATTGTGTTTGGTATTTTGATCGAGGACATGTGCAGGATTTTTATGAAAAACGAAAAATCGACTTTTTAAATGCAATTGGGCGAGAACAGTTTCATCATCAGCTGTTTGGAGCTATTTCATCTCTTTGACTTTAACCGCGCTCTGCGCGGTTTTTTTTGTTATAGGTACATCATTGTCGAGGGAGGAGGTTTTTTCTCAAGATGGCAGAATTTTATAAAGAACTCGATCATTTTGTCATACGCGCTACCTGATCTTCTTCTATAATTTTGAATTATGAAGGGGGATAAAAGTAATGAAAAATGGCTCAGCTGCATATAAGATTCCTCTTCAGCAGTTACGCATGCTCATGCTTGAACCAATTCGAATCGGCGGCCTGACGATTACTTTGCTAGACGCGTTGTCAGCCGATCATGATGTAGATTGGTCGTATCCATCTCATCGACATCCTTGGTATGAATTTAATTACGTGTCTGATGGTGGCCTGTACACGACAATAGCTGGGGACGAATTCCGTATTGAAGCGGGACAGTCCTACCTTATTCCACCAGGTATCGTTCACTCGCATCGGCATCGGCAAGGGGAGAGTGACGAGGGGTTCTGCCTTCGATGGCAAATCGTAGAGGAAGCCCGTGATGATGTCGGAACGGGTACTGGCGAAGAAAAGGAATTTCTACGATGCTTCGCGCAAATACGCCCTTATGCGTTAAAACCCGAAACGGCTGCTCCTCTGCTAGCGCTTCGTCCAGAGATGAGCGTGCTTGCACTGCGATCGGCTTTCGCGAGCTGGATAATCGGGCTGTTTGAAGACTGGCGCGCTCATACGCATATTCATTTATTGCAGACTCACGATCACAGCGACGTGATTGTGAGGCAAACGCTGCTGTACTTGAACGCCTATTATGCGACCGAGCTGCGCGTACAGGATATCGCTAGTAGCCTGCACGTTAGTTACCGGACGTTAGCGAGGCTATTCAAACAACGAACTGGCGTAACGGTCATCGAGAAGTTGAACGATATTCGCATCAGACAGGCGAAGAAGCTATTGATCGAAACGCAGCTGACGCTGAAACAAATTGCGCTTGCCGTAGGATTGAAAAATGAGTTCTATTTCTCCACTTTATTTCGTCAGGTAGCGATGGTGACACCGTCTTCATTTCGCGAGTTACATAAGCCCTGGTCGGAACGATTGACTGTTACTTGAAGCATCTAATCGAGAAGGGTGAGGTTCAAATAATGACGCAAATCGGAAAAATCCATTTGATTGGCAATGCCCACTTAGACCCTGTATGGCTATGGCAGTGGCAGGAAGGCTATGGTGAAATTAAAGCGACGTTTCGTTCTGCGCTTGATCGTTTGAAGGAGTATCCGGAATTCGTCTTCACCCGATCCTGTGCAGCCTATTATGCCTGGATTGAAGAAAATGCGCCGGATATGTTCGAAGAGATCAAGGTACGCGTCGCAGAGGGACGCTGGATCATCGTCGGCGGCTGGTGGATCCAGCCGGACTGTAATTTGCCCTCTGGGGAATCATTCGCGCGGCATGGCCTATATGGTCAGCGCTATTTTCAAGAGAAATTCGGTGTGATGGCAAAGGTGGGATACAATGTCGATTCCTTCGGCCATAACGGCATGCTGCCACAGTTGTTGAAGAAGAGCGGCATGGATTATTATGTATTCATGCGCCCTGAGAAGCACGAGAAGGAACTGGAGCAGAATTTGTTCTGGTGGGAATCGGAGGATGGCAGCCGTGTCCTCACATTCCGTCTCTCCGATAACTATTCGACAAGCTGGGGAACGCCGTTTGAGGATAAAGCGTTGAACCATGGATTAATGGCAGATGCTGACGGGCATCCACATATGACGTTCTACGGAGTTGGCAATCACGGTGGCGGACCGACAATCGGTAATCTGGAGGTCATCCAAGGACTACAGGAAAAGTTCGGTAAAGACCGTCTTGTAATCAGCACGCCTAATCATTATTTTGCCGATATCGAGTCGGCTCAGCCTGAGCTGCCTGTATTGAAGGATGAGCTGCAGATGCATGCAGTAGGCTGCTATTCCACGCATTCGGAATCGAAGGAGAACAATCGCCGTGCCGAACATCGTCTCCTAAACGCTGAGAAGTTCTCTTCGACCGCAAATGTGCTGCTTGGGCTAAAGTACCCGAATGAGCAATTGAAAGTCGCTTGGGAGAATGTGTTGTTCAATCAGTTCCACGATATTATGGGCGGCTGCAGCATACGGGAGGCATTCCAGGATGCTCGTGAATCGTACGGTGAGGCGCTGCATATTGCGGCAAAAGCATTGAACGCGGCGACGCAGCGCATTTCTTGGGCGATTGATACGATGAAGCCGGAAGTGCGCACACTTAGTAAGGATAAGAACTGGATGTCGTGGGAGCAGGGCGATCTCGGCACGCCGTTCGTCGTCTTTAATCCGCTGTCTTGGGAAGTAGAAGTACCCGTTCACGCCAACCGCAAGATGTCGGCTGTTTCAGATGAGCTAGGGAACCCTGTACCGATGCAAACGGTTCGTGCTTCAAGAACGAACGGACAAGACAATTGGGATACGCTCTTCATCGCACAAGTCCCGGCAATGGGCTATCGCGTATACTGGTGCTACCTAACGAACGACTCTCTATCTGCGTCGGTGGACAACCCTGTGATCGCAGAAGGAAATGTGCTGGAAAATGCATTCCTTCGCGTCGAATTTAATGCGAATTCAGGTACAATCAAGCGGCTGGTAGACAAACGGACAAATACAGAAGTGCTAGACGGTCCAGGTGCAGTGCCTGTTGTAATCGACGAGTATCATAGCGATACGTGGGGACATGGCTTGCATAGCTACCGTGATCTAATCGGCTATTTCTCGGATGCCGAGGTGAAAGTGCTTGAACACGGACCACTGCGTGGTATCATTCGCGTTACGAGCCGCTATAACGGCTCAACCTTGCGTCAAGACTTCACTCTGCATCACCATGCCGCTGAAGTTCAAGTTAACGTGCAGCTCGACTGGAGAGAGAAGCACAAGATGCTGAAGCTGTCGTTCCCAGTCGCAGTCGAGCAGGCGGAATCGGTGTCGGAAATTCCGTATGGTTTCATTCGCCGTGAGACGAACGGCAGGGAAGTGCCGGGGCAGCAATGGTTCGATGTGTACGGACAGGCGCAGGGGACAGGTGAATTGCGAGGTCTGGCTATTCTTAACACTGGCAAGTACGCATACGACGTGATGGGGTCCGAAGCTCGAATGACGGTTGTACGCAGCCCGATCTTCGCCGATCACTACGGAGAACGTGACGATCAAGTGGAATATATGGATCAAGGCATACAGCAATTTAGTTATGCGCTTGTCCCACATAGCGGCTCCTGGCAGGAGAGCGGCATCGTGCGCAAAGGCTATGAACTGAACGTACAGTCAATCGGCGTATGGGAAACTTACCATGAAGGTCCGCTGTCGCAGCGTATGGAAGGCATCCAAATCGCTTCTGATCAAGTGGCGGCAACTGTGTTCAAGCAAGCAGAAGACGGTGACGGCTGGATTGTGCGCTGTTACGAAACGTCGAACTCTTCGGTGGAGACAGATATCGCTCTTCCGTTCTTGAATCGTTCTTGGAAGGCAAGCTTTGGCAAATGTGAAATCAAGACTTTCTTCATTCCAAGCAATACGGACCAGCCCGTACAGGAAGTGAACTTGATCGAGTATCAATAAACCGATCCTAACGGGAGATAGTGATTATTTGAAATTTTATTATTCTTATGTCGATTCTGCTTCTTCCTGTTCGTTGTATTGCTATGGAGGCCGGTTATGGATGGTCATCTAGAGAAAGAACTTGTCTCAACAATGAGGAGGAAGATGCATGTTATTTATGTTGATAGTTAAAGCTTCAAAGTATCCGGAAGGACCGAGCCCTGAGCTCCATGAAGCCATGTCGAAGTACAATGAGGAATTGGTTGAGGCAGGCGTGCGGGTTATGGCTAAAGGACTTCATCCAAGTTCAACGGGGATTCGCATTTCGTTTCCAAACCCAGGGGAAAAGCCGGTCGTTACAGATGGCCCATTTACGGAATCGAAAGAACTGATTGCTGGGTTTATTCTTATTGATGTGAATTCGAGAGAGGAAGCCATCGAGTGGGCTATGCGAATGCCGGACCCGCAAGGACGTGGAGAAGGTCAGATTGAATTGCGTCAAGTGTATGACCAGCGCCCAAGTTAGAATCCCTTCTGTTTATTTCACTTGCTGTCCATTGCCGCGTATATCGCGGAACTCCAACGAGCCGATGATTTCTCCATGCATATTGACTGAAAGTGGACATCTACATCCCTATGACAACCAGAATCCAGCGGTGCAGCTGCCTGAGGGAATAACGCTGGAGCAAATGCTGTTCCTGTTAACAGAGATCAATGAGCAATTTCAATCGCGGGAACCGCATGTAGGGTTCATACACCCCGTCATACACAAATCAAGTGCACTCCGTCACATTGGCGGATATGATTATCGCTTTCTTCCAGGGAAACAAGGCTATGAATCTTAATAATCTCGTCATAACACTATCAACCGTCTTAGGTTACTTTATAAAAACATATGCAAGCTGGATTAAATGTGCTTAGACCGAACGGGGAGCGACACTTCAATAAATGTAATACGATTGAAATCCTATCTTCATCTCCGTTTAATGATGTGCGTCTATAATAAAATTCAACCCCCTTTTATAAATATAACTTAGACCCGCGGCCTGTTGCTGTGGGTCCCTTTTTTTGTTGGGGAAGCTGGCAGATATGCAGGATCAGCTGCCATCATCGAAGTAAAGGTCATTATAAAACAGACAAACCGGCACATTAATGTGCCGGTTAAAACCCTTCCTAAAAATGCCATAGATAAATAATAGTTTATATAAAAATTCAACATAAGTCTATTCCTTTTTTCGCATAGATTGTATTGTAATTATGCGGCCGCGGCGCAAATTTTTTTGCTCAGAAGGGGATATTCGAATGGACGATTACTATTGGGACAATAAAATTGAATATTTAAGCAAAACGAGATGGTTGAATTACAACGATGATTATTTGAACTTCCTTCTAAGAAGCGTTTGGAATATTTCATCTCCTGTTCGGATCATCGATTTTGGTTGCGGCTACGGATATTTAGGGACCAAGCTGATGCCGCTACTCCCTGAAGGGTCCACGTATACGGGTGTAGATGTCGGTCGCAAGTTAATTGATTATGCACAAGAAACATTTCAAAACGCTCCATTTCAAACCGAATTTATACTTGGTGATATTCAGGAAATGGATTTTGATCAAAAGTACGATGTTGTCGTTTGCCACGCCTTCTTAATGCATGTGGAAAATCCGAAGGAAATTGTTCAAAAAATGATAAATTGTTTAGTGGATCAAGGCAGGATCATATGCTTTGAGCCTCACTGGATCTCAAGCATGGCGAGCTACTATCTTGACGGCCACTATCCATCAGATGTCGTTCAACTAGGGTTACTTCAGGAGTTATTTGAAAGAGATGCACAGCGGAGTGGGAAAGACGGTAATGTAGGGATTAAGTTGCCCATCTATTTAAGTCAACTAGGGGTTAGGCAAATTGAATGCAGAGTCAGTGATAGGGTGAATTTTCTAAATCCCAAATCTGATTCTGAAGAAAACAGTGTATTGTACAATTCCTTAAAGGAAGATGGCTTTGGTGCTGATCCTGGGGAAGAAGAATCATTTATTACAAAATTGGTGAACCGTGGCGCTAGCATCGAAGAAGCTCAGAAAGAGTACAGGCTGGAATCGTTCTTATCAAAAGCTTTTAACAAAGACGTCTTCCTCACTTATGCTCCTAATATGAAGATAACTACTGGAATCGTTGAACGATAAATCCGCACAAAAAAATCCCGCATCCCGATCCGCGTAAAGAACTTGTTATGATCAGCGACGAGGAGGCGGGCAGTAAACAATAAGAAGGGGTTGATGACCAGAATGCCTACTAAAGAATTTGTGAGTTTTCCTATATTGCCCGAAAATGAAGTCATAACACAACCTCTCATTCTCCCACCGTATGCTACTCAAGCGGATAAGGAGTTCTGGGAAGAAGAGAGAGACAACCGAGATCCCTTTTACGAAAATACTCTCCTGCTTCATTATCCTACCATTCGTAATCGCATGGGGTATGACCTTGCGAAAGGTTCAGGAAATGCTTTCGTGTCCGAAGATGTTGTTGTACAACTCCAAAATGAAGGTCGCTTTAACTATCCAGCGGAATTCTATCAGCAGTATCATTACAAGTACTTCGAAGCAATTTCAGAATTATGGGCTTGGCGTCATACAATCGATCAGCCAAACAAGACCAAACTCAAAAAGTGCCAAGTGTTTGCTGCCGCACTGTATGACTGCGTAACCGGTTTAATCGAAGGGGATTACCCGGATTTTATAAGCAAAGCACATAAAGATGCTTTTTCTGCGTTGCTTTTGCTGTTAAAAAACGAAGGTCCAGCTTCCCCGCTTCATAGTCTGCAAATTATGTATTCGTTGCATTGGATTGGCTGGATGGCAGAACTGCCAATTACATGCCGAACAAAAGTCTGGGCAGGAGTATGTTGCTAATACAGCATACAAAGCTTATCAATATTTAAAAAGTGCAGGAACGACATTCGAAGATATCAATAAAGAAAACCAGTGGGACGACTTAACTAGGCGAGGAGCTCAGCGAATTTGGCTGGCATATACTTACCAGAGTCTCCTAAACGCCAATAATGCATGGCAATATCTCGATTCTGTACCGGGTACCTCTAAACAAAATATGAATGATGTTTATTTTAGTTTTTTGGATTGGTATCCCAAAGCCATGGATATTCTCGGTAAAGATGGGGCCTTAACTCAAGACGACAAAGCATTTCTTTTAAAACTAAGCCGCGTCACCTCAAAGGTGGATTTACCAGTGAAATGGAATGATTTCTACGCAATGACTGATTTAATTGAACGGCTACTTAAGGAGTGGAAGAAAGCAGGTTGAATACATACATTGGTTCAGTACTGCTGATGACGGCCGAAAGCCAAGTCATAAGGTGATTATCATTTATAGATGGATATGTGGAGGGCTAGTTGTTTTTGGTAGCTCATTTTTCTTTATTAAATAAGGAAAGTGGTAAAATATTGAGAGTGCAGTGTCCTTGTTGGGACTATTTTACTTTCAGTATCATGAAAGAAGCATTCTTTGAAATCTGTGAAGCATGAAGAGCTCCCGATAAACAACGTACACTCGTTCAATTAATGTAACACGATTGAAATCTTATCTTCATCTCCGCTTAATGAAGTGCGTATATAATAAATCTCAACCCCCTATTAATAATATAACCTAGACCCACAGCCCGTTGCTGTGGGTCTCTTTTTTGTTGAAGTACTGGCAAAGATCAAATAATATTCAACGTTCCATGCGAAACAATATTTTTACTATGTTCAGTAATCTATCAGTCAAAACTCATATCTCGATTAGCGGGTTTCTTAAGTAAATATCCGTTATATTGTATCAGAAGGGAGGTTATGGGATGAATACGATGAAGAACCTGAATGAAGCAATGCAGTACATCGAAGAGCATTTATGCGAAGAAATCAATTATGAACACGTATCGAGAATCGCTTGCTGTTCCGAATATCATTTTAGACGGATATTTTCGTATGTTGCAGGGATGTCATTGAGCGAATACATTCGCAAGAGAAAATTGTCATATGCAGCAAGCATCCTACAAGCTGGTAAAGAGAAAATCATTGATATCGCATTCAGACTGGGTTACGATTCACCCGACGCATTCAGCAAGGCATTTCAAGCCATGCACGGTATTAATCCATCTCATGCACGGAAAGATGCTGTTAATCTTAAAACATTCCCTCCTTTAACCTTCCAACTCACATTAAAAGGAGGATATGAAATGAATTATAGAATCGTTGATAAAGGTAACTTCTATATGATGGGTGCCGGGGGTAGAATTCCTTTGATCTACAACGGTCCGAACCCGCACACCGCAAATGTATGGAGAAAGTTGAGACAGGAAGATTTGCTCGTGTTAATGGAATACTCCAAGATGGAGCCGAGAGGCATATTGAATTTATACTCAAACTACGATGATAAACGAGTTGAGGGGACCGAACTGGATTTATTCGTGGGCATCGCTATGGAAGAACAAATGCCTGACCGTTTCAAATCCAGATTTGATGTCATGCCGGTAGAAGCTTCTACGTGGGCGGTATTCACAACGATCGAACATCGACCCTATGAAACACAGGAGACTTGGGGCCGAATTTATTCGGAATGGTTTCCCACATCCGGATATGAAATGACGGATGGACCGGAAATGCTGTGGTATGAAAGCTTTGATTTCAGTAAGCCGGATTTCAAAACTGAAATTTGGGTTCCAATTAGAAAAATAGTTGCTGAAACGAAATGATTAGTCGAACGAAATAGATATGTAGAGACGGCAGCTGGCCAATGTAACCGGCTGCTGTTTTTTGGTTCAAGTAAAGGATTGCTTACTCACATCATTGAATACTTAATATGGGATTTGATGTAAGGGGCATGAATCGGGAATTTACTACTCGAGAGTATACAGGTACGATAGCGCAATAAAAACAGAGGGGGATTATTGGATGCTACCTTTATCATTTACAACCGAAGAGTCAATCGAATTCGCTAAGCACGGCTGCATCGAAGAGTGGGTGCACCTTTTTCTAAAGACAGCGGGAGGCAACGAGCCATTTTCTGAAGGGCTTAAGCTTCAGCCAAGATATTGGGCAGGTCCTGTGCGTTTACCGCTTCAAGAGCTAATCCGGTGCTGCGGACCGGAAGAGGAGATGGAATATTGCGTCCCGCAGGACAGCTGGGACCTACACGTAGCAGAGCTGATGGAGCTCTATCGCAAAGATTGGTCATATCCGCCGTTGATCGTTCAGCTCGTGGCCGGGCAGCTGTCGATTCGGGATGGCAATCATCGTCACGAAGCGATGCGGCGTTTGAATTACTCGGAATGCTGGGTCATATTATGGGACAGCGAAAGTCAGGAGAACCTGGCTCAGTATGCTGAGCGTTAGACAGTCCGAGAAAAACGCAGAAACAGCCAGAAATTAGGAGGGCATAAAGTTGGCAAGTTTGTCGCACATTCACTCCTTAATCGGTTCACCGGTACGTACAGGTTTGGGAAGAGTTGAGCGATAAATCAATTTCCAACTATGCGGAGGAAGTACAGGATCGACGACCGCATATTACGTTAGCAGGGTATAACTCTGATTTGGCAATTGAACAATTCATCAGCGATTTTGACCGTTTCTACGAATCTAGCAAACCAATTCCAATTACACTGAGCTCTTTAGGAACTTTCTTGCACACAGGAATCGTATTCCTCGCTCCTATTCCTTCCCTAGAGTTGTTAAAGTTACATGAGAATCATCTTAATCACTTTGATAAATATCGAGCGAATGCCGAAACGCATTATCTCCCCAATAACTGGGTGCCACACTGTACAATTGCAAACAGATTGAACGATGAGAAGTTAAAGGAGGCTATCGTATACTGCACGAAGAGAATCGAACGCCTAACCGCTTCAATCGTTGAAATATCTGTAATCAAAGCGATTTATGAAAATAATAGATGCATAAAGTCACCATCCATTCATACGAACGTATTTGGTTAATGAGATACTCGAGAAGAGGTGCTGTTCATGCTGCAAACGGTTACAGGTCAAATTACTGCGCAGGAAGCTGGACGAATATTGGAACATGAGCATGTGCTCGTTGGGTTTGTGGAAGACGGAAAGCTGACACCGGCTATGTATGACCGTGACGAAGTGGTCAAATCCATCCTTCCGTTTTTGTTGAAGTTGAAGGAAGCCGGATGCAGCACGATGGTGGACTGTGCACCGGAGTATTTAGGGCGGGACCCTTACATTTTGCGGCGGTTGACTGAACTGTCCGGAGTCCATCTAATCACGAACACCGGATTTTACAAGAAGCCGTATCTGCCTTCTTTCGCGTATGAGATGTCAGAACGAGACTTGGCCGATATATGGATTCGGGAAGCGAGGGACGGCATTGGAGAAAGCGGGGTGTACCCGGGTTATATCAAAATCGCGCTTAATGACGGAACGGCAATCGACGAGATGCAGCTGAAAATCCTCCGTGCAGCTATGCGAACCTCGCTGGAAACCGGCCTGCAGATTCAATGTCATACGATAGGCTCTGAAGTCGCCATGCACGCATACGAAATTATGAAATTAGCGCAGTTCGAACAGGATCGATTCATTTGGGTCCATGCGCAAACATTCAAGGACACTGATGTTTACAAGCGGCTTGCGGAGGCAGGAGGTTGGATCTCAATCGACTCCATTCTGCCTGGGACATATGAGGAGCATGTGGATCTGCTAGGTCAATTACTGGGCTGCGGCGTCGGTGACCGAGTGCTGTTGTCTCAGGATACCGGGTGGTACAATGTAGGACAGGACAAAGGCGGCAATATGCGTCCTTATCATCACTTATTTACCGACTTTTTCCCTGCAGCAGCGGCCAGTGGTCTCGATCCACAGTGGCTTGAGGAATGCGTTACTAGTCATGCGTTTCAGGCTATGAGTATGCGATCCTAACATCTAATACCGGATCATACAACGCTTGGTGGAGGCACGCGGAGCATTACCATACAAAACCATCGCCTTAATAAGACGATGGTTTTGTGATTTATATGAAGAACAGCATCAGCCGAGCTCATTAACAACTTGAGAATGGCGAACCGTCTGCTTGCTTCTGCTGTAAAAGAAGCTAACGCTGAGTACGCTGAGCAAAGTCATGGCTGCGCCAGTAAAGAGCGCCGGCACAATGTGGTCACCGAAGTCGGCTGGTGACTGGATAACAGCGCCGGATTGGAAGACGAGACCACCAATCGCGATGCCGAACACACCTCCGAGCTCGCGCATCGCGTTGTTAACACCGCTTGCCTCACCTGCGGCTGATTCAGGTACCGAGGAGAGGACTCCATGCGAGAGCGGCGTGAAGCTTAGTCCCATGCCGGTTCCGGCCATTATCATGAACGGGACCATGTAGCCAAACGGAAAATCGACACCTAAATCGAGAATTTGAAGCCCGAATCCGAGCAATGCGCCTCCTTGGAGCAGTAATCCAGTCAGCAGAACGGTGCGGGTGCCGAGCTTCCCGACAGCCAGACCTGCAAGTGGCGCAGCCAGCATGGTACACCCGGTCCATACCATCTCGCGTACGCCGGCTCCCAGCGCGGAATTGCCTTGTGCTTGTTGAAGAAACAGCGTGAGCAGGAAGATAGCGCAGAAGATGCCTGCATTCATCCAGAAGCTAGCCAGAACGAGGCCGGTGTATTTGGAACGGCGGAAGAGCTCAAAGCGGATCAGGGGATATTTGCGGGTGCGTTCCCACAGATAGAAAAGTGCTAGCAGTACCGCGCCTCCGACAAGATAGGATAGGACGAGTGCGGAACCCCAACCGTCGTTATTGCCGCGTTCGAGTCCGAAAACGATACCGAACAGACCAGCTCCAAGAAGTAAAATGCTGGGCACGTTGACCGGTTTGCGTTCGCCACGTGCTTCGGGCAGCCAGCGCAAGCCAAGCAAGAAGGCTAGGACCCCGACGGGAACGTTGACCCAGAATATGAGCTGCCAAGGAGCCCCGTTGACGATCAGACCACCGACAAGCGGCCCGACGGACAAGCCGAGTCCTGAAATGCCAGACCAAATTCCGAGCGCGACTGCTCTTTTTTCCGGAGGAAATGCGGAATTGACGAGTGTCAGACTAAGTGGAACGACCGCAGCGCCTCCGATGCCTTGGAGTGCACGGGATAGTATAAGCTGAATTGAGCTTTCGCTAATACCGGAGAGGGCGGAGCCGATCGTGAACAGCACAATGCCAGTCAGGAACATCCGCTTGCGGCCGAAACGCTCACCAAGGACGCTGAATGGAATAAGCAAGACGGAGAACGCGAGAGTGTAAGCGTTCATGAACCATTCCAGGTCGGAAATACTGGCATGAAATGATTTCTGAATCGCAGGCAGCGCGACGCCGATGACGAGATTGTCGAGCATTGCCATGAATAGCGCAGCACAGGTGATGGTGAGCAGTTTGACACGTGAGGATGTAAACATTGCTATCACTCCTTTTTGTTATTTATTAATAAATAAATAATTAGCCGCAATTTTCTAATTATTTATCAATAAATAAATACTTCATCAAACAATACGCAGCGGGATCGATTGACAGAAAGCCATGGTAGAGAGTCCGCTGCGCTTCATTACTTCATTCAAATAGAGTCGTTCCGTTAATGTTCGTGTTGCTCTGGATCATTCTCCCGCCATCGACACAGATACGGTAGGTCAAGCGTTTCCGACATTGCAATCAGTAGACCGAAGCTGATGAAGCTGCTCGCTTTTTGCTTAGGCTCAGAAAGTCCGGCTTGCGTGAACCGGTTCAAGACGCGATCGTAGACCATCTCCATTTGACTGCGTGTATGTTTGCGGATCGAAGGCTCGGGAGTCGCATATGCCATCATAATCAACAGAATCTCGTCCCGGTGATCAGCTAGCAGATCGATAAATGCTTTGCCCATTGTTTCCTGAAGCATATTTGGCGGCGCCTGAACGGAGCTGAATGCATACAGAATTCGCTGATAGGCGCGCTCTAAGACAGCTAGATATAACGATTCTTTCGTCTTGAAAAAATGAAATACGTAAGGCTGGGTAACGCCAACGGCCTCTGCGACTTTAGCGGTCGTCGTCTTGTAATAGCCGTTCTCTGCGAAGAGAGTCGCAGCAGCATCAAGGATCTGTTCTTTGCGGTTTAGGGAAGCGTCTTCCTTGGATGTCATTTCGAATGTGCCACCTTAAGCGTTATTTATTGACTAATAAATTAGTAACATATGGGACAAGTGTCTGTCAATGACCTTACGAACATTTAGGCAAGTGGGAGGAGTTCAATGCGGATTGGCTAATGTTGCCTAACTGTACGATCAGCGTTTAGTTATAACTATTATTTCTATTGCAAAACCCAAATATGGAATGTTAAATTTTGGGTAATTGGAGTTATGTTTATCGCACTTGTACTGGTAGTAGTTAAAGGAGGAGTTTATGACTTATAACGAGGTTGTTACAATCGCTGATGCCTATTTGATTCCATTGTCATTAAAGTCGTACGGGTTGGATGGCTATGAAACCAAGCCGGTTAAGGCGCATTCCGGTGGGCGTAATGTCGTTTATACGTGTGAGAAAGAAGGCACCGATGTAAAAATGCTCAAAATTGCCTTCTTAAATGACAGAAGCCGGGAAGAATTGATGAGCGAAGTTGAGTATATTAGGTATTTATTTGACCATGGCGGAAGTGTCTCCAATGTAGTCAGCTCCCAGAAGGGGAATCTGCTGGAAGAGATAACCCATCATAATCATACCTTTTTTATCTGCTTGTTTACTAAGGCCAAGGGCAAAATACTCGTGGAGAATAGTTACCAGTACCGCGATGGAGCTCCAATCACGGAATATTATTATAATTGCGGTAAAGTTCTTGGGAAGCTGCACCAATTATCCAAAGGATATCGTCCTGTCTCGCGCCGGTATAGCTTCTTTGACAAATTCAATGCCGAATATATCGATAAAACGATACCCGGCTCGTTATCTCTTCTAAAGGGGAAGGTGGTTGAGCTACTTAACACTTTAGAAGGATTGGAGAATAACAGTGCATCCTTCGGTATGGTCCATTTTGATTACAACGATGGGAATTACTCGATCGACTTTGATAGCGGACAAATAACCGTCTATGATTTCGATAATTGTTGTTACTGTTGGTATATGTTTGACTTGGCGAGTCTCTGGACACAAGGAATGGGCTGGATACAGTTTGAGCCTGACGCCGGTAAACGCAAAAGATTCATGGATGATTATTATGAAACAGCACTCGCGGGATACAAATCAGAGACTGAGACCAAGCATTCGATGTTCGAAATGCTGCCCTTATTTATCCAAGTAAACCTCATGGAAAGTATAATAGATGCATTTGATGTCATGCGGAACAACGGCGAAGTGCCGGAGTGTGATGAGGCGTTGTCCTATCGGATCAAATGTCTGGTGAACGATATCCCATATATGGGGTTTTTCCATGAAATGTATTCGTGTGAAGAACCCTTTGAGTGTGAAAAAATAAATATTTTGCTGAGTTCAAGTAGCAGCCGAAAATAGTTTTCATGGAAAGCCGCGTATATCGCGGCTTTTTTTGCGTCGACTCTGTTCGACAAATTATTGGAAAGTAGTTCTTTATACTTAATTGACATAACATGATATACTATTTACATGTAGTAAGATGGATATAAATGTCTATGTTATATTGACATAATATTAATATATTCTATATTATTAAGTGGCTGAAGCCGATAGTATACCCGCATGCGAATAGGCTTTTAGTGTAGTCAAATATAGAGGAGGACTGTAATTGACCAGTAAAATCAAGATACCCAAGCTTATTGTTCTGCCCATTGCACTTGCGCTTTCGATTGCACCGTTAATGCCTAATGGAGTGCCCCGTGCTCATGCCTTTGAAGCCGCGGATGCCAAAACAGCGATTGAGTCGTACAATGCTACTTTCTGGGACGCAAATGCCAAGTATTTCTGGAAAACCTCTAATCATGACGGATATCAGGACTTTTGGGTGGAAGCAGAGCTGTGGGAGCTTGTCATGGATGCTTACCAGAAAGCCACCGATCCGGTTCTAAAAGCGAAGCTGCGTACCCAGATTGACGATGTGTTTGACGGAGCGGTAGCGAAGTATGGACAGGACTGGAAGAATAACACGTTTAACGACGATATTATGTGGTGGGCGATGGGTAGCGCAAGAGCCTATCAGATTACGAATGACCCGAAGTACCTCGAGAAAGCGGAATATTATTTTAATTATGTTTATGATACGCAGTGGGACGATGAATTTGCCTCTGGCGGTATTTGGTGGAAGAGCGATGACCGTACAACGAAGAATGCTTGCATCAACTTCCCTGCTGCAGAAGCAGCTGTATTTCTGTTTAACGCGACTCAGAACGAGCGCTATCTGAATGCAGCGGAGCAAATTTACCGTTGGGGAAAAACGATGCTGACAGACGGAAACGGGAAAGTGTTTGACCGGATTGAGACGCAGAGAGGGCCAGTCCCGGATGCTACTCACTATAATCAAGGAACGTTTATCGGTGCAGCCGTTGGCCTGTATCAGGTAACTGGAGACAAGATCTATCTCGATGACGCAATCGATGCAGCCCAATTTACGAAAGAAAGACTAGTGGATGCGAACAAGCTGCTGCGCTATGAAGGCCCTAATGGTGACTTGAAAGGCGGCAAGACGATACTTGTCCGCAATCTCGGCTATCTTCAGCAGGCCGTAAATACTCGCGAGGAGAGCGCGTACCAGACTTTCGCCGAAAGTTATAACGAGTGGCTTGCCTTTAATACGGATATGGCATGGAGCCACCGTAATCCGACCAATATCGTGGATGGGAACTGGGCAGGACAACAGCTGTCCGGAACGTTTGAATCGTGGAGCTCAGCTGCGGCTGTAGAAGCTTTGACAGTGCTCGAGCCGCATAATAACGTGTTGAACTATGCAAGCAAGAATCCGTATAGCAAGATTGAAGCGGAGAACTTTAATGTCATTAAAGGTCCGGGAATGGAAGAAAGCATTGAAGGCTCGCTTCAGCTAGGCGGGATTCAAGATGGTTACTATGCCGCTTATAAAAATGTAGATTTTGGTACGGGACAAGGTGCAAGCGGTTTCATTGCGCGGGCGTCAAGTGGAACGGGCGGCGGTAATATCGAGATCAGGCTGGATGCACTTGATGGTCCGAAGGTTGGCACGTTACGCGTCGATGGCACAGGCAACTGGAACAACTTCATTGATGCTGTAACGCTGCTTAAGGACGATCAAGGCCAAACAAGCTCCGTGACAGGCGTCCATGATGTTTATCTCGTATTCAAGAAAACGAACGATAACTATTTGTTTAATCTGAACTGGTTCAAATTTACGAAGACCGATCCGACTAAGACCGACGCCTATGCTAAGCTTCAGGCGGAGAAATTCGCAAGCAGCGCAGGGCTCGGCATTGACGGCAGCGGACAATTCGCAGACGGAATTCACAATAACGCTTATGCTTCTTATAGCGATATTGATTTTGGCTCAGGGGCGGCAGGGATTACGCTGCATCTCACAAGCGGCAATAAAGGCGGCTCCGTTGAAGTGAAACTGGACAGTCTCGATGGCGAGACGGCAGGCGTGATCGACATCCCGGCACTCGGCAGCTGGCAGAATTGGGTCGATATCACTTCGATTATCGATGATACGAAAGCGGTTGGCGTTCATGATGTGTATCTGATCTTCCATGGAGCTGACGGCAACGACTATCCGTGCAATCTGGACTGGTTCACCTTCTCTACGATAAAAGGCAAAGCAAGAGATGCCTACAGCAAGCTGGAAGCAGAAAATTTCACGAACAGCGTACAAGTAGGTACGGAGAACGGCGGTAATCAGACGTACTTGGCAGGTGTATATGGCCCGAATAATCCGTATGCGATGTACAACTACATTGATTTTGGCAATACAAGCCCGACTGAATTCCATATCCAGGCAGCAAGTGCAACAAACGGAGGAACGATAGAGGCACGTATTGACGGTATTAACGGCCCTGTCATTGCGACTGCCGCGGTAGGCGGAACTGGCGGCTGGCAGAATTTCCGGGTGTTTGATGGCCAAGTTAAGGCTCCTGTAACGGGTAAGCACCTCGTCTATCTATTGTTCAAAGGGAGCGACTGGTTATACAACTTTGACAAATTCACCTTTGGTATCTCCTCCGTATTTACGGCGCAACCTCCTGCTCCTGAGCCTGTCGCAGATGACACTGCGCCAGGTGAGGTAGAGAACGTTCAAGTGACTCGCAATAACAGCGATATGACCGTGTTATGGGATGGTCCGTATGATCTTGATGGTGACGTTGTGAATATAACGCTGCAACATGACGGAGTGCAGGTTGGGGCTGTCCGAGAAGTGAAGCGAGGTGTTCAGACGGCCGTGTTTACTGGCATTGAAGCTGACCAGAGTTACTCGCTCCGGTTCAGCACTGCTGACAAATCCGGTAATGAATCAGCTGGTATTACGGTAGACGTGAAAGTTGCGCCGGTCTATGCCTTGACGGTGAGTGGAGCGACTTTATCAGATGGCGCAGCAGTAGACGATAACGGATACATTAGCTTCCAAGCAGGAGATGGCCTGACTACAATTAAAGCAGCTAGCGTGACCTTTGACGGCAAAGTGTATCCTCTTGCTTCCGGTAGTTCGAGTGAAGTTCGAATCGAACTCGCCGGCCTACTTGGGACAAAGAGCGTTGCAGTCCAAGTAGAAGATATTGCAGGGAACAAGGTTCAGAAGACGATTTCGATTCAAGTTGTGACGAGTTTCGGTAGTCTGAATAATCTCGTTGCCAGATACAAAGCTGCAAACGAAATAAGCGGTTCATTGGCTTCGCAGCTGACGAACAGCCTAGATCAGGCGCAGCATCAACTGGACAACGGCAAGCACGATCAAGCGATTAAGTTTATGAACAAATTTATTGATCAGGTTAACAAGGAGAACAAGAATAACATTTCGGATCAGGCGAAGTCCGTATTAACTACGGATGCGCAGTCGCTTATTGGAAGCTGGTAGGCGAGGAAAGTGATTAACGGGTAGAAGAGAAGAGACGAATCGATTTGACCACTGTACTGGGCAAATTCGATTCGTCTCTTTTTGATAGCAGCCGTTTTATTTAGTTTCATTTATCTTTGCTTGCATGGAGGGAAGCTGATCGAGAACTTGATTCAAATAAGGCTTACCTTCCAAGTTTATTTACAAAAAAAATCAATGATTTTTTTAAAAAAGATTGAAACAGGAAGCTGCTGCAAGTACCTATAACCACTAACTCAGCTCTTTTCGAGTGACGGCCTATTTGCTTGTGCCCCAAGGAGGCGCCGCGACAACAGCAAGGCATAAGCCAGAAATACGAATACGATAAAACCATACAACAGGTAATAGCCGCCGATATTGTAGATTAGACTGCCAATGATCGGGCTGCAGGCCATCCCCATATAACGGAAAAAGTTATAAGCTCCGACGGCTGTCGCACGGTTTTTCGTGAATGCTCCGGTCAGCAGCGTCGTCTGCACGGGGAGCGAGAGCCCGAGGAATAATCCGAAAAGAATAATTCCGACTAGCAGCCAAGCTATTGAAATGGAGTAAAAGATGAGGAAAAACAACACCGCTATGGCATTTAGAAAAGTCGTTAGAACGACCAGCTTCTCTCCATCAATTCGTGATTGGAGCTTGCCGCCTAAATAACTGCCGACCACGATGCAGAGTGACATCGGCAGAAACACCAATCCCTTTTGCTCGGCTGACAGGCCGTATCGATCGCTTAAGATGTTCGGCAGGAAAACAAGAAAATCGTAGAACACATAATACTGAATAAATCCAAGATAAATAATGGACGACCCGATCCGATTCTGAAGAATCGCTGCAAAATCCCGCAATTGAAAGCGTCCGGCTTCGACGTTGTCCAGCTTCGTTTCCTTCAAATACAGGTAGTTGAATATCAGCACAAGCAATCCTGTTGCTGCAAGAGCGAGAAAAACAGAGTGAAAATTGAACAAACCGCTTAGGAAGCCACCGATAACTGGCCCGAGTACAGGACCAAGCGAAACCAACATTTGAAAAGTTCCCATCGCTTGTCCGCGTTCTTTGCCATCGAACAAGTCGCTAATGACCGTAACGGCAACGACTGATCCCGCAGCGATTCCGATAGCTTGCAGCGCTCGGAAGAATATAAGCAGCTCTATGCTTCCGGAGAAGAAGCACCCGGCCGAAGCGATAACATACAGCGATATTCCGAACAGCATGACTTTGCGGCGCCCCTTCGAGTCCGTGAGCGGACCATAGATCATCTGCATGATGGCAAGAAATAAGGTGAACACTGAAATCGTCAAATTAACGACGAATGAGGTGGAGTGGAGTTGACTAGCCACCTCCGGTAATACCGGGGTGTAAATCGTTTGCGTGAACGGCCCAAGAAATGCAGCAAACGCAACGAGATAAACAATGAATTTACGATTCATGACGTTCAATCCTTTCTATGAAATGCTATTGCCATCGTACTTGATATCCATTATTTATTCCAACGCATTGCATGCTATAATCTCATTGACTAGAAGGAATGAATGGAGCGTGCGAGATTGGAACTTCTTCAGCTGCACTATTTTCTCACAGTAGCTCGTTCGGAACATGTGACCGAAGCTGCTCGGAGTCTACACGTCACGCAATCGTCATTAAGTAAAACGATTCAACGCCTTGAGGAAGATCTAGGAGTATCGCTATTTGATCGAAAAGGCAGGAAGCTGCAATTGAATGCGTTCGGAAGAAGCTTTCTTCGGCGTGCTGAAAGGGCTTTGTTTGAATTGGAGCAGGGGAAGCTGGAGCTGAGCGACTTGCTCAACCCCGATCACGGCACCCTTGAATTAGGGGTGACTAGCGCAAGTGTATTGCCGGGCATTCTTCGAGAATTTCGAAAAAAGCGGCCTAATATTCAATTTCATGTGCAAATGCTGACCACACAGGAAATGGTTATGCTTCTGGAGAGAGGTGAGGTAGATTATTGCTTATCATCACCTCCTATCGAAATGGATGACATCGAATGTCAAATCGTGCACATCGACCCTATTCTTGTGGCCGTTCCTAGGGGGCATCGATTGGCAGATCGAAGCAGCGTATCCTTGACCGAGCTGAGGGATGAATGGTTTGTTGGAGTAAAGGTCGGCTTCGGCACGCGCGATCTAATGGACGCGGTATGCGGATCAGTCGGATTTGCCCCTCATTATGTGTACGAAGGGGATGAACCGGCAAGGCTGATCAATCTGGTGGAAGCCGAGATTGGCATCGCCTTCATACCAAGCACGGCAAGGAATGAACGAGCACAAATCCACTATCTCCAGGTGGAGACTCACGAAGTGGTACGGGAAATCGCATTGTTGTGGCATAAGAGTCGATATCTATCGCCGCCTGCAGTGGAATTTCGCGAGATCGTTGTAGAGTTTTTCGAGACCATATCCAAACAGACAAATAAATAAGCCATAATTAACAGGTACTTGACTTCCGTATGCTATATTAATAAGGTGATTTTCCTAATAATTCGTTACGGAGGCACCTCATGTTTCAGTATAGCAATCAGAAATATACCGAAGTAGAATTTGGCTCACAAGATTTAAGGTATGGCGAGCTAATAAGCTGTACGTTTGATCGTTGCTCGTTCGCTAACGGAACATTAAATGAAATCGTCTCCAGCAACTGTCGGTTTATAGAATGTGATTTTCGCGGGGCATTGTTGAATGGTTCTATTCATAACGAAACTGCATTTGAGAATTGCCGTTTTAACGGAGCCAACCTGTTTGTTTCGAAATTTGAAGCTTGCAAAATGACAGGCTCGGATTTCTCCAGCACCACTATGGATGGAATCTCTATTATTAAAGGTGACTGGTCCTATACAAATTTGAGACATGCCAATTTAGTCAGACAGGATTTGCGTGGGGTTAAATTCCATGAAGCAGATTTGTCAGGAGCCAATTTAGAGAGGGCCGACTTAAGGGATTGTGATCTGAACATGGCGATACTGGGCAATGCGAAGTTGCATGGCGCAGATGTAAGAGGGGCAAAGTTGGAAGGAGTGGATTTCAAATCACTCAACATTTCAGGAATGCGAATGGATAGGGAGCAAACGGTGCTGTTTGCCCTTGCTCATGGTGCTAAAGTAGGTTAATCAAGGCAACAATGCTACAAGGGCTGTTCATTTTGAGCAGCCCTTGTTTGTTATTGAATAGCTATACCAAAAATGTTTCTGCACGATGAAGCGGATTTACTACTCATGCCGTCTAATAGGTTGGAGGTGGTTATAGTGAAGCCCGCCGGCTTGAAATCCCACGAAAACTTTAGGAAAGACCCCGCGCAAGCGCTTGAGCAGCTTATGGAGGCGTTCGGTTCCGTCGTGATGCGCACAGCTTATTTCTATACTGGCGATCGTCATCTCGCTGAGGATATAAGCCAGGAAGTATTTTTGCGTGCCTATCGGAATTGGTCATCATTTCGGGGGGACAGCGCCGTGAAAACATGGATGACAACCATTACGGTCAATGTATGTCGAGACAAAATGGGGGTTCGGATGTTCACAGAGCAGCCGACCGACCTCAGTCATATGGAGCTCGGACGAACGATTAGCGTCGAGGATCAGGTCCTTGAACAGCTGAAGAAGAGCGAAGTCCTGCAGCATGTGCTGTGCTTGCCATTGCCCTATCAGGAAGTATTATATCTGTATTATTACTTGGAACTGAGCACGAAGGAGATTGCAGTTGCAACACAGGCTCCTGATGGAACGGTGCGGGGAAGGCTGCATCGAGCGCGCGAGGCGCTCGCCCGGCGAATGAATAAGGAGGAATAGACAAATGACAAACATAGATCAGGATCATCAATTCAGTCAGCAGTTTCGAAAGGAGTCGGATGAGATGCTGTTTAGTACTGTTGAATTAAGCGATCGATTGAAGCAGAAGATACGGCAGCAAGCAGCTGTGGAGAAGAAGCGCCGCTTCTTCGTTTTCTCGAAAGCTTGGATGAATGGAGTCGCGGCAATGGCTGCGGTAGTTCTCATTGTTGCTGGCATTCTAGTGTTTCAAGGGCCGTCCGCACAGCCGACTGCTCCAAACCAAATTGGCAATGTAGATATCCCATCGACTAATGAAGGGAGCTCTGGATCGGAGCTGTCCCAACTGGTCACCACTAAGCTAAATACGGTGGAAGAAGCACGGCAAGCTTTCGGACCAGGACTGCTTGTCCCGAACGAGTTGCCGGAAGGCTTCACACTCAAGGAGATTTCTGCTGTGGGGATGGAAGGAGAACCGGTGAGGGATGTCAATTTCACGTATGTATCTGGCGACAAGACGATCACGTATGTCGTAAGCCGTATGCAAGCAGCTTTTCCGACTGATCTGTTCACCAAGACGCAGATTGGCGGAAATAACGGTTTCATTTTTGAACAGGCAGAGCTCACTGAATTGTATTGGATGGTGGACGATGTCCAGTACTCGATTGTCGGCAATCTGACTGGATTAGAAGCAATGAAGGCAGCAGAGTCTGTAAAATAAGGGAAAAAGAACGCGGGGCTGAGAATTCTAACGGTTTCTATAGAGCTTATTTATACGATAATAACCATTCTGGAATTCTAACGGTTACCATAGAGCCTATTCGGGTCAAATCGGGAATCAATTCCTGCAAAATCACCTAATAGCGTTGCCGGTAACCGTTAGATGACCAGAATTGCGATTTGAGACGAAATAGCGTTCCTGACAACCGTTAGCGTATGCATGGGACCCGGACTTGAGCGTTTTCTCCTCAGGAATATCGTGTGATGAAGAAAGAAGGATTGACGATAAAACAGGGCGTCTGATTATGGGACTAAATGGAATTCGTGTATAATGGAACCGAGGTCATTTTGATGTGACTATTTCTTTTTTAAAGGACGGAGGCTCACGATGAAAAAGGAACAAATGGAACGTATTCACTCGGGCAAAGGCTTTATCGCAGCATTGGATCAAAGCGGAGGCAGTACGCCTAAAGCGCTCTTACAGTACGGAATCAAAGAGGACCGTTATTCGAATGAAGAAGAGATGTATGAAGTCGTTCATGAAATGAGAACACGCATCATTACGAGTCCAGCATTCGATTCTGCTTATATCTTGGGTGCCATTTTGTTTGAAAATACGATGAACCGTACGATTGAAGGTAAGTTTACGGCTGATTATCTATGGGAGAACAAAGGGATTGTGCCATTTTTAAAAATTGACGAAGGTCTCGCCGAACTCCAGAACGGCGTACAGCTCATGAAGCCAATTACGGGGTTGGAAGACCGTTTGAAGCGCGCAGTGGAGAGAAATATTTTCGGTACGAAAATGCGTTCGGTCATTAAAGAAGCGAATAACGATGGTATAAGAGAGGTTGTCGAGCAGCAATTCGATGTTGCCAATCAGATTATAGCTAAAGGCCTCGTTCCCATTATAGAGCCTGAGGTTGATATACATAGTGCAGATCGGGATCAAATCGAGCAGATCTTGAAAGCTGAGCTCTTGCGAAAATTAGCTGCACTTGATCCGGACGTGAAAGTTATGCTTAAACTCTCAATCCCTGCGGAAGATAATCTATATAGCGAACTTATGCAGGAGCCGCATGTTTTGAGAGTTGTTGCATTATCCGGAGGATTCGAGATGAAGGAAGCTAACGAACGATTGGCTAACAATCACGGCCTAATCGCCAGCTTCTCGCGTGCTCTGTCCGAAGGTCTTACCGCCCAGCAATCTGCCGAGCAGTTCGATGCGAAACTGTCTAACACCATAACTGCCATATATAACGCTTCGATCACTTAAGATAAAACTTCTCAGTCCCGTAGGGCGAGCAATCGCTGATCGGGACTTTTTTATTCTTCCGTAAACCCCGTACGAGGGACAGCCGATACTCGTCTCGGAATTCGGCGGTATCTTCTGCAATAAGAGCCAGCGCGATGGCTGGGGATATTCCGCCGCTGCCGACGAAGAAGACTTCAAGAAGCGCCTCCGCGATGTCGTGCAGCCCATATATCTAGCTGGCGTCGTGCAGGGCTTCTGCTATACGCAGCTGACGGACGTGGAACAAGAGATTAACGGACTCTTGACTTACGACCGCGAGCCGAAGCTGCCGCTCGATGCGATCAAAGCAATCATTGAAGGCCGCTAAAGCGCAGAGCGCAAAATACGCAAGTAAGCTCGCAGACTTAGTTGTCCGCGAGCTTTTTTCAAGTTTCCAAATCTCAAAGTCGGTCCAGGCGGCAATCGAAAGCGGCATGCCTTACATGCTACAATAAGCTGGTAATCAAAATCCCTATAGAAAAGAGATACGTACCATGATCCCGATTAATAGGTTGGAAGTAGAAGCCGAGCTCCGAAAATTCGTCGGTGCTGAGGCTTATATCCATAGCGAAGCTACTTCATTCGTATTCGTACGCAATTTCAAGGTGCGAGTAACGCACGCTTTTATCGCAGGGGAAGGGTCTTTCCGAGCCGCGCTACGTTTCGACGGTCACGGCTGGCTGCGGATGGAAGCACTCACGCATTTCGAGGTGGACGGGCTCGGCCGTCTGTTGCTGGCGGGCTATGATGACAGAGGGCGCATGAACGTTGCGCTGCATCTAGGAAGGGAGCCTTTTGAAGAATGAATCATGAACAAGCGCCGAAACGCAAGCTGCTGGCGGTATTCGCCCATCCTGACGACGAGTCGTTTATCTGCGGAGGCACGTTGGCCAAATACGCCTCCGAAGGCGTCGAAATCACACTAGTCAGCGCAACGAAGGGCGATATGGGCCGCCGAATGGGCAACCCGCCATACCTCAATCGCGAATCAATGGCCAGCGCTCGCGAGCAGGAGCTACGGGAAGCCTGCGACTGCCTGGGCATCGGTAGGCTGATCTTCTTCGGCATCCGCGACAAAACCGTCGAATTCGAGGACGAAGCATCGCTTATTGGGCGCATCGAAGCGCTTATCCGCGAATTGGAGCCGGACGTCGTGCTGACGTTTCATGAACGGTACGGAGGACACCCGGACCATTGTGCGATCGGCAAAGCCGCGACGGCTGCCTTCCGGCGTTCAGCGGACAAGAGCAAGCTGTACTTCATTACGTTCGGTGATGCGCTGAAGCATCCCGAGAATTATGGGCACACGAAGAAGGACGTTGTTCGTGTCGACGTGCAGGCGCACAATGTGGCTAAGCTTGCCGCGTTCCGAGCTCACCGCTGCCAGACCGAAATCGACGAATGGGTATGGCAATCCGATCAAGCAGCGCTGTCTCGGTTCGGAAAGCATGAATATTTCCTAAAAGGGGACGTCAACGCGCGGCAGCAGGCAAATGACGATTTGTTTTAATCCCGTTTACGTTCAGTAACGACACAGAAGCCGCTAGTAGAATCTAGCGGCTTGTTGTGTTCGCTCTATTGGCGTAGTACGCGCCTTGTTTCATAACGATGCGCCATGGCGTCGGTCGCGCATCATCTACAGCGGCTCACCTAAGAAAGCGATCCTTCGCCAAGCGCGGAAGCGGCAAGCGTCTGGATGACCGAGCTGTCCATCGGCGGGTTGTGCAAGCCAGCGCGGACGTCGCGGTAATAGCGCTCCAGCGGATTCGCGCGCGACAGGCTGGTGCCGCCGACGATGCGCATTGCCAGGTCTACGACACGGATGGCATTGTTCGTGACCGTATATTTCGCTAATCCGAGCTCCGGCTTCATCGCGGTCCTCTCCGGCGGTTCCTTGTCCCATCTTTCGGCAGCCGCATACAACAGCGTGCGGGCAGTGCGAAGCTCGATCTCCATCTCCCCGATCATCTGCTGAACAGCAGGGAGGGTGGCAATCGGCTTATCCAAGGAATTTGGCTTATAAGATCGGGCGAATGTCAGCGCATAGTCGCGCGCAGCCAGAGCGATGCCCATGTAGCAGGCTGGAATATGAAGCAGCCAGCCGCCGCCGTCATCGGTGCCTTTGCCGGTCAGCCGGTTGTCCTTGCCGGTGAAAGCGCCGTCCAGCACGACGTCATGGCTGCCCGTTGCACGCATCCCGATCGTATCCCATGTCTCCACGATCGACACCCGGTCCGACCGATGGACGAGAAAATTGGCCGTACAGTCTTCGTCCGGGATATAGGCGGACACGACGAAACGATCGAGAATCGGCGACAGCGTGCTGAATGTCTTGCGTCCCGATATCCGCCAGCCGCCGTCCGCTGCAACGGCGGTCGTTTCTGGACGGCCGCCGCGACTCGGGCTGCCGGAGGACGCTTCGCTGGCGAATGTGTTGATCATCGTGCCGTCCTTCACGACAGAGCGGCACAATGCTTCGAACGTCTTCGCCGGCCACTTCCCGGTCGTACGCAAATGCATGATTTGGCCGAGATGCCAGCCGACGGCAAGCGCGGTCGAGCCATCCCCGTAAGCGAGTCGTTCCTGCAGTAAGACGAACTCGTACAGCGGGATTTCATCTCCGCCGAAAGCCCGAGGAACGGTCAGCTTAAGATAGCCGTCCTCCCGCAGGTCGGCAAAATTATCAAACGGAAAAGAGCCCTCGCGATCGTACTTAGGCGCTCGCTCCGCGAATCGGACTGCCAGCCGCTCGGCAAGTGTGGCTCGGCCCCGTTCTTCATCGTTGCGAATCGGGCTGTCAATGAATCGTTTCATCATGGCTCACTGGAAGCCCAGTATCGGATGCGGCTGGTACAGTTCTTCGAGCTCATGGATTTCCTCTGCAGTGAGCGTAAGCGAGAGCGCCGCGGTCGCATCGTCCAAATGTTCGGGCTTCGTCGCGCCGATGATTGGCGCCGTGACAGCGGATTTGCTCAGCAACCAGGCCAATGCCACTTGGGCTTGCGGTACTCCGCGCTCGGCCGCGATGCTCCTGACGCGTTCGACGATCGCGCGATCCGACTCGACCGCGGACGTATATAGCGTCTTGCCGAACATGTCGGTCTCCGACCGTTCGCTGATTTCGTCCCAGCCGCGCGTTAAGCGGCCGCGGGCCAGTGGGCTCCACGGGATGACGCCTACACCGAGCTCTTGGCAGAGCGGAAGCATTTCCCGTTCTTCTTCGCGGTACAGCAAATTCAAATGATTCTGCATGCTCACAAATTTGGTCCAGCCGTGCTTCTCCGCCGTGAACTGAGCTTTGAGAAACTGCCAGGCGTACATGGACGAAGCGCCGATATAGCGGGCCTTGCCGGACTTGACGACGTCGTGCAGCGCTTCCATCGTTTCTTCGATAGGCGTATGCGAGTCAAAGCGGTGAATTTGATAGAGATCGATATAATCCGTGCCGAGTCTTTGGAGGCTATCGTCGACTTCGCTTAGAATCGCTTTTCGCGATAAGCCGGCGCCGTTCGGGCCGGGCCGCATACGGCCGTGAACCTTGGTCGCGATGACGACGTCCTCGCGCCGGGCGAAATCCTTCAGCGCGCGTCCGACGATTTCCTCGCTCGTGCCATCCGAGTAAACGTTGGCCGTATCGAAGAAATTAATGCCGAGCTCGATCGCCTTGCGGATGAAAGGACGGCTCCGCTCTTCGTCAAGCGTCCACGAATGCGATCCTCTTGACGGTATGCCGTAGCTCATGCAGCCCAGACATAGTCTGGATACCTCGAGGCCAGTTTGGCCCAGGCGTGTGTAATCCATATTCGATTCCTCCTCTGATTTCGTCGATCCATTAGGCGAATGAAATCTGCTAATCTAGCTGTTGACTCTATCGTAACGTTTTTTCGATAGGATCACAATTTCGTTCGGAGTCGCAAACGAGCATGTACTTTCTAGTTTGCAAGAGTAACACATCGGCCTCACCTACAATATGATGAGTCTAGAAATCTAAAGAGGTGAGCCAATGGCTGTCGTAAAATCCAGGAGTCAGGATATTGATATGCTGGCAAGGCTGCTTCGAGCTGAAGCTGAGACCGAAGGCGAGATGGGCATGCTCCTTGTTGGAAATGTTGGCATTAACCGAATAAGAGCGAATTGCTCTGATTTTAAAGATATCCGGACAATTCCTCAAATGATTAACCAACCGCATGCGTTCGAAGCGTTGCAGCATGGGATGTACTATCAAAGTGCAAGAGATAGGGAACGCCGACTGGCGCAACGGGCCGTGAATGGGGAGCGGAATTGGCCAGCCAAATTCTCGCTATGGTATTTCCGTCCAGGATCGTTCGATAATCCAGGGCCATGTCCGGAAACCTGGTATAATCAACCGTTCGTAGGTCGATGGAAGAAACACTGTTTTTATGAGCCAACCGGGGCAGAATGTGAAAATATTTATAATACTTTTTAAATTTATAAACGAAAAAAAGCCCAAACGGGCTTTTTTTTATTATCACCTCGGAGACGATTCCCGTAAGCTGCTGGCAATGAAAAACTGCGCTGCATAGTAAGTGGTCATAATCCATATTGTGGAATAGGAGATGTCCGAGACGAACATGTTCCAAGAGAGGATGGAGTCGGAGGCCAGGAATAGCAGCGATCCGATTATCGCGAAACGATTGCCTGTTAATATCGCCGTCCAAGCCATCAACGAGATAACGGTGATATAAAGTAGAACAGGTACGATCAGTCCGCCGTCCCCGCTGTCTTGAAGCGCGTTCACAAGGCGGTGACCCATATATCCGGCATAGAGAGCAATCGGGAGAAGTGTTGCGGCTCGCGACCAGGAGAATCGGAGATGCCGCGCGAAGGATGCGATGTAGAACAAATGCCCGATCAGAAACGCGGATAGCCCGGCAACGAACCATTTCATGAGTCCGTCTCCGCACATGGAGAAGAATAGCCCGAACAAGAGCAGCCAATGCAACGGCCGTCTTGCAGTTGGACAATGCAGGTTGGCATATGTCAGGATGAGCGCCATTGGGATCAGCTTGAAGAGCAGCTTTATGCCTTCTGGTTCGGCTGGAATGATGAATACATACAAGATGCTCATAAGCGCGATGGCATATGGAAGTAGCTTTCTGATCAAGGGCTGCTCCTCCTACAGGAAAATGTGATTGATTACACCATTCGATAACACTCACCTCGGTTCCTGCTATAAGACGACGAGAACAGGCTTATAAGGCTATAGCCTAATTTTTAACAGGAGTAATATCGGTTAGGAGGGAATGTTTAGGGAATGGCGAATGTAGTACTGTCACCCAAAATAATCGCAGCTGGCGATTGCAAATTGGCTTCCTGCGGAAGAGAGAGGGCGAATTAATGAATGTCTACCAAGCTATTGATTTCATTCAGAACGATGAGCGAATCGCACTGCTAAAGCTGTCGAATCACTCGCATGAGCCCGAGCACACCCATAATTTTGTCGAACTTGTGTATATTTTGCGAGGTGTTGGTAAGCACCAGGTAAACGATCAAACGTATAAGGTCCAGCGTGGTGATTTGTTGTGGATGAATGTTGGCGATCGTCATTCATTCGAGGATGTAGAAGGCATGGAGTATATGAATATCCTGATTCAAACTGATTTCTACAACAGACAATTGATTTCGCTTGAACCCGATGAAAGCTTTTTCTCACAAGAGCTTTTTCTGGAATTTCATCCTACTTTGCAGCGTTCTTCGCGCCAAATCCGGTTTATAGGCGGCTCCATATTGGAGCTGGAAGAGCTGCTCGAAACGATGTACATGGAATACACGAATAAGAAATTCGGCTATCGAGCCATGCTAAGCGGCTATACAACGCTGCTGCTCACTTCTGCTTTTCGTACGATGCAGGACAATCTCCAGAACGGAGCAACCCAAGACATTCAGGAATTGCTGCCCAAGCTATTATCTTACATCGAACAGAATTATGCATCCCCGATCACACTCCAAGATCTTGCCAAAGAAAGCTATTATTCCCCTTATTACATAAGCAAAATGTTCAAAGTTTGCTGCGGCTATACGTTTACCGAATACGTCCAGAAAGTAAGACTTCGAGAGGCGAAGCGCATGTTGCTCGAGTCTATCGAATCTGTGGGTTCTATTGGGAAGAGTGTGGGTTATTCAGATAAATCCCAATTTTATCGTTTGTTCAAACAGTATTACGGGCTTACACCGCAGCAGATGCGCGAACAGCATTTAGTAAATTGAAATCGCTCACATCCGACAAAAAGTCCCCTTGCGGGGCTTTTTTTGTTTTATGTGGGCATATGTACCGCGAAATTTGTCACGGAGTGGGCGATCATTGCTTCTTATTCAAAATTCAGAAAAAACAGAAATCTATTATTGAATTTGTGGGTAATCTCACATAATAATGATGGTGAGTCCAATAAACTCAAAAACAAACAAAGGTATCGGAGGGTTGTAAATGAAGTTAAGGAGAAAACTTTTGCTAGTATCTCTTGTAACCGCTCTCATTTGTACGCTCGCTTTAACAGGTTGTTATGGCAGTAATAACGGTTCAAATTCATCAAACTCGAAAGACACTTCGAACGCAACCACCAAGAATGACAACACAGCAACGGATACCGCAGACAACACCGCCAACAATTCAACAGACACAGCAACGAACGATGCAACAAACGATTCAAAGAACGATGCAACGAACACATCTACCGATGGGCAGATTACAGAATTCCATCAGTCACCGGCATTAGATAGCCTAGGCCTTCCTGCTGTAAAAGACCGTTTGCCTGCAGACTATAAACTTACGAATGAAATGACAGAGGATGAGCTGAAATATGAAGTGGGCTCATACGGCGGAACTTTGAGAACGGTTACATCGGTTGCGAACTGGGATGCGGACGTATTCGTTATGGACAACGAGCCGCTGCTCAACACCCCAGGTATTCAAGGAGAGAAGCTTACAGGCAACGTGCTCAAAGATTATCAATTGAGCGATGACCAGAAATCCATTACGTTCCAAATGCGTAAAGGACTGAAATGGTCCGATGGAGAGCCAGTGACGACGGAGGATATCCGGTTCACAGTTGAGGATGTTCTGATGAATAAGGCACTGACGCCAATCTTCCCATTATATCTTCAATCTGGCGGTGTAGCTGACGGTGCACCAATGAAGCTTGATGTTATCGATGATTTCACTTTCAAGCTTTCGTTTGACCGTCCTTACGGCGGACTCCTGATCCGACTTGCCATTCAAGGCTGGCGCGGATATACAGAGCTTCTGAAGCCTGCTCACTTCCTCAAGAAATATCACACCAAGTACACACCGCTCGATCAATTGGAGCCGGAAATCAAGAAAGCCGGATTTAAGAAAGGCGAGTGGGTCAATCTATTCAACTACAAGGATATTACAAACTGGAAATTGAACCATTCGGAAGCGATTGGATTCCCATCCCTATATCCTTGGATTATTACAAAAGCAACGAAAAGCGTAAGCACGTATGAACGGAATCCATACTACTTTAAAGTCGATACGGCTGGTAACCAGCTTCCTTACATCGACAAAATCGAAAGCACGCTCGTAACGGACATTGAAATGGTTGGTTTGAAAACGATCGCCGGCGAAGTTGACTTCTCCCGTGAATCGGCCTCCCTCGTTAAGATGTCTCTATACAAAGAAAACGAGAAGGACAAATACAAAGCCGTACTTAACAACATGCACGTTACACCGACAGATATTTTCCTCAACTTGACCTACAAAGATCCGAACTGGCAGAAGGTTGTCCAAGACGTTCGATTCCGCAAAGCGCTTAATCTGGCGATCAACCGCCAAGAGCTGATCGATACGATCTATTATGGTTTCGCGAAGCCGGGCGACATCGTTGATCCTACGTTCGATTTGGATCAAGCGAACCAGCTGCTCGACGATATGGGTATGAAGAAAAACTCGGACGGCAAACGGTTAGGCCCTGACGGAAAAGTATTTACGATTCCGTTCGAAGTAGGTGCTCAAGCGCCGGATATCGTTCCGTATACGCAGCTCATCGTCGAAATGTGGAAAGCACTCGGACTGAACGTAACGATGAAAACGATCGACCAAACGCTATGGGGTCAACGTAATACGGCCAATGACCTTCAAGCGACAGTAATTTGGATGCATACTCCGCTTTGGTACATGGGCGACTGGGGTCAAGGCATGTGGGCTCCGCTGTGGGATCAGTGGCATTCAAGCTCAGGCAAGAATGGTAAAGAGCCGCCTGCAGACGTGAAGAAGCTGTACGATCTCATCGACCAAGCATTGGCTACTGATCCTGACAATGCGAAGAAAATCATTGAGCAGGTGAAGCAAGAAATGAATAAAAACGTGTGGGCATTCGTTCCGCTGAGCGAAGTAAAACAACCGCTCATCGTCAACGCGAAGCTTCATAATATTCCGAGCGATAGCAGCTTCGCGATCGCAACAGACTTTAGCGGCGAGCAATTCTTCTTTGGTAAATAATAGGTAAGTCAACGAACCTTACAGGAGCCCAGGGAGCCGAAACAAGGTGGCTGGGCTCTTGGTTCGTTACTAGGTTTGCGGCGTACAATGAAGGAGGGAACCGCATGCTAAATTATATTTCGTATCGCGTATTACAGCTTATTCCGTTGTTGATCGCGATTAGTGTTATCGTATTTGTCATCATCCAGCTGCCTCCAGGCGACTTCTTGACCAACTATGTTCAACAATTGAAGCTAGCAGGCAATGATGTTTCTGAAAGTGCGATCTTGAGCTTAAAAGCACAATACGGTCTGGATCAATCGTTAATCGTACAATATGTCTATTGGATTAAAGATATCATTTTCCACGGTGATCTGGGTCGTTCGTTCCAATATAACATGCCAGTTGCTGACGTTATCTGGCCAAGACTTGGTCTGACGGTCACCATTTCGCTTGTATCTCTTATCTTCGTTTGGCTCGTAGCCATTCCGATCGGCATTTATTCGGCAACACACCAATATTCAATTCTCGATTATGTGTTTACCTTTCTTGGATTTATCGGCGTTGCGATCCCGGGCTTTCTAATCGCGCTTATGCTCGTCTACTTTATCTTCATAGAGACGGGAGTTTCGATTACGGGGCTGTTCTCCGCGCAATACGTCGATGCACCATGGAGCTTCGCGAAGCTGATGGACATGTTGCCTAGGTTGATATTGCCAGTTGTCGTCATCGGGATGTCTGCCGCTGCCTCGCTCATCCGTGTAACAAGAGGGATGCTGCTTGATGAATTATCGAAACAATATGTCATTACCGCTAGAGCGAAAGGTGTTTCGGAAGGCAAGCTGCTCTTTAAATATCCCGTTCGAATGGCGATCAATCCACTCATCAGTACGATCGGATGGACGCTTCCCGCGCTCATTTCCGGAGAAGTCATCGTCTCGATTGTTCTCAACCTGCAGACAACAGGACCGATGCTGCTTAAGGCGCTCATGTCTCAGGATATGTACTTGTGCGGCAGCTTTATATTAATTACCAGCGTCATTACGGTGCTAGGAACACTGCTATCGGATATTTTACTTGCAGCGATTGACCCTCGAATCCGCTTCGGAGGTGTATCAGAATGAGTGGAATATCAACCGTGCTTAACCAGCTTCGCCGGCAATCGCGAACGAAGCGAAAAAAGTCAGCCGATCCAACAAGCTATGAAGTAGCCTCGCAATGGCAACTTATGTGGTGGAAATTCAAAAAACATAAACTGGCGGTTATTTCGGGGATTCTCTTGATTATCATGTATCTAATCGTTATGTTTTGTGAATTTTTGTCTCCTAATTTGGCAGGGACGCGTTTCACAACCTATAAAGATGCCCCGCCCCAAAAGATTCATTTCGTCGATCCCGAAACCGGCTTTCAAATTCGACCTTTCGTTTACGGGATGAAAGAAAGGGTAAATCCAGACACATTTTTGCGGACGTTTACCGAGGATAAGACAAAGAAATACCCGATCCGCTTCTTCGTAGCAGGTGAGTCTTATAAGATGTGGGGTTTTATACCGTCCAATATTCATCTGTTTGGATTGGGTGATTCGAAAGCTGCGCTCATTCTGATGGGTACGGACCAGCTCGGACATGATCTGTTCTCTCGCATCATATATGGTGGCCGCATATCATTATCGTTTGGACTCATCGGTATCGCATTAACGCTCGTTATCGGCCTTCTGCTCGGCGGCATTTCCGGATACCTGGGCGGAGTATCCGATACGATCATTCAACGTATTATTGATTTTCTCATTTGTATTCCAACCATCCCGCTCTGGATGGCGCTATCTGCGGCGGTGCCCCGAGATTGGTCGTCTATAAAAATCTATTTCGGTCTTATTATCATCTTCTCCATCATCGGCTGGACAGGGCTCGCCCGAGTTGTGCGGGGTAAAATCCTATCTCTTCGCGAAGAGGATTTCACGATGGCGGCACGGCTTGCTGGAGCAAGCGATCTGCGTATCATCAGAAAGCACCTTCTTCCCTCATTTGCAAGTTACATCATCGTAAGCGTGACATTGTCCATACCAGCCAATATTTTAGGAGAGACTGCACTTAGCTTTCTCGGTATTGGCCTACAAGCTCCCGTAGTATCATGGGGCGTCCTTCTACAGGATTCGCAGAACTTGAATACACTTGCACATCATCCATGGTTACTCATGCCGGCAGCCTTTATTATGGTAACCGTGCTCATGTTCAATTTTCTCGGCGACGGACTTCGGGATGCTGCGGATCCTTATAAATAGGGAGGTGGAAGCGTGACTCAGCAAGAGACCGTAATATTGGAAATGAAGGACGTCAAAGTACAATTCCGACTTGATGAAGGGCTTCTGAAAGCAGTAGACGGAGTCGATCTGCGGATAAAGCGCGGCAAGACATTAGGCATCGTTGGAGAAAGCGGCTGCGGTAAAAGCGTAACTTCGCAAGCGCTGCTGCGCATCGTGCCGAAGCCGGGAGAGGTTCAAGGGGAAATTCGGCTTACCCGGAAGAAGGCAGATGGAACCTATGAAACCGTCGATCTTGCCAAGCTCGATGCCCGGGGCAAAGAGATCAGAGATATTCGCGGCGGGGAAATCGCCATGATTTTTCAAGAACCGATGAAAGCGTTCTCTCCGATTCATACGGTCGGTAACCAGATTATAGAGGCGATCTTGCTTCATGCGACTGAAGATAAGAACGAGGCTTACCAAATTGCAGTCGATATTCTAAAGAAGGTAGGCATGTCCAATCCAGAGCAGCGGATGAGCGAATATCCTCATCAGCTCTCCGGTGGGATGCGTCAAAGGGCGATGATCGCGATGGCACTCTCATGCAGCCCCTCCATTCTGATTGCCGACGAGCCGACCACAGCGCTTGATGTTACGGTGCAGGCACAGGTGCTGCAGCTGATCAATGATTTGAAAGCGAAGCATGACACTTCAGTCATCTTCATTACACATGATCTCGGTGTAATCGCAGAAATGTCGGACGATGTAGCGGTTATGTATTTAGGCAAGGTGGTCGAGTATACGGACGTGGATACGTTGTTCCATAACCCTAAACATCCCTATACGAAAGCACTTCTCAATTCAATACCTTCCGTCATGCGGGAGAGTCAAAGACTAGAATCGATTGAAGGCACGGTGCCATTCCCGATGAATTTACCTAAAGGCTGCGGCTTCTATTCGCGCTGTAAGTTAGCGAAGGACGGCGTATGCAATGTCGAAGATGTACCGCTCTTTAATGTGGGGGAAGGTCATTCTGTCCGTTGTTTGCTGGTAGAAGGAGTTATTAACTGAAATGTATGCTAACGAAGCGCAAAAACTCTTAGGAGGTTGAGCAATGATCCAGGAGGAATTCGTACTAGACGTCCATGCCATGAAGAAATACTTCCCTATTAAACAGGGCTTCTTAAAGAAAACGGTTGGGTTTGTCAAAGCAGTCGACGATGTACATATTCAAATTCGGCCTGGAGAAACACTTGGTCTTGTCGGAGAATCAGGCTGCGGGAAGACGACTCTCGGACGCTGTGTATTGCGAGCGATCGAGCCGACATCGGGAAGTGTGATGTTCCGCGACCGACAAGGTCAAACCAAAGATGTATTGAAGCTGAACAATCAAGATCTGCGGTCCATACGAAGAGATATGCAGCTCATCTTCCAAGATCCGTATTCGTCGTTAAACCCTCGGATGACGGTGCTCAATATTATTGCGGAGCCGCTTATATGCAACGGAATGGCTCGCGGAGAGGAACTCAAGGAACGTGTCAAGCAGCTGATGGAAATGGTCGGATTGAACAGTCGGCATTTGGAGCGTTACCCGCATGCATTCAGCGGCGGACAGCGTCAGCGGATCGGAATCGCGCGGGCACTCGCAACGAATCCGAAATTTATTGTCTGCGATGAGGCGGTTTCGGCGCTCGACGTATCCGTTCAAGCGCAAATTATTAACTTGTTGCAGGATTTGCAGGAGCGGCTGAATCTGAGTTACCTGTTCATCTCTCATGACCTTGGCGTTATTCAGCACATATCCAATCGAGTCGGCGTCATGTATGTCGGAAAGATGGTGGAGACGGCTGAAACGAAGACGTTGTTCCGAAATCCGCAGCATCCGTATACGGAGGCGCTGTTATCCGCCAAGCCTTTACCAGATCCGCGAAAAAAATCAAATCGCATCATATTAGCAGGGGAGGTCGCCAATCCGGCGAATCCGCCTTCCGGCTGCTACTTCCATCCGCGTTGTCCGTATGCGCAAGACGTTTGCAAAAGCACAGCTCCAGAGTGGAAGCAAGTAGGCGAGGGACATTATTCCGCTTGTCACTTTGCCGGAGAGCTGCAACTGCAAGGAGCGTCAACCGTATGAGTGCAATCGCGCTGATTTTGCTCATATTCTTAGTTAGCTTATGTCTCATCATGCTGGCCTCGATATGGTACATGCGGTTTATGCTCGAGAAGATCTTCGGTGAGAAGCATCGCGACATTGATGCCATCACCTCATCCGGCATGATCCCGGAGCGTTGGTCGCGCAAAAACAATATGAAACTCATCCAGCTTCATCAAAGCGGTAACGAAAAGGCGATTCAAAGATTGCAGAAGGCGGCTGCCCGCAGTTACCTGCGGAAACTCCGCCGTTTAACGGCCTATGTCAAACGTACAAACCTCGTTGAGAATGAGGAAGCTCGGAAAGCAATGCTGAGAACACTTCAGCAGCTCCATCGAGAGTGGAGTGAGGAGGGAACGAATGGATCCGTTGTTGCAGGAGCATAAGAAACATGCCTTGGCCGGATTTCTATCCGTTTTCCTTACTGCTGTCGTATCGCTCATCGGTATTGTTAATTGGCTATCGTTAAGAGGACTCGTAATTGCATCTCTAGGCTATTTTGAAGTGGATCCTTTCAAATGGCAGGCCATCGACTATAGCTTGTTTATTATTCTCGGTATCGGATGGCTCGTATTTGTCTATTACAGTCAATATCATTTTAAGAAACAGGCCTTATCCGGAGGAATTTGGAAGTCATTTACTAAGGTTCTTTCTATCCAAGCTTGGATTCTGTTCGCCTGTGGGCTTCCTTACTTATTAGCTGGAATGCAGAGCAAGATGGAGAGCGATTGGATTCTCGTCGTAGTCGAGGGAATTGGCGCATTGGTTCTTTCGATCTTATCCGCAGCACTCGGGAAGAAAGCGGTTGCTTCCGATCAAAATTAATGTAGAAGCGAGCTTGGTAAGGAGGTGGCAATCATGCTCGTAGCGGAGAGGTACCAATACATTGTTCGAATCGTGAATGAAAAAGGCAGCATCCGCGTTGCTGAGCTTAGCCAATTATGCAGAGTCACCGAGGAAACCATACGTCGTGATTTGGATCGACTAGAGAACGAAGGCCGTCTGCTGCGCAGCTATGGCGGCGCCATACGCATTCAGCCGCAAACGCTTGAAACGCCCTACTTACTTAGGGAGTCGGCGCATGTGGCGGAGAAGCAAAATATCTCGATGGAAGCCGTCAAGCTCGTCGAGCCGAATGATCGTATCGTCATTGATGCGAGTACGACGACATGGCATCTCGCTGCGCTTCTGCCTGACATCCCGCTGACCGTATTGACGAATTCGTTGAATGTCGTATACGTGCTAAGGGAGAAGAAGAATGTAGTCGTCATTAGTACAGGCGGTACACTCGTGCCGAATTCACTCTCTTTCGTTGGTCCTTTGGCCGAGCAATCACTTGAAGAATATCACGTCGATAAAGCATTCATATCCTGTAAAGGAGTTCATATGGAGCGCGGCATATCCGAATCAAACGAGCTTCAGGCCAGAGTTAAACGGAAAATGGTTGGCATGGCGGATCAAGTGTATTTACTGGCCGACTACAGCAAATTTAATATGCAGGCATTCACAACGATTACGGGCTGGGACCGGATCAATCATCTAATTACGGATACGCAAACACCTGCCGAATATGTGCAGCAGCTCCGCCGCCGATCTATTGATGTTATTCAGCTGCTGAATTGAAGGAGTGCATCATAATGGAACGCAATGCGGGATTGGATCTCATCCGCAGCATCGCTATTTTTCTCGTGTTATTCTGCCATGCACTCGGGTTCTTCTTCATGCAATATCACGATTTCAACCCGCTCAACTATGTAACCGGCTACTTAGGGGTAGAATTGTTTTTTGTATTAAGCGGATTTCTGATTGGGCGGATTCTGCTAAAGGACATCGTTGAGAATGGATCCCTCTCTGGATTAAAGCAATTCTATCTCCGCCGCTGGTTTCGGACGCTGCCGCTTTATTATTTCGCGGTGTTCTCCACCTATTGGTTAGTTAATAAAGATATGGATTTCTCAAACCTTGTATTTCTGCAAAACTTTAACGAACAGCATTTGTCGTTTCTGCCGATCTCATGGAGTCTTTCCATCGAGGAATGGTTTTACCTATTGATTCCGATTCCGCTGATATGGGTAGGTAAATTTCGCAATAAATCGGCTGCCTTCTTCGTTATGACATCACTGCTCCTTATTCTGTTTCCTCTGCTGCGAATGGCTGAAGTCCAGGGCGGTCAGCCGCTTTGGGATTATGGGATTCGCAAGCAAATCCCGCTGCGGCTCGATAGTCTTGTGTTCGGTGTCATGCTGGCAGGTTTCAGAACGTACCATGCGACTTTCTACCGAAAAATTCTGGCTGGCAAAACGTCCTTCGTGCTCGCGATAGCCGGGCTCACTTATTTCAGCGGCTACCTCGTTTACAAAGGTATTCAAGATCAAACCATGGATCAATCCTGGTTCGCTAGGACGATCCTGTTCAGTCTTGTTTCCTTGTTTATCGCGCTGCTGATTGCTGTGCTGGAAGTGCATTTCCCTCGTCTGGATAGGCATACGAAGCTAAGGGCTGCCATTCGTTTCTTCAGCGCTCAGAGTTATGGGTATTACTTGTTTCATTGGAACTTGTTCATCTGGTTCAGTAAGGAAAATACGACAGATAGCATCGGTCATAGCTTGTACTTGCTCATATTTGCGCTTATTGTGCTGTTCACGTTTACTTTCCTCATGCATCGGTATTATGAGGTCCCAATCATGAGGATGAGGGACCTGATAACGAGGAGCTCCGGTCGGACAGAAGTTGCGCTTCCAATGAAGCGAGAGAATGAACCGCTTAAATACGATTAGCGTATAAGCTTCGTACCATACAAGCAAATAAGAGAGCCAAGACGCTAAAGTCTTGGCTCTCTTTTGACGTTTGCGATTCCCATCCAGCGTCTTCACATTCTGACAATATTTTCATCATAGTTATTATATGATGTTCTTATTAATATGGAGGAGTTGAGGGAGAGGTTATGGACAATTTTTTAAAGTATCGTGTTTGGTACAAGTTCAATGGACGCTTTAACAACGAAATCATCTACGGACCAACCATTAAGACTCCCAGTGATGCGCTATCCTACTTTAAAAAACACCATGGTATTCAACCAAGCCATGCCGAACTGGTGTAACCGGGGCTAATAGACTAACGTAAAGAAGAGGTGGACTGATTATGAGTGCGCCGTTGCGGGCAGTCGTTATTGGTGCCGGTTGGGCTGGGGAAGGCCATACGATTGGATTAAGGAGTGCCGGTGTTGAAGTGGCCGCTATTTGCGCTCGTAGCGCGATTGTCGTCAAAGAGGTTGCAGATAGGCTGCAGGTTCCTGTAGCTTCGATTGATTGGCGCACGACATTGCGTGAATTGAAGCCTGATATTATTTCGCTGGCGACACCTGCTGCATTACGAGAGGATGTTATCCAAGAGGCGCTCGCCCTAGGAGCACATATTGTTTGTGAGAAGCCCCTTGCTGTGTCTGCAGCTGAAGCACAACGTATATGGAATGCGGTCGAGAACACCGGTATTAAACATGCTTACGCAGCAACTCAAGCGTATGATCCGACAACCTCCTGGATTCAAGAACTGGTTCAATCGGGAGTACTCGGACGGATAAAGGCAGTAGAAATGAGTGCCTTCGTACCCATGTTCCACTCAAACTCTCCATGGACTTGGACATTTGACCTCTCACTCGGTGGTGGGGCCATGCATAATGTTCTTACGCACTTTCTAGGGATTCTGAGCAAGGTGTTCGGCAGTGATCCCATCCGTGTGATGGGAGAAGCGCGACTTGGTAGAGATAAGGCACCCGTTATAGGCGAGATTCATGATTGGCGGCAATCCTTTGCGAATCCGAGCAACGAGGAGATTGCTGCCGCCGAGTGGAAATCGGTTGATGCAGACTCATCCTTTAATGCTATATTGGAATATCGTCTTCCATCTGGAGACAGCTTTGCTTGCACGATTCAGTTCGATGCTATGATGCCATTTTCTCCGACAGCCCCGTATTTTCGAATCTATGGAGAGAGTGGAACGATAGATGCAAAAGGCATTTTTTCTTACGATGTAAGCATTGTTAATCATGAGGGTACGATCTCCAAAACAATGCCGGATCGATTACTAGAGGGATATGCTGATACAGATAATGGAGAACAGAATAAATGGAATGCTTTCTTCCGTGAATTTGTAAGAGACGTCAAAGGCGAGGCCTATCAAGCCTATCCTACTTTCCGAGAGGGTTGTCGTGATCAGCGTATTATTGAAGTGATCCGATCAGGAAGCGGATGGACTTCCATTCTAACGGGAAACGATAGTTGAACGTCTTCCGACGAGGAATCAAAAAAAAGAACCTGGACGGTTGTCCAGGTTCTTTATATATTGCACTTATTTAGACACGAAGTTATAATCAGAATACAATTTATTTTTTTGTAAAATTAACGCAGTTAGTTCATCTTATAATTAAATCGTACCATGGCAGCAAGCTCTTGTCAATTGTTAATTTTATAGTGAGGAGAGAGGTTGAATGAGTACCTATGTTCTCGAATTTCAGCAAATGGATAAAGAGCAGCTCTCGCTCGTTGGCGGAAAAGGGTTGAATTTAGGGGAGTTATCAAAGATTCAAGGGATACAAGTACCGGATGGATTTTGTGTGACAACAGTGGGATTCCAACAAGCTATCGAGCAAAACGAAACGTATCATGAGCTGCTCAATCGACTAAACTTGCTAAAAGTAGAGGATCGAGACCAAATCGGTGAAATCAGCAGGAAGTTAGGGCAGATCATTACGGAAGCAGAAATTCCTTCTGATGTCGTGAAAGCCGTTGCTCACTATCTCTCCCAGTTTGGCGAGCAGCATGCTTATGCCGTACGTTCTAGTGCGACTGCTGAAGATTTGCCGCATGCCTCCTTTGCCGGTCAACACGATACTTATTTAAATATCATCGGCATAGAAGCGATTCTAATGCATATCAGCAAATGCTGGGCTTCCCTGTTCTCGGAGCGCGCGGTATTATACCGTATTCAGAATGGGCTCGATCACAGGCAAGTTCATATATCCGTTGTCATTCAAAAGATGGTGTTTCCACAGGCCTCGGGGATTTTATTTACCGCTGATCCCATCACTTCTAACCGCAAATTGCTTTCCATTGAAGCCAGCTTTGGACTTGGGGAAGCGCTGGTCTCCGGCTTGGTATCTGCCGATTGTTATAAAGTACGGGATGAGGAAATCGTCGAGAAGAGGCTCGCAAGCAAGAGATTGGCGATCTACGGAAGGAAAGATGGCGGAACTGAGGCAAAGCAGATCGAGCCTGATCAGCAAATGGCCCAAGCGCTCACCGAGCAACAAATTTTACAGCTGGCTCACATCGGAAGAAGAATCGAAGCATATTTTGGCTGTCCTCAAGATATCGAATGGTGTTTGGCGGATGATACCTTCTATATTGTACAGAGCCGGCCGATCACGACTTTATTCCCGATCCCCGAATCGAATGATCAAGGAAATCACGTCTATCTCTCTGTTGGCCATCAACAAATGATGACAGATCCCATAAAACCGTTGGGATTGTCTTTTTACCTGTTAATTACTCCTGCACCTATGCGCAAAGCCGGTGGGAGGTTGTTTGTTGATATTGCAGCTAGGCTAGCTACACCAGGCGGCAGGGCAGGTTTGTTGAAAACCTTGGAATCGGATCCGCTCATTATAGGCGCAATCACGACCATAATAGAGCGAAATTTTATCAAATTGTTGCCAAGTGATCCATCAGCAGCACCGCCACAGAGTAGAAGTAATACGGATATGCTGGCTCAATTCGAGAACGATCCAACAATTGTTTCTGACTTGATTACACGTAGTCAAACCTCGATCGAAGAGTTAAAACAAAACATCGAAGCGAAATCGGGATCGGATTTGTTTGATTTTATACTAGAAGATATCCAGCAATTAAAGAAGCTCTTATTTGACCCGCAAAGTACGGCAGTGTTTATGGCTGCTATCAATGCTACATCATGGATTAATGAAAACATGAACGAGTGGTTAGGAGAAAGGAATGCTGCAGATACGCTCTCTCAATCTGTACCTCACAATATTACTTCGGAAATGGGTCTGGCATTATTGGATGTCGCGGATGTCATTCGGCCCTTTCCAGAAGTGATTGAATATTTGCAGGAAACTCAAGACGACAACTTTCTGGATGAACTGGTTAAGTTTGATGGAGGAAGGGAAACGAGGGACGCTATCTCTGATTATCTCAGCAAATACGGAATGCGATGTGCCGGAGAGATCGATATTACGAGAACGCGTTGGAGTGAGAAGCCGATCACACTCGTCCCAATGATTCTTGGTCACATCAAGAACTCTGAGCCTAATGCCGGCAATCGTAAATTTGAGCAAGGGCGCCAGGAAGCTTTGGAGAAAGAACAAGAGTTAACGGATCGATTGAAGCAATTACCGGATGGTGAACAAAAAGCCATAGAAACAAAGCGAAAGATCGACCTTATCCGGAATTTCATCGGCTACCGGGAATATCCGAAATACGGCATCGTAAGTCGCTACTTCGTTTATAAGCAGGCTTTATTGAAAGAAGCCGAATCACTCATTCAAGCTGGCGTTATTCATGACAAAGAAGATATGTTCTATCTCACTTTTGAAGAGCTTCACGAAGTCGTACGTACAAGCAATCCTGGTAATCCTGCTTGTTTGGTCGAGAAGCAAGGGGAGCTTGCGACCAGACAGATCATCAACCAACGAAGAGAGGATTATAAATTTTTCAGTAAACTAACTCCGCCGCGAGTCATCACGTCTGATGGTGAAATCATTGCAGGTGAGTACAAACGTGAGCATTTGCCGGTTAATGCGATTGTAGGACTACCTGTTTCTTCCGGAGTGATTGAAGGGAGAGCTCGTGTCATTCTGAACATGGAATATGCGAATCTTGAAGATGGAGATATATTAGTCACCACCTTTACTGACCCTGGTTGGACACCGTTATTTGTATCCATTCGAGGTCTGGTCACCGAAGTTGGCGGACTGATGACCCATGGAGCGGTTATCGCTCGTGAATATGGCTTGCCGGCCGTCGTTGGAGTGGATAATGCTACCACACTGATCAAAGATGGGCAACGAATTCGCGTGAATGGAACAGACGGGTATATTGAAATATTGTAAATGATCGATAATGCGAGGCTGCCACGAAAACAATCGGCAGCCTCGTTTCTATTTACGGGCGAGTTTCTATAGGTGCTGCATCTAGACATTTTACAAATCTTCTATCATCCGATAGAAAAAGTCAATTAGCCACCATTCATTTGCTAGGCACATAATATACATATAAACCAATAAGAATAATCGGATAAAACGGAGGTATTCCCATGACCTTATCTAAGACGTCCAGCTTATCTCAAGAAAGAAGAGAGCGCGCATTTCAAGAAGCAGTCTCTTTCGGTACGTTTATCGAGCAGGCGCAAGTGAACCAATCGGAACTGGCAGCTAATTTCGAAGCTTATGCACCGGATCAGCAACAGTTGGAGTTCCTGAACGACCGCCAGGAGCCGGTGGACGTTCTCGTCCTTGCACACGATTGGTGCGGAGACGTCGTCGCGAATCAGATAAGCTGCGACTGCATATTTTGAACCGCGACCCGGATAATCAAGATATTGCCGACCTGTATAAACATGCCGACGGACGCAGTCATATTCCCACCTATGTATTCTTCGACGAATCGGGGCAAGAACTCGGTGTCTTCATTGAACGTCCTGCGGAGATCAGCGCTCTTCTTGGCCAATGGATCGAAGCGTTCTGGACCGAGCATCCGGAGCTGGAAGGCCGTGGAAAACCGATCAGTTCGCTCGAAGAGACAGAGAGGAAGGAGCTGCTTCACTTCTTGAAGCTTCGTAGAACGGAAGTCATCGGGCAAGAACAGGATGCCATTCTTCGGGAAATTCAGTCCATCGTTAGCCGATAGGCCTTTATAAGGGGACCGCTATAAAAGTCGTCGGTGACGGCTTCCAAAGCGGTCCTTTGCGATTAAAACCGAGGATCCGGATGGGGAAATTGAGGAGGGTGGTTACTGGGAATGGACAAGTTCAATGGACAAATAGACGCATCATGGGAAACAAATTCGGACATTCAAAGGCAATACAGATTAAATGCCGCGCAGGTGTTCAGCTTGCTGGAGGAGAGAGAAGCGGAATGGATCGCCTTGCGCAGAGACTTCCATCGTCATCCCGAGCTGCTATATGACGTGGATCGAACCGCAGCGCGAGTCTCCGGGCTGCTCAACGAATACGGCTTGGAGGTGCGAGACCAAGTCGGTGATCATTTCGGCAAGGGGGTCATCGGGATACTTGGAGGGGGACGTCCTGGCCCCGTCGTTCTTCTTCGGGCGGACATGGATGCGCTCCCGATCAGAGAAGCGAGAGATTCCGATTATCGCTCAGAGATAGAAGGTGCGATGCATGCATGTGGACATGACGCTCACACGACAATGCTTCTTGCGGCGGCATACGGGCTCAGCCGTTGCCGCGAGAGTCTGGCCGGCAAGGTGCTTTTCGTCTTTCAGCCGGCGGAGGAAGGTGCCGCGCCTAGTCCGAAGGACGGCGAGCTGCGCAGTGGCGGGCGGGATCTGGTAGAGAGCGGAGTGGCGGATGAAGCGGACGCTGCATTCGCACTGCATGTGTGGCCCGAGCTCCCAATCGGTCAGCTCGCCATTCACCGAAGGGAAGCGATGGCGGCCTCGAGCCATTTTCAAGTGAAGTTCCACGGCAGATCCGGTCACCACGGAGCTCCTCATTTGGCAGCGGACGCCTTGCTCATGGCTGCGCATTTCGTCGTCGAAGCACATAGCGCCATCGCGGCATCGGTACCGCCCCTGGAGCCTTTTTCATTTGCATTCGGCAAGCTCCAAGCGGGAACGGTCGTCAACACGATCGCTGATTCTGGCGAAGTGCTCGGCACGTATCGTGCTATCGATCCCGAGACAATTGCTCGCGTCCGTTCACTGCTTCAACGTTCTGCTGAAGCGTGTGCCGATCGTTTCGGCGGAACGTGCGAGCTGCGGTTCCGGATGGGCAAAGCGTTAATCAACGATGGCAATGCGGTTCATGCCGTTCAGAAGGCGGGAGCCAAGGTGTTCGGACAAGAGCGAGTGACTCTGCTTGACAAACCGAGTCTAGCTGGCGAAGATTTCGCTTATTATCTTGACCGAGCACCGGGGGCGATGGCGCTAATTGGCGTTCGCAACGAAGAACGAGGCATCGTCCATCCTCTTCATCATCCGTCGTTTGATCTGGACGAGCGCGTGCTGACACTTGGGGCTAAGCTGCTTGTTCAACTGGTAGCGGATATGCAGCCGAGTAATTGAATTTGTGAACCGTATCCTGTACGCACCAATCGATATCCCCTATTGGTCATTCAAACAATTCTATTAGCGAACAATCGATAATTACCTTATTGTTACAGGTATATACTTGTTTAAAACTAGTGGATTACTCGGAATTAAAAATGGCATGACGCAAATAGAAACGGAGTGGATCATGATTATGGCAAAACAACGAAAATTGAAACTCGGCGCGGCTATCCACGGGGTAGGCTCGAGCGTATCGGCCTGGCGGCATCCCGACATTCAATCCGATGCTAGCATTAATATCGGCTTTTACCGAGAACAAGCAAGCAAAGCGGAAGAGGGCAAGTTCGACTTCGCGTTCATCGCAGACGGCTTGTATATTAACGAACAATCCATACCGCACTTCCTGAACCGGTTCGAGCCAGTCACGCTATTGTCGTCTCTTGCCGCCGTCACTTCCAATATTGGACTCGTCGGCACGCTGTCGACATCGTATAGCGAGCCGTTTAATGTGTCGAGACAGTTCGCTTCGCTCGACCATATCAGTGGTGGACGTGCCGGCTGGAACGTCGTAACCTCCCCTGGCGTCGGTACCGCTGGCAACTTTAACAAAGGCACCCATCCGGAGCACGCGTCACGCTACGAAATCGCGGAAGAGTACCTTGAAGTCGCCAAAGGGCTATGGGATTCATGGGAGGATGACGCTTTCGTTCGCGACAAGGAGAGCGGAGTATTCTTCGATCCAAACAAGATGCACCGTCTTGATCATCAAGGCAAGCATTTCTCCGTCCAAGGACCGCTGAACATAGCCCGTTCCAAACAAGGGCATCCGATCGTGTTCCAGGCCGGCTCTTCAGACGCCGGACGCAACCTCGCGGCCAAGACGGCCGATGCCGTATTCACCGCACACGAAACCATTGAAGAGGCGCAAGCCTTTTACGCCGATGTGAAGCAACGCGCTGCCGCTTACGGTCGTTCGGCAGATGATATTCTCATTTTACCGGGCATAGGTCCGATCGTCGGCGCGACGCTCGAGGAAGCGGTGCGTAAATTCGAGGAGACGGCGAGCCTTGGCTCGATTGAAGACGCGCTGCGTTATTTGGGCCGATACTTCGATCATCACGACTTCACCCAATACCCGCTCGACGAACCGTTCCCGGAGCTTGGCGATTTGGGCTCGAATGGCTTTAAGAGCACGACGGATCTAATCAAGCAGAAGGCGAGGGAGCACAACCTAACACTGAGACAAGTCGCTGTCCGTTCGACGACGACGCCGCGAGGCAATTTTATCGGGACACCAGAACAAGTGGCGGATGAGATCCAGCTCTGGTTTGAGACGGGCGCTGCCGATGGCTTCATTATCGGCTCTGGCGTTCCGAACGCTCTCGATGGCTTCGTGGATCAAGTCGTTCCGATTCTGCAAGCACGCGGATTGTTCCGCGCTGAATACGAACACGACACGCTGCGCGGCAACTTGGGCTTGCCGTTCCCAATCAACCGCTACGCGTTACAAGCCATAGCTTCTAATTGAAGAGAAACCGCCTCTATCGGAGAAGGAGAGATTATTTATGAGTAAACCTATCATAGCCATTGTTGGAGCAGGTCCCGGCGTCAGCACGGCAGTCGCGCGCAAATTCGGAACTAACGGGTACCGTATCGCGCTCGTCGCGAGAAACGCAGCTTCTTTGGACGCTCTAGCAGCCGAGCTGCGCAAGCAAGAAATCGAGACGTTCATCGTGACGGCCGATGCATCGAGACCAGATTCGCTCTCTATAGCGTTCCGAGCCATTCGAGACCAACTAGGCGAGCCGGACGTATTGCTGTACAACGCTGCAGCCATCACGAAATCTATAGCGACGGAGCTTACCGAACAGCAGTTGATCGAAGACTTCAAGGTGAATGTCGTCGGCGCGCTTACGAGTATCAAAGAAGTCGTGCCACGCTTCATCGAGCGCAAGGAAGGGGCTGTTCTCATTACAGGTGGAGGGTTGGCTTTGCACCCAAACCCCGACTATACATCGCTCTCCATAGGCAAAGCCGGTGTTCGCTCGTTAACGTACGCGCTGGCGCAAGAACTCAAACCAAGCAACGTCTACGTCGGAACCGTCACGATCAGCGGCTTCGTGTCACCTGGAACGTATTACGACCCGGACCGTATCGCCGCTAAGTATTGGGAGCTGTTCACGGATCGCAACCTGATCGAATTCGAATATGTGGAGTCTCAATCCTAAACGAGGTGACGAAAATGAGTGATATATATCGATTGGCAACGCAAGATGATGCCGAGGAATTGCTTGGCGTCATTCTGAGGGCGTATGAGACGATTCGGGAGTTGGGCATCAATTTCCCTGCGGCTTACGCGGACATTGAGCTGGTACGGGACACAATCTCGAGCCATGAATGTTACGTGCTTGAACGTGACGGTACAATCATTGCGACAGTCACCATCTCCGAGCCAGTGGAGCAGTTAAAGGCATTCGCTGATTATCCATTTATTATGAAATTTGCAGTTGAGCCAGCTTTCAAAGGTCAAGGAGTCGGCAACCGTCTTCTCACATGGGTAGAAGAAGACATAGCCCGCGGCAAGTGGCAAGCGGAGGCGGTTACACTAGGTACGGCCGAACGTCATCCGTGGCTCGTGCAGATGTACGAGCGAAGAGGCTACGAACGCATTTACGAGATCGAGACCGCGGATGACGGCAAGATGGTTCTGTTGAAGAAGCAGCTAACCCGATCGGAACATTCGTTTGGCGAAACAATGATCGCACAGACCTAAGAGGACAAGGACATGATATCTACAAAAGCCGTGATTTTCGCGGCTTTTATTTTCGTCTGTTGCATATCGGATTTTTTTCGTTTATGAGAAAATAATATGGCATTCAACTTTATTTCGAGAAATGAGGGACGAGCGTGAACCATTTTCCAATTGGAATGATCGGTGCCGGAGGGATTGCAATTTCCCGGCATTTGCCTAATTTGCAGAAGATCGAAGGTGTCGAGTTCGTCGCTGTAGCCAATCGCAGTCTGGAGAGCAGCAGGAAGGTGGCGGACGCGTTCGGTTTCGCCAAAGTATATGAGCATTGGAAGGAAGTCGTGGACGACCCGGAAGTGCATATCATCTTCAATTGCACACCGCCTTATATGCACAAGGAAATCAGTTGCTACGCGCTATCCAAAGGCAAGCATGTATTCTGCCAGGCGCGCATGGCCATGAATTTAGCCGAGGCGGAGAAGATGCTTGAAGCGGACCGGAATACTACGCTTACGACAATGCTTTGTCCTCCTCCTACCTATATGGCAGTCGAACCTTTCGTGATGAAATATTTGGAGGATGGACGTCTCGGTGAAATTCGCCATATCGTGCTCCATCATGCGACGAGCTCGCTCAATGATTCGGAGAAGCCTCTGCATTGGCGCCAGCGGCAAGATCTACAGGGGATCAATCTGCTGGACGTTGGCATTATGGGAGAGGTGCTGAACCGGTGGTTCGGTCCGCTTAGCCACATAAGCGCGCTCGGCAAAACCTGGGTAAGAGAGCGGCCCGCAGACCGTGATGGCAAGTCCATGGTTGATTTGCCGGATTCGGTTACCGTCATTGGGCAGTTCAAGATCGGAGCAACTCTCACAGCCTTGTTCACCGGAGCGGTCACGAGCGACGCATCCAGCTTGACGATTCACGGAAGCAAGGGGACGCTCCGATGCATCCCAGGCGAGCCCTTCGTGTTTGTGCAGACGGTTGAGGGGGAACGTAGAATCGACATCCCAGAAGATTTAGTTGGAAAATGGGAAGTAGAGCAACAATTTCTACGGTCCGTGGCAGAAGGAACGAAAGGCGCTCCTTCGTTCGAGGAAGGTGTAGGGTATATGAGGTTTACGCAAGCAATTACAGATTCAATGGAGCAGGGGATGCGACCGGTTCAGCTATAAACAGCGGCTGATGTGGTGTGATAGCCGTTCTCGATGGCTTGTTTAATTGTTGGTATAATTTAAAACCAAAGCGATATGTTTGAAGTAGGACTCCTGTCCTAAAATGGCGCAAAGGTGGAATTATACATGGCAATTGCAGTCATCGTTGATAGCCCCGGATTTACCCAAGAACAATATGAATACGTTTTACAACAGCTTGCACTACAAAACGGGATTCCGAACGGTTGTTCCGTTCATTTTGCCGGACCAAACGATGGAGGATGGCAAGTGGTTGAAGTTTGGGAATCCGCTGAAGCTCAGCAAGCTTTCTTTGAAAACACTTTAGGGCCCATCTTCGCTACGATGAGCCTGACTCATTTTCCAACCGTTCAAATCATTCCCGTACACAAAATTATAAAGGATTAACGCAGCTGCTCTTAGCCATTTAACTCAAGGGAAAGCAGTACTTACATAAAATAAAAAGGCGTATTCAAACATAGCGTTTGAGTTCGCCTTTTTGTTTTATTACATCTCTTTAAAGTACTTGACGCGGTAATAAGTGCCATATACAAGGATAAATAGATAGGCAAAAACCAATACAAATAACGTTGTTTTATCTATTCCCATAATGGAAAATGCCAATATTAAAGCTCCAAACATAAAAACGATCATGTCATATGCTTTCGCTTTAGCCCGATTAGCGATTGTCAAATTACGCTCATCTTTCATGTCAATCTCCAACTGCTTTGCTGCGGCAGAATTGCTCTTCATAGCGAATTGGAGGAATGATTCTCCCATACCGTGACCGAAAATAGCACAGCCGAGCCCAAAGCTAATAGAAGGTAATACTCGCCATATACCTTGTGGATCTTCAATTGTTTTAATGAAGTACAAACCAACTGCAAATAGTGCTACACCTACAATGGTAAGAATAATCGATGAAATCATTTTATTCATGCAGTCTCATCCTCCTCATAAATAAAGATTTCTTCGATACTCATACCGAAATAGCGAGCAATCTTGAAGGCTAGAAGGATCGATGGATTATAACGTCCTTTTTCCAGCGAACTGATCGTTTGCCTGGACACTTCAAGAGCTAATGCTAATTCTTCTTGCTTAATTCCGCGTTGCTTACGGATTTCTTCTAAATGGTTGTTCATGTGCTCACTCTCCTTATGGAAAGCTAACTTTCCATAAGCTGAGAATATCGTGCAACGGAAGTAATGTCAAGCTTACTTTACATTTTGAACGAATGGCAGCCAATGGGGATTACGCAGCGATGTATCGCGTTCAGGCAGAATGGTACCAGGAAGACGCCGGCGCTTCTTAATATTTTTCAACGGGCAGATTACTTCAACCATTTCAGATATAATTTAAGGTGATCCGTTTGATGAATTAAATTAATTGGCAATTATGATGGAAGAATATATGACCGAGGTGAATGTAGGATGAAGCGGTTAGAAGAACCCCGTAAAGAAGTAGGAAGAAATGTAACGAGTATCCTGGAAACTATTGATGTGGAAAGCGGCGAACGTTACATCTTGGCCGAGTTCGATTATCTAATAGAGGCACCTAATTGGACTCGCGACGGTAAGCATCTCATCTATAATAGCTTGGGACGGCTTTATACATTCAACATCGGTACGGGTGAAAGCACGATCATCGAATCGGGTTTCGCCATTCATTGTAATAACGACCATGTACTTTCACCAGATAACTCGCATGTAGCAGTCAGCCATCATACCCACGAGGATGGTCAATCCCGTATTTATATTTTCCCCTTGCAGGGCGGCAATCCGGTGCTTGTCACGCCGATGGCTCCTAGCTATTTGCATGGCTGGTCACCGGACGGAACCACGCTTACTTATTGCGCCGAACGGGACGGTGAATACGATATTTACGCCATTCCCGTAAACGGAGGCATCGAAACGCAATTAACGCATACTGCTGGACTTAATGATGGGCCTGAATATTCACCGGACGGCAAGCACATTTGGTTCAATTCCGTACGCACAGGTCTTATGCAGGTATGGCGCATGAATGCCAATGGCAGCGAACAGATACAGATGACATATGATGAGAGCAACAGCTGGTTTCCACATATCTCTCCAGATGGAGAGAAGGTCGCCTATATTACATATCGCAAAGGTGATGTCGAACCCGGTGATCATCCCCCCAACAAGGAAGTAGAAATCCGCATCATGCCTAGCTCAGGCGGTGAATTCCGTACGCTTGTTAAGCTTTTCGGAGGACAGGGAACCATTAACGTCAATTCCTGGTCTCCCGATAGCAAGCGATTGGCATTCGTTAGCTATAGGATGAATGAGTGATATTGTTCGAAAAGATGTAACAATGGGTGAGCTACTTATTAACATCCCTAATTCGTGTTATCATGTATAATAAAGCGATAACTCAGTCAAAATCAATGGACTATCTTGGAGGGAATTCCCATTAATAAACATGCAATGGATATGTTGAAGAAAACGAGCCGTACTTTTTATATACCGATCAGTAAATTGGATGGAGCGTTGAAAGATGCAGTCGCATCTGCTTATTTATGTATGCGCGCGCTTGATGAAATCGAAGATCATGAAGAGATTCCCGTACAATTGAAGGTGAGTCTGTTAAGCGGGATCCACGAGGCATTCAACTCCCCGCAAGTCATCGAAGCCACTCAAAAGTTGTTGGCGCCTTATCGTGAGGTATTGCCAGCAGTTTCAATGCAGCTTGATGAATGGGCGATTCTGTGTCCTCCTACCGCAGCTCCGATTGTTTTTCGCTACATAAGTAAAATGGCGCTGCAAATGACCGATTGGGTTCAGAACGGATGGAGTATTCATACGGAAGAAGACTTGGACCACTATACGTACAGTGTAGCCGGTATGGTTGGCGAAATGCTGTCCGAGCTTTGGATGTGGAATGACGGAACGATATCCGATCAAGTCAAGTCCGTTTCCTTCGGAAGAGGACTACAGGCCGTTAATATCATCCGCAACCGAGACGAGGATCTTAAGCGCGGTGTGGATTTCTTCCCGGATGGCTGGGATCTCAAGGACATGTTGAAGTACACACGCCGTAATTTGGAAATCGCCGATTCCTACATTGAAGATTTGAAAAAAGGACCGGCATTGAAATTTTGCAAAATCCCATTAGCTTTAGCCCATGCTACAGTGAATCTCATCTCCGTAGGCGGAGGCAAGTTAACGAGAGATACCGTTTTGAAAATTGTAAATCACATTAATTAATTGATTGAACGAACAACCCGGTCGGATTATTAAGTCGATTAAGGACACCTGTATGGTGTCTCCAGGCGATCGATGTTAATTTGACGCAAGCAGCGCACGACGACACCTGATCCGGAACCGCCAGTGATGCCAAACTTCCCAGCGGATGTCTGGTGTTCCGGTCATACAGAGAGAAGCATAACGATGTCGTGGACGGCATAGACTGCTTCAGGAGAAGCCGAGCTTTAGACGTTAATCGCATAATGAGCTAACTTGGTGCAAATAAACCCGACCTGAAAAGGTCGGGTTTATTGTTTTATAATCAACTGCTGCTGTCATACTTCTTCTTGTAGTGTCCATGCCCGTATTTCGAATGCTGTGAAGAGTAGTAATTTCCTTTCTTGTTGCCGCTGCCACTGGACTGGTGACCGTACTGACCGTGCTGGCCATAATGCTTTTTGCCACTCAGAGAGCTTAATAGCCTCCTAAGAAGGTGTCTTATCATAAGGGTTCCTCCTTTTTTTTGGTGAAAGCGCTTGAGACTTACTTACCCACTAATACGTATTTACAAGTATCATGTTTCATTTTGTGTACCCATTTGATGGGAGGGAATCGGATGCTAAATGCGTGGTGGCGGCAATGGAGACGCGACTGGCTGGATTTTCCACTGCGCCAAGGCTCGGTCTGGTCGGGCAGGTACCGGATTGAGCAATTCCTTGGCATGGGCAGCTATGGCCAAGCGTATCGCTGTACCGATCTGACGACTGGAGCAGCCGTCCTAATGAAGCGCGCAAAACCAAGCAAACAGAAATTCGCTCGGATGATGCTAAAACAGGAGAGCGAGATTCTCCGGCAGCTCGATCATCCGCAAATTCCTAAATGGCTGAATTATGTCGTGAAGCGGAAAGAAGAAGTGCTCATCATGGAGCTTGTGGAGGTTGGTAGCCTCGCTTATGCGATCATGGAGCAGGGACGGATATATAGCGAGCGGGAAGCTCTGATTCTAATCCTGCAATTATTGCGTCCGATACGATACATGCACGAAGCCGGATTTATTCATCGGGACGTTCGTATCCCCAATGTGCTGGCCTATAAGGAGCGTATTTATTTGATTGACTTTGGCTTAGCCTGTCGCATCAATGAAGAGTCATTAAGCGATATATACGATGAGCAGGACGGCGGTAGAGAACGAAAGGGATTCACGGACAGCTGGGGGCCTGTGAAGAATCGGATGCGGGGCCCTAATCCGGCCAGTGATTTGTATGGCCTCGGCCACCTCTTCCTGTTCTTGATATACGCTGGCTATACGCGTAATGAAGGGCAAAAGGAGCTATCTTGGGAGGAGGAGTTGGAGCTTAACCCGAAGGTAGTAGCTTTCGTGCAAGGTCTGCTTGCAGGCAAGCTGCGTACGGCTGCTGAATGTGAGCAAGTGCTGGGAGATGTGTTGACATCGATTGGGACTATCGTTTAACCTTTTTCCTGAATTTATATAAGAATTTGGACAGTTTGTCCACTGCGGTCACGTTGGTATATGCACGTTTGAGCCTTTGTAGGCGTTTAGAATGGAAGAGAGCAAGCCGGGGAATCTTTCTTCTAGATCAGCCGATCGAATGGTCAAGAAACGCTGGGTTCCCTGAACGCGAACTTGAACGACCCCTGCTTCGCGCAGTGTGCGAACATGGTGGGACAACGTTGATTTCACGACGTTGGCATCGATGCCGCCGCAAGTACTTTCCCCCATTTTGCTGATTTCTGCAACAATCGATAATCGGATGGGATCACTAAGCGCGTAGAGGATGGACGAGAGATGAATATCAGCTTTGTCCGGGTGAAATAGTATCTTCAGGATGGTTTCCTCCTTGTTGAGATGTAGTGATTGCATTTTACCATACCCCATGCTATATTTCTATTGTTCGATAACAATCGAATTATATGCAATTATGCGTGGAAATGTATGTTACAAATGAAGTCAAAATAGAAAAAACAATTGGAGTGGAGGAACAACCATGACAAATCAAAATACCAAGCAAGCAACGAACTCGCATTCTGTTGAAGCATTGTTCAAGCCTTTCTCAGTAGGTAATCTCAGCTTAGCTAACCGGATCGTAATGGCTCCGATGACGCGAGCATTCTCACCTGGTGGTGTACCTGGACAGGACGTAGTGGATTATTACCGTAGACGTGCGGAGAATGGCGTTGGCTTGATCATTACGGAAGGCACGCTGATCAATCATCCAGCAGCAACCGACAATCCCAATATCCCTAACTTTCATGGAGAAGACGCGCTTGCAGGTTGGAAACGTGTCGCTGACGCGGTGCACGAAGCGGGAGGGCGTATCGTGCCGCAGCTCTGGCATGTCGGAATGACCCGTCCGAACGGTTCGCTCCCTCATCCTGAAGCGCCGTCGATAGGACCTTCAGGACTCAATCTAATGGGTGAACAAGTGAATGAACCGATGACGCAAGCGGAAATCGATCAAGTCGTACAAGCTTTCGCACAAGCGGCAGCCGATGCCAAACGGATTGGCTTCGACGGTATCGAGCTTCACGGTGCCCACGGTTACCTGATTGACCAATTCCTCTGGGAGAAAACGAATCAACGCACGGATAAATACGGTGGCGATTTAAAGGCGCGAACTCGATTTGCCGTCGAGGTCATCGAAGCTTGCCGCCGCTCAGTAGGCCATGACTTCCCGATCATCATTCGATTGTCGCAATGGAAATCGTCCGAATATACGGCCAAACTTGCTGCTACGCCTGAACTGCTCGGTCAATTGCTCGCTCCTCTCGTAGAAGCAGGCGTGGATATATTCCACTGCTCGACTCGCAGGTTCTGGGAACCCGAGTTCGAAGGATCTAGCTTGAATTTCGCAGGATGGGTGAAAGAGTTAACGGGCAAGCCTACGATCACTGTAGGGTCCGTCGGTCTCGATGATGAATTCATGGGCTCCTTCAGAGGAAAGAGCGCAGGAACGTCCGACATCAACGAGCTGCTTAAGCGATTAGAGCAGAACGAGTTCGATCTCGTCGCTATAGGACGTGCCCTGTTGGTGGATCCTGCTTGGGCTGAGAAGGTTCGGGGCGAACGATTCGATGAACTCCTTCCATTTTCCGCTGACGCATTGAAGCGTTTGTACTAATTTGACTCCTTGAAAACTCAGAGTAAAAAGAGATGACACTTCAGTCATCTCTTTTTTTGCTTTTGTAGCAAGCTAACTCAAATGAAAATTCGTGCTAAATCGGGAGGAATAGATGCGGAAAAACAAGACCTAATTGATGGCGTTTTCATTTTGTACAGTGCCTCTAGTCTCTGAGTTTTCTACGCTGGCAATATTTTCTCGCGTGATTAATTATTTTTATTGGTACAATAAAAAAAATTTTATAATTAATCTATAGTCTAGACGAGCAAAAAGCAGTACAGTAGAGAAAGAAAAAAGGTTGCTTTCATCTTCAAAATGTCTTGTGATTTATTTCACACTCCCTCATTTTTTTGCGTTGGAATGCTTTACCGCGTTGCACGTTTAATGGGATTAAGTCTGCTTTGCCATCATCGGCAGGCAGGGGGTTCATCTTGTATGATGATCGCAGCTGAGTGACTACATCTGAAGGAGGCAATACAATGAGTGAAACAATGGTAAAGGATTTGGAGCAGCAGGAAGCCGTATCGGCACTAGCGAAATCGGATGTGCTTGATCAACTGCTGAAGCCTGAAGTACAAGAAGCGCTGACGCAATTGGTGGACCAACTGCCGAAGCTGTCCGAAATGATGAGCTTGATGACGAAAACGTACGAACTTGCACAAAAGGTTGCTTCCGACCGCGTCCTGATCCAAGACACAGTGGGTGGCATTCAAGAAGTCGTCAAACCGCTGACAGAGAAAGTGAAAGGCTACGCTTCCGCTGCGATTGAAGCAAGCGACCGCGCGGAAAGCAGCGAGAACGTAATCGGTTTGTTTGGCATGATCAAGCTTCTGAAAGATCCGGAGCTGCAAAAGATGCTTCGTTTCAGCCAAGCGTACCTTGATATTTTGGGCGAAAGAAAGAAATAGTATCATCATACTAAGCGAAGCACGGAGGATGAGATCCCATGAAAAAAGAAATTTTGATTCTAGGCGGCGGCTACGGCGGTTTGCTGAGCGCGCTGTCAGCACGCCAGCATCTGACGACTGAAGAAGCGGGCATCACGATCATTAACCGCGTCGGCTCCCACCAAATCATTACGGAGCTTCACCGTCTTGCAGCAGGCAACGTTGCTGAGAAAGCTGTTGCATTGCCGCTCGCGAAACTGCTAAAAGGCAAATCCATCAACATCGTCGTCGGCGAAGTGCAAACGATCGACGTTGAAGGCAAGAAAGTCGCTTTGAACGACGGCTCCTCGTACGGTTACGATAATCTGGTGCTTGCGCTGGGTAGCGAAACAAACTACTTCGGCATTCCTGGATTGCAAGAAAACAGCCTGACGCTGAAATCCGTCGTTGACGCTAACCGCGTATTTAATCACGTGAAAGACCGTGTCAAAGCTTATGCTACAAGCAAAAACAAAGCAGACGCTACATTCGTTATCGGTGGCGGCGGCTTGTCCGGCGTAGAACTCGTCGGCGAGCTTGCAGATGAGCTTCCGGGCATCTGTCGCGAATTCGGCGTCAACTTCTCGGATATTTCGATCTCGCTGGTTGAAGCAATGCCTTCGATCCTGCCTATCTTCTCCCCTGAGCTGATCCAGCGCGCGGTTACTAGCCTGGAAGCACGCGGCGTAGAATTCCTGACAGGTCTTGCGATTACAGAAGTGAGTGGCAACATCGTTACGCTCAAAGACGGCAGAACGATCGAGACAAACACTCTTGTATGGACAGGCGGCGTTCAAGGCAGCCCGCTCGTTGGCAACTGTGGCATCGAAGTGAACCGCGGCCGTGCAACGGTCAACGAGTTCCTTCAATCCACATCGCATCCTGAAGTTTCCTTGGCTGGCGACTGCGCAGTTGTATTCACTGCGGAAGGCCGTCCATACCCGCCGACTGCCCAACTGGCATGGCAAATGGGCGAGCTTGTAGGCGCGAACATCGCAGCATCCTACAAAGGCGCTGCAATGGGTACGTTCAACCCGGTATTCTCCGGAACGCTAGCAAGCCTTGGCCGTAAAGACGGCATCGGCGTCATCGGCGAGAGCGGCATCGTAATGAAAGGCACGCCTGCTTCCTTGATGAAGAAAGCAAGTAACGCCCGTTACCTGTCGCACATCAACGGTTTGTTCTCGCTCGCATACTAAGCTTAAGCAGCTTGAACCTGCTCGGCATATAAGCAAGGCAACAGCCCCGGCTCATCATGAGTTTGGGCTGTTTGTTTGGGAAAATATACCGTGCAACTTTCTTGATCCGATCGCGTCCATAAGGTCATCTCAAACGAACGAGGAAACTTACTCAATGAATAACAAATGGCTGTATGGTACAGCGATCGCGGTTGCTGCCGCAATTACCGCAATTTCCGTCCACGGATCGGCGTCGGATCGTGTTGCAAGCATGGAGTTACATAATGACGGTTTCGATGTTCAAGCCGATATTCACATCGTCGATGAGCTTTTAAAGAAGCATTTTCCGCATTCGGCGGACTACCATGGACCTAGCTTCGAAAACTTCGGCACGATGTACATCGATAACGAAGCGAATCAGTACGTGTTTCTATTGGACGATATCGGCACAGAGAAGGCTCAATATTTCATTCGGGATTTGAAGTCGAAGCTCGGCACCCATGTCGTGATTAAGCAAGCGAGGTATCCTTACAAGAAGCTGAGGGTCATTCAAGCCGAAATCGGGAAAACCTATGAGAAGCAACACGTGTTGGAAAGCGTGGCCGTGGATATCATCCATCAAAAAGTGAAGGTAAAAGGGAACTTTACGGAGGAGATGGCACATTCGATCTTTCGGAAGTATGGAGCGGATGCGGTCGATATCGAGATTTACGATCCTGGGGCTATCGCGAAGGATCAGAGCCGTTTCGAGCCGAGCTTGCCCGAACCGGTGCAGCAGGTCGGCGGTCCGAATGACAAGTTATATTGGCCGCCTAATGGTCTTCTATTCGTTGACGAGAAAGAAGCAAAAGCGTTGGACGATACGGTGTATGCGAAGACAGGCTTTCCTCGATACAACGGGAAGTTGCTAGAAAGTTTCGGGCTCTATACGCAAGTAGGGGGACAGGCGTTGCCTGAGGGCAATCTCGTATTCGGTATCAACAGGCTTCCAGATGGGATAAAAACGCGGATCCGCGTGACGGAACTCGAACCGTATCCATCGCTGAAGCCGCTTCGCGAAATTTCTGACGAAACATTCGGTAAACCACACGGCATGAAAGTGAAATTCCCTGATCGCAGAAACACCATTTATGCCTTGCGGCTCGAATTGTTAAACGCAGCCGGAGAAACCATGGACGGGAAAATGAGCATATACGCCTTCCCTGCGGACGAGATCAATGCCAGAATGGAAGCGGATCGCAAAACATACAAGCCGTCGGACACGGTGAAGATCATGCTGACGAATTGGGGGCCGACTTCGCTGAGTTATGGTTCATGGTTCGGGGTGCAGACATTGGATTTTGGAGAGTGGAAGTGGCTGAACGGTGGTCAAGCCTTCACTTCGGAAATGAGAGGGCTTGGTCCGGATGAAGAGACCGGGGAGAAATTTTCGCTGCAGTGGTTAAGCCTCGATCCTGGCCAATACCGGATCGTTAAAACGTTCGGCGCCGGTACGAAGAGCGCAGTTCTTGCCGCGCCGTTCGAGGTCCTAGCGGAATAAAGCCATAATAAGAACCCACAGAACCCTTCGTAAGAAGGGTTTTTGTATATACAATATGCGCAGCAAGTCCTGATGCCCGTATCTCCGTTTGGTAGATCTAGTAGTGGATCGCGTTAATGACCGTTAAATAGGAAAATGTTGGTTTTCATTTTTCTCTTTAATGGGATATGAATTTTAAGTAAGTACTTGTCTTGTTCGGGCAGCTGCCGGATGGCATCGTGCGGGCGTTTTTGGATACGAGCGGCTTCCACTTATCGAGGTTGCCAGCACCTCTTCCAGAGCTGGTGCCGGGAGACGGCCATTATTTGTGCACAGTCGCCGCTCAAGGGCATCGTCGCTTGGTCAAGCCAATTCGGCCGGGAATCCGACATGGCATGGCTATAACAGTGAACCTCCAGCTGATGATCGCTAACGCGTTTGAGAATCCGCTGGAACAGTATTCGCCAGCCTGTCACCGGAAAATCCGCCGAATATACGATAACTACGGTTATCCACTGAGCCGGCAGATTCGCACCAAGATAATGGCGGATGTGGTCTATGTGGCAATGAAGCCGCTGGAATGGTTCTTTCTGCTCGTGCTGTATACAGTCGACATCCGCCCAGAAGACCGGATTCAAATCCAATACAGCGGTTTAGGTAAAAAAAAGCCGAGCATACACCGGATTGATGTAGGGTTGTGGAGGTCTATGACCCAAGCGTTCTGGAAAGCCAGAAGGTTGGGGAATTGAGCTCCATAATGGACACTTTATTTGGGGTTAACAACAATGAACAGGCTGCCGAAGCAATAAGCCGGCAGCCTGTTCTGCTAACTGGAGCGTACAGGACACGTTACCGATCGAGGGATAGAAGTTGCTTCGCCACGATGTAGCCCGACCCTCCATTGATGCCGTGGCCTGGCCATGTGGCAGCGCCAAGCATATATAGATTCGCGATTTCTGACCGGTGACCTGGCTGTGAAGGCAACGGTCTGAATAAGTAGCTCTGCATGAAGTCGTGAGATCCGCCATACGGATCACCAGGTCCGGAATTGGGGTTGAAACGGGCAATGGTGTCAGGCGTGACGACGGACTTGCCAATAATAGCATCCGGAATGTTCGGAATGTGCTTACCTACAATGGCGATAACACGCTCAGCGAATTGCTCGGTTAGTTCCTGTGTCCACGTTCCATCTCCGACGTCAATCTGATCAGCAGCATCACCACGGGGACGGCAAGGAACCTCAAGTACCTGGACCCGCATGATCGCTTTGCCGACTGGAGCTCGGCTCGGATCAAGGTTGGTCGGGCAATCGACCGTAAAAGTCGGTTTAGCCGGCAGAAGATCCGCCATCCCTTGTGCAATGGCTAGGGTGAAGCCGTCGAGCCCATCGGTCAGATGCGGCTGGCCCACTCTAGCAAACCTCGGATCTGGCCATTTCGGCGCTTCTTTCAGTGCCAGATGGATCTGAACACAGCCTCTTCCATAGCGGTATCGTTTGGCTTGGCTGCGAATGCCGGAGCTGACTGGCGCATCCGCCAGGAGCGATAGATACAACTGGTCAGGACCAGTGGAGGCGATGACAGCATGTTTAGCGTGGTATTCCTCGCCTTCTGCTGTACGCACGGCGACAGCCTTGCCGTTATTGACGATAATCCGCTCAGCATTAGTACCCGTTATGATCGTACCGCCTTGGTCCTGCACTAACCGAGTCAATGCCAGAGCAAGCTGTTCACTACCTCCTTCGGGTATAGGCATCCCGCCGCCCATAAGCGCCATCGTCGTAAGAGGCACCCATATACCGCTGCCGATTTCATCCGGAGTCCGTCCCAGATGAGTGACCCACGATGCCAGCATCGAACGCATGGCGGGAGACCGGAAATCTCGAACCACATTACGGGCGGTGGAAAAGAGGGATGCGGCGAATGCCGTGTAGCTTTTGCCCCCAGTTCGTTGATCATACAATAGATTCTGAATAATATGGGAACCTTTCGAACCTGACAGGTCTAGAGAAAACAAATCGAACACGTTCCCCGCATATGGTGCGAATTCTTCAAACATACGTCCTAACACAGCGCCGTCTCCGGAGGCAAGACGCTCAGCTTCAGCGGCCAAATCCTCGCTCGAGCGTGTTAAAACGGCTGTTTCGCCATTCTCCATAGAAACGCCGGTCGGCAGTTCCGTGTTCACGTAACGCAGCCCTCGCGACTCGAGCTCATCCTTAAAGTCCGCATATGCAGGGCCTGTCAGGAACAGCGGGTGTGCTGCAGCGTAGACGTCATGCCTGAAGCCGGGAAGCGTCAGTTCTTCTGTGCGCAGGAATCCGCCGGGGCGGTCATTCTTCTCCAGCATAAGAACGCTTCTCCCGGCTCGCGTCAAATAAGCGGCCGCGATCAGCGCATTATGGCCGCAGCCAATTATGATTACGTCGTACTTGTTCAACGTCAATACCTCCTCCACATCTATAAACCAAAACTAGTTTAACGTAATATAGCTGCGAGGGATGGCACTTGCTGTCGACGACTCAAAATACCAAAATAATATACGATTCAACTGCGAAGAAGCGGTTCCTCCTCGGATCGAAGAACATCATATAGAGCACGAGCAAGGTATTCCTCACAAGGACACTGACTACTGAAAGTAGATGACATACGATGTCATAACTTATATAATTAGATACGTAATGTATCTTACGATACAACTCTGACTTTATCTCCATTCATCCTGCGATTCTTCGTAAACTGCATTACTGACGAAGCCGTAAAATGATAGATAAAGGAGTGCTTACAATGAAGATTACAAAGCTGAAGACAAACCGGATTACAAATCCGTTAGGGTTCGAGCTAGGAAAGCCTCGCTTCTCCTACGTCGTAATCGAAACAGCCGCATTCACACAGATCGCTGCACGAATCGAGGTATCGCTTGATCATAGCTTCGAACAATTAATCTTCGATACCGGAAAAAGCGAAGAGATCAATAGTCTCGCTTATGAGCTGCCTCTACGCTTAGAACCACTAACCAAGTATTTTTGGCGAGTAACGGTGTGGGCAGATAACGGAGACCAAGCAATTAGTGAAGCAGCGTGGTTCGAAACTGCAAAGCTAGATCAAAAGTGGGAAGCGGGCTGGATTACACCGAAGCTCGATAAGGATATTCACCCTGTAATGAGCACGGAATTCACCTTGGCCAAAGAAATAAATAGCGCACGAGCTTACATATGTGGACTTGGACTTTACGAACTAGAGTTGAATGGAAAGAAAGCAGGCGACGAGTACTTAACCCCATATTTCAATGCATACGACAAATGGCTCCAATATCAAACCTACGACATTACCGATATGCTCCAGCAAGGAACAAACACGATTGAAGTTCTGCTTGGAAACGGATTGTACAAAGGACGCTTCGGGTTTAATGGTGGCAAGGATGAGATATACGGTGATCGATTTGCATTACTTTGTGAGGTTTTAATCAGATATGCGGATGGAACATCGACCATCGTTCGCTCTGACGACTCTTGGAAAGCAAGGAAGAGCTCAATCATGGAGAGCAGCCTGTATGATGGTGAGGTCTTCGATGCCACCTTTTGCGATACGATTTCTTATGGCGTAGATAAGATAGAAATTGGATACGAACGGCTTCAAGCTAGGCGAAGCCTGCCAGTTATTGTCCATGAGAGGTTGAAGCCTATTGAGGTGATCAACACGCCAGCGGGCGAGACGGTATTGGATATGGGCCAGAACATGGTTGGTTGGCTGGAGTTTCAAGACCGCGCAGCCGAGGGAGCGGAAATCGTCCTTCAATTCGGCGAGCTCCTTCAAGAAGGCAATTTCTATCGAGATAATTTGCGATCTGCAAAAGCGGAATACAGGTATATCTCGAGCGGGGATGGCGGTCTCGTTAGACCTCGCTTCACGTTTTACGGCTTCCGTTATGTGAAAGTCACTGGCTGGTCAGGGGAGCTTGATCCGTCTGACTTTACCGGATGTGTGCTCCACTCTGAGATGGACCAAATAGGCAGCATAGAGACAAGCGACCCGTTAGTGAATAAGCTGTTCCTCAACGCGCTATGGGGACAGAAAGGTAATTTCCTGGATGTGCCGACTGATTGTCCGCAACGGGATGAGCGGATGGGCTGGACCGGAGATGCGCAAGTGTTCGCGGGAACAGCATCTTTTAATATGGATACGTATGCCTTCTTCTCCAAATACAGCTATGATCTCTGGCGGGAGCAAGATGCTGCTGGTGGCAAGGTGCCTTTTGTCGTGCCAGACGCAACCTTGCATGAAGGCGGTTCAAGTGCATGGGGGGATGCCGCAACTGTTATTCCATGGACAATTTACCTTCATAGCGGGGACTCAGCCATTCTGGAGCAGCAGTTCGATAGTATGAAAGCTTGGGTAGACTATATCAAAAGGATTGACGACGAATCAGGAGCGAGGAGGCTCTGGACGGAAGGCTTCCATTTCGGAGATTGGCTCGCGTTAGATGGACCAGATCCGAGTTCGCCGATTGGAGGGACCGAAACGGCTTTCATCTCCTCCGCCTACTATTGCTATTCTTCGATGCTAGTTGCCAAGGCTGCCAAAGTGCTTGGAAAGGTGGATATTGCTAGCACGTTTGAAGCGCTGTCTACTGAAGTGAAGGCAGCCATACAAGCTGAATATTTCACCCCAACTGGCCGTATGGCATTGGATACACAGACCGCTTTGGTTGTCGCTTTGTATATGGATCTGGCTCCAGAGAAGGATCTGCCTCGAATAGCAAACGATTTGCGCGCACGGATAAAGAAAGATCACAACCATTTAAAAACAGGTTTCGTTGGGACGCCTTACTTGTGCAGAGCGCTGTCGAAATCCGGAAATTCCGATATTGCCTATACCCTTTTGTTGAACAGAAATTATCCGAGCTGGTTGTACGCTGTCACAATGGGGGCAACCACGATTTGGGAGCGTTGGAATTCGGTACTTCCTGACGGTACAATCAGCGGTACAGACATGAACTCCTTAAACCACTACGCATACGGTTCAATTGCGGAGTGGATGTACAGGAATGTGGCAGGGATCAACCCGGTTGAGGAGAAACCTGGCTTCAAGCACGTCCGTCTGGCCCCGCAGCCGGACTTCCGATTGAAGTACGTGTCTGCATCTGTCGACTCTGCGGCGGGAAGGTTTGAAAGCAACTGGAAAATAAACGATACAGGGAGCTTGAGCTTCCGTTTCGTCATCCCTTTCGATGCAACGGCTACGATCGTGCTTCCTGATGCCAAGCTTGAGCATGTACTCGTGAATGGCACGCCTCTTAATAAGGAGGCGATCACAGCCGAACAAGAGGCGAATGCAGTTACAGCCCAATTGAGAAGCGGGACCTGGGTATTCGACTATTTGCCAGAAGTCGAATATATCAAATTCTGTTCCTTGGATTCTTCTTTGATCGAACTGATGCAAATCGGTGAAGCGAAGAAAGCACTGTCCGAAACCATACCTCACTTAGAAAAACTGCCGCAAGACATGCTTCGAAATATAGGCTCGCATTCTTTACGAGAGCTTTCGAAAATATCCTTTCTAAACATACCGTCGGAAGCAATCCATTTATTGGAGGCACGATTGAGCACGATAATAGCAATAGCCGATTAATGCGTGGAGGCAGCCAATCAACTGATTGGCTGCCTCTGTTTATTTTATATGAAATATTCATACATTGATCAAACCAGCGCCTGATTACAGGAATTTACACCAGAGGTGCAGAATGGAATAGTGATTGCTTTTTTATTCTAAAATGGGGAGGGTAGTCAATATGAATAGAGTTATTTTATTCGCATTATCCATGTTACTTATCTTACTGCCTGCATGTGGAAAGCGAGTGAATGAAACCAATCATACTGCTGACTACGAATCCACTATGATGTCGGATCAGAACCCTTATTTTTTGAACAGGAAATGAAATATGTTGATCTTGTCATTAGAGGAACGATTATAGATCTACAAGAAACTCGCAAACGAGATTCGGGGATAAAGAATACGAAAGTGAATACAGACTATGATGTTACTCCCGCAACAGTTAAAGTAAGTGAAGTGTTGTATGGCGAGCCCCTAACCTCAGATAGGATCACATTATTGCAACATGGTTCAAACTCTGGCGTTGAATCAAAAGATTTCGTACGGCAAGGTGAGGATGTCATTCTACTTTTAATGAAAGCTCCGGACGGTGTATATTGGTCTTATAGCTATCAAGATGGCATTTGGCATGTCAAGGACGGTATCGTGACTTCTAAAACAATCAAAGAACTGTTAATACCTTTTAATCATCGTAGTGTGGAGGAGTTTCAAAAAATCATATCGACGGCGGCTAGGAATAGTAAACAAAAAGACCCCGCGAGCAAATTTACTGACATCCTTCAAATTCTTAGTGATCGCAAAATTGTAGAAGCTAGTGTTCCTCTAAGTACAATGGGGATTGAGTATCCAGATTCCATATATGCTTATAAAGCACAAGTTATTAATTCACTTGTTTTATTATCAGAAAGAATAGCGTTAGAATCCATATCTGAGAGCTTGGATAAAGGAAGTAAACGCAGGAGCGCCGCAGAAAACGATGTAGATTCGAATATTACAGAAATTAATGAGTATATGAACAATAATTGGATAGCATCGGGGCTTAACGAACATACAGAACAAACGATGAGCTATGTAATCAATCATTTCAGCATGGATATAACGAATGAAAAGGTTGAAGATATAGACTTATCCGATCCCACAATTGTCAATCCGCTGCAATCTTATGAAGAAAAGGGCGGCATGAATCCCCCCAGTTTGAGTGAAGCCGTTATCTATTTCGTTGCATTGTCTAACAAAGAATTTAAAACCATCTACCAAACTTACTTTCATGATGGGAAGCTAGACTATGTCAAATACTTTAATGAGTTCGCTAACGTATTCAAAGAGTCCCATTCCCCATTATCAGAAGATTGTCAGAAAATAGCTGAAGTGCTCATACAATCACAAAAGAAATGAATAGTGTCGAAACGATAAAAGCGGGGAAGGAACAAGTGTCACTCACGCCGCTTTTATCGTTCCAACTATTAACCTAGTGCAGGTGTTACGATGTCACGCTTGAATTCTTCGATCGCAATGTCCGTGTCAACGGTATAGCCGCACTCGAGACCGACAAAACCGTCGAATCCGGTTCTATGAATAGCATTAATGATGTGCACATAGTTGAGCTCGCCAGTACCTGGCTGCTTGCGGCCGGGGTTGTCAGCGATATGGAAGTGGTTGATCCGATCGATGTAATTCACAGCATTACGAGTGACGTTACCTTCCGTAATCTGCTGGTGGTACACATCGAATACGAGCTTCACATTCGGGCTGCCGACTTGGTCAACGATGTAGACGGACTCGTCAGAACGCTGCGAAAAATGTCCGGCATGGTCAACTAAACCGTTCAGCGGTTCTATCTCGAGAACGACGCCTGCTTCTTCAAGCAGCGGTGCACAGTGCTTCAGCGTCTCGATCATGTTCGCACGTTGAATGTAACGCGGGATGCCGTCGAGAACGTTTCCCGTTTGGGAAATCATCGAACGAATGTTAAGGATTTTACAAGCTTCGATCGATTGACGTACGCCTTCGATATAAGCTCCGCGAAGCGATTCATTCACGAGGCTGATAAACTTCGTGCAGGTTGCGTTGATGCCAACGCCGATGCGCTCCTGCTCCTTCGCCGTACGGCGAATGTCGGGCAGATCCCACCAAGCATAATACTCAAGGCCTTGAAGGCCGTGTTCTTTGATTTTCTCCAGATGATAGATTTCGTCTTTACCGGAGTAAGCGCCGATACAGAGTGAAAATTTCATTGTAGCTGACCGCCTTTGCTAAAATTATAAAGTGACTGGCTTGCCCGATAGAGCAGATTCGTTCGCAGCAATCGTCACAGCGTGTGTGAGAAGCGCATCATCGTAATTCGAAAGGATTTTAGAACTGTCGCCAGTACGCAGCGCATAAATGAAAGCTTCGTCTTCGGTGTTGTAAGGGTTCGTGCTGCCGCTGTACGTGTTGATGCCTTCTGGAGTGATCTCGCGAAGCGTTCCGCCTCTGATTTCGAGCACGCCGCGGTTCGTATACAAGTCGAGTCCGACATGGGAGCCGACAGGAATTGCACATGTGTTGGAAATCGTTGCAATGGTACCGTTCGCAAGCTTCATCGTTACGGAACCTACATCTGGAACGTCAGTGCCTGGAACTTGCTTATTCATGATTTGAAGAGCATAGGCCGCATATACTTCTTTGACCTCACCGCACAAATAACGGAGCAAATCAACGATATGTGTCGTTTGCTCTACGAATTGACCACCGGAGCCGTTCATGACTCTCCACCACGGAACCATCGGCATGCCGCCCATCCAGTATCCAAGTGCCATACCTTGCTGAGCGCCTTCGAGAAGCTTTTTCGTCTGAGCAGTTGCTTCTTCATATCTCCAGTGATATCCGACAGATGTGATTAATTTCTTGCCTTTCACCTTCTCAGCGATGAGAGCAGGAACTTCATTGTTAATGCCAAGAGGTTTCTCAACGAGAAATGGAATTTCGCGTTCTACGAGCTTCAGCTCTGCATCTCCATGAGCCATTGGAGGAACACAGACGTATACGCCGTCAAGCTTGCGATCCTCCAGCATGTTGTCAAGGTTAGTAAACGCTTTCGCTCCAGCGAATTCTGAAGCCGCTTTGTCGGCACGCGATGAGTCAACGTCGAAAAATGCAGTCATCTCGACCCCGTCCATCTTCGCGAGGTTCTTCAAATGGTGATTCGCGATTCCTCCGGTACCAATAACACCCAGCTTTACGGACATAGCAAGCTCACTCCCATTCAATATATTAGTATAAAAAAAAGCAAATCTTATAATTATTCTAATTCAATAGATATGCGTTAAAATTTGAGATATTTCATCATTGGTATAAAAAATGAGAGCAGGTTATCGTGTGGGCACCTTAGACTGTTAATATTTACAAAATAGAACATATGTTCTATAATGGAGAAGTGTTCGATTGTAAGAGGTTGTGTAAAGGAGTGATTGCATGAACCGCGTCGTTTTGTTTGATTTGGGTTCTCAAGATCCGGATGGGGCAACAAGGTTTTATTCCAGTGTGTTCGATTGGGGAATAGGGCAGCCCAACTGGGATTACTGGCCTGTAAAGACAGGATCAAGTGAATTACCGGGTATTGATGGCGGTATCACACGAGCTCCTAAGGATATTTCACAGCGAGTGCAAATCACAATTCAAGTGGATTCCATCGAAGAGACGATTTCAAAAGCTTTGGAAAATGGTGCAAAGCTTGATATGGATAAAATGGATTTCGGCGATTTTTATCTTGCCTACTTGTTCGATCCGCAGTTTATTCGGTTTGGACTGATCCAATACAAATAACTACAAAACGCTAAAAAAAAAAACCTGACAGAAAGGACGGTTCAAATGGCTGCAGAGGTTAAAACATCCGAATGGGAGGGCCTGACCCGGCTGGATTTCACGTTTAAGGGCCGCGAGTGCATCCTTATTCAGCCTGAGAAGCGTTCAGACAAGTCCGATGGTGGCAAAATGGTCATGTATATGGAGTATTTCGGCGCCTTTCCCAACACAGCGATCTCTCTTCTCGAGCAAGGCTACCATCTTTCATATATAAAGAACAGCAACCGGTGGGGAACCGATGATGATCAGCACATGCGCCGGGATTTTGTGGATTTCCTGGCTGAGGCATATGGTTTGTCCCGGAGGTTCGTGACAATCGGGATGAGCGCGGGCGGTGTGACCTCGGTAAATTTCGCCCACCTGTACCCTGACTACGTGTCGGTGCTTTACCTTGACGCGCCGGCCATGAATCTATTGAGCGCTCCGCTCGGCTACAACAAGCCCACTAGAAGTGAGGAGATTGTAAAGGAAGTTCTGGACGCGCTCGGCCTGACCGCTTCGGAGATGCTGAGCTTCCGCGGCCATCCCATGGACAAGATGGGCACGCTTGCCGAGCACAACATTCCAGTGGTGCTGATCTACGGCGACAGCGACACCATCGTCCCCTATGAGGAAAACGGCAAACTACTGGCAGACTTCTACGAAAAACTCGGAAAGAGCGATATCATCACCGTGTTCGGCAAGGAAGGGGGCGGGCACCATCCGCACGGACTGCCGGATCCCCAGCCGATCGTGGATTTTATATTGAAGCACGACAACTGACGCGATCCAATAAAGTCCCTCATTGAGCTACGGGATAAGTTTCATTATGAACTCAGGAGATGTGAGATATGAAGATCGCTGGAGAACTGGTCACAGGGACACTCGATTATGATGGTGGTCGGCAGGTTACGGTGTACGTCCCTCCGAATCCACCCCGGGCAGTCGTGTTCGCCGGTGATGGTCAGCTGATCTCGCAGTGGGGCGGATGCCTTGAGGCTGCCGACGTACCGCCAACGATGATCATCGGTGTCCACCGGACGTCAGATGCGGACGAGATGGTGCGCATCATGAGTACTCACCGCCGTTCGACCAGGAACGGTTCAAAGCACACGAGAGGTTCTTCGTCGATGACGTCCGCCGGTGGGTGCGATCGCGCTTCAGCGTCTCGCTGCCCGCCGAACGCACCGCGGTGTGCGGCGTGTCGGCGAGTGGAGAGCTCTCACTCGCCATGGGGCTTCGGCATCCGGAAGATCTACGGTACGGTATTCTCCGCGTCGCCAGGCGGGGGCTATCGACCACCTGCCGTGATGCCAACCCCGCTACCGCGCACCTACCTCGTAGCCGGCACACTTGAGCCGTTCTTCCTCGAGAACGCGATTCGATGGGCGGATGCGCTGCGCGATGCAGGTGCGTACGTTGTGATGAAAGAGCGGGTCGCGTCGCACGACGATGCGATGTGGCGAGATGAGTTCCCGCTGATGGTGTCGTGGGCATTTGGACGATAACCATCCGCCGCCAGGCTCGGCAATCAATATTGAAAACACAAAAAAGCAACCGTAGAAGTGATCGGTTGCTTTTTCATTACTAAGAACTATCAAAGATACGTAGAGGATTATAGGTTCTTGGACGTACTTTGGCAGAGGAGGTAATAAATGAAGAATCAATTAAAAAGTAAAGCAATCGTTATTTTAATAATAATAGCTTGTTGCATTCTCTTACTATTATTTGGATGGTTGTATTATAGGGTGGATACTCCAAATCCAATGGATCCGTGACTATTGACGGAGCATATTATACGTTAGAAAATGGAAATAAGAAGATCATTTCCTTTACAGAACCGATAATAATCCTTTATTGATAGGGGACAAGCATGACGGAACATGAAAATTTCGTTCATTACTCGCTCGTAGAGCGCGCTCGGACAGGGGATAAGGAAGCATTCTCGGAACTTGTACGCCGGCATAGAAGCAAGATGATGGGCTGGGCCAAACAAGTGGTGAACAATCAGACTAACGCAGAGGACATCGTTCAGGAGGCCCTCCTTTCTGTATTGAAACGCATTGACCGTCTGCAGGATCCAGACAAATTCCTGCCTTGGCTTCGGACAATCGTTCGGAATCAAGCTCTTGCTTCTGTTCGGGGATTGCGGCAGCAACGGGAAATATTGTCGGGAACGGCTCAGCCGGATGACGATCATGTTAATAACACTTGGGATATCAGTAAAGACGATCCGCAGCTGCTGACTATGCAGAAACTGGCAGTGGAGCAAGTAGAGCGGCTGCTATGTACATTAGGCGAACGGGAACGGACCATCGTTCAGATGCAATGGATTGCCGGTATGTCTGTCGGTGAAGTCGCAACAGAGCTCGGTATTAAAAACGGAGCCATCTATACCGCATTGTCACGAGCCCGCTCGAAAATGCTCGATGCCAGATACTCTGATGAGATTCAAAGCTATCTGAGTATGAGAAGAAAGAATAATAGACCTCCAACCATCTTTCTTGATCGCGTTAGGTATTACGGATACGCAGCAGCATACCACACGTTGGCATCTAGTATGCTGATTGCCCTTACTTCGATGGGAAGACATCCTTTTATGCTGTCAGATGTTATGGGTGCGACGGGACTAGCCTTCCGATTCCAGGTTTCGTCAGACCTCGGGCTCAGCGGACCCTACGGATTCGATTGGGCGCCTGCCGCCATTTTAGGTTTCCAACGTTTAGGGTACAAGATGAACGCCTTTGGTGGAGCAGGGCGTTTTCTGGAGCGGACCGATGATCTTCTGTCATCCTTTGATGCAATTTTTGAAAGTCTGGAAAAAGGGATCTCGCCGATCGGATGGAACTTATCCAGCCCGGAATTCGGGTTGATCACCGGATTTAACGATTCGGCAAGTAGTTGGAGCGTGATGGATACCTCGTCCAGCAGTAGAAAAATCCCTTATACCAAGCTCGGCCGAGCATATGACGACTCGGAATGGTTCTTTGCCGTTCCGCTCAGCCGTCATCAACCAGAAGATAGTGTTGCTTTGCTTAGCTCGGTATTGCGAGAAGGCGCTCGTCATATCCAGGGTGAAGCTTCGACTCATATGACGGACCTGTACCTTTGCGGGAAGGAAGCCTATAGATTCTTGATAGAAACGATGAAAAGCCGGCAGACAAACAGTCCGCTGAACATCGCCTATCAGTCTGCGGTTGTGTCGGAGGCGCGTGCGCATGCCATTCGCTTCTTAAATACTCATGCTACCGCATTGAAAAGCCGAAATTCTTCGGTGCTTCCCGCCTTAACGCATGCCAGCAGGCTATATGAACGGATTTGGGAATCATGGTCCCAGATCTCCAAGATGTTCCCTCTTCCTTACGGCGGCGGCAATACCACGGCCCCCGGGCCTGCGGAACGTACAGTCCGCCTGTTGGAACAAGCTTTGGCCGCCGAGCTGGAAGCGGCTGATGCTCTAATCGAGGCGTCTGATCGTCTAGATTGCCATATCTAAAAAAGTTTCTGTTAAGGATGTAAGATATTTCACACATCTTGCATCTATCTAGGCAGAGGCTAAACAGCGCCTCTAATCCGACCCCAGGGGGGTATATCGATGAAGGAAACAATCAGTACGCAGCATACCGTTCATCCGGTAGCGAACACAATCGGCGGTGTTTTTATGCATGTCAGCAACATGGAGAAGTCCGTCAATTGGTATCATCAGTTGTTCGGGATGCCGGAACGGTCAAGTACGACTGACAAAGTGCATGCCATCCAAATGGATGGCGGATCTGATTTTGTACTCGATCAGCATGGGTTTGATCGTGGACTGAGCAGAGAAGACCGGCCCATTCTGATGTTCAATTCGCCGGACGTACATGCAACCTATCGTTTTATCAAGAAGCAAGGAATCCCAATTGAGTGGGAAATTGAAGAATACCCCGGAATGGCATTTTTTACAATTCGCGATCCGGACAAAAACTTATTGATGGTTTGTGGCAACCCTGGCAGCAAGGAAGAGAATGGCGAAGTGGAGTCTCAGACGCAACTTCAAACACGCTACGACGGTGGCGGTACTTGGCTTTACCCGAGTTCTTCGTCGTATCATTGCGTAGAAACGAAGGATGGTCTCGAACTGACAGGTCGTGCATACTCGGAGAATGCAATGTCGACACCGATGCGAATCGAAACGACAGTACGGATCGAAAGCGGGTGTCTCCGATTGGAATACGGCACTCATGGTCAGCTTACTTTTAATTATGGCCCATCAGCCAATCATGGTTCCGGAGAAGAGTTCTATGTTACTCATCCGAAGGTGCACAAGCAATTCGGTTACTTAACTAAAGGCGCTATTCCTACTGGAGAATGGTTGCGCGTGGAATGGACGATGTATGAGCGCCGCATGGAAGTGAAGGTGAACGGAGAACTGTTTCATACGCAGGAGGGCTACTTCGGTGAAATTTCGGGTAAAGCCGGCATAGGGAGTGACAACGGGCTGGTTACGGTAAAATCATTCTCCATGGAACCGCTCTCGGAACAAGATAAACTTCCAAGGCTTCCCGTATTTCTTCGAGGGGTTCAGGTGGACACGCTAATACCGGACCAGTCCTGCTACCCGTGCTTAAAAAGCGACGGATTATGGCTTACGCAGAACGAACAGTGGGGCAATGCTTGGACGACCGCTGAATTCACTGCTCCATTTACATTTGAGACAGTTTTGCGCAGCGATATGAATACGTTTATTTTGTACGGCGGATTATCGGCGCAAGTTAAGTTCCATTCGAATGGAGATTTAAGCTTCCGTAACCCTCAGACAAAACAAGAAATCTGGCTTGAAAAGGCAGGGACGCTGCCAGATGGTTTCTCCACGGTGCAATGGGGCATGGATGCAAATCGTACATGGGTTAACGTGAATGGCGATCCCCGATTCGAGTGTGAGGGTGACTTCTCTTCATCCCGCTTCCGTTTAGGAATCGGCGCCGATCTTGGAAGCGCAGTGACGGTGAAATCGGCCCAGATTAGTTGAATATTCATGATTGCTTTTGGCGATAAAAAGGATGGAATACACCATCCTTTTTTGTTTGGATCAAACGACTTATCAGTCAAAGTAAATGTCATTCGAGTGACGAAAAAAGTCTAGATACTAGAACATTTGTTCTGTTATAATGGAATCACCACTTCATAAAGGGTGATCATTATGGACAACGCTCATTTGGAATCAATTGAACAACAGGCACACCAAGTCAGCCTCAACTTCCGAAATCGATATCGACGACAAAAACCAAACTTAGAGCAGTCAGATCGAGATAAAATTGTGGACGTGCTGGTGGAGTCATTAGGATTGCGTTGCACAGTACGTCTGCGCCTGTATCATGAGTTTGAAGATTGTGGCGTTATTGGCGTGATTGATAAAATCAATCCCTATACAAGGCAGTTCTTAGTCGATGGAGAATGGTTTAATATCGAGGACGTTATTAAAGCGAATTCCGAAAAACAGATCTAAATTCGAAATCGAAGGAGAAGCAAACATGAGAAAACTCGTATTGTTCATGCATGTGTCGCTGGATGGGTATGCGTCCGATTCGAACGGAGGACTAGGTTGGATTCCGTATAACGAAGAATTAGAGAAATACGCCGAGGAGGTTGTAGCCGAAGTCGGCTCTCCCGTATACGGACGGACGACCTATCGAATGATGGAGAGTTATTGGCCCACGGTACTAGACGATCCGAATGCGTCGACGCACGGTATTGAGCATGCCAAATGGATACAGGATGTGAAAAAGGTCGTCATTTCCAGCTCGATGGACACTGTCGAATGGAACAATACGATGCTGATCAAGGACAATATCGCTGAGCAAATCAATGCGCTCAAGGAGCAGCCTGGTAAAAATCTCGTTATCTTCGGCAGCCCGGGGGCGGCGAAGACGTTGCTTGAGCTCGGATTGATCGACGAATTCCTGCTGACGATTTGTCCGGTCATCTTGGGCGGCGGCAAATCGGCATTCCACGGCGGCGGTGAGAAACTCAAGCTCAAGCTGCTGTCCAGCCGAACGTTCAATTCGGGCATTATCGCGGCACGCTATGAGTTGGAGAAATAGCCGTGCCGGACAAGCTGTTCCACTAACAAGAAAAGTTCGTTCCACACACAAGGCTGCCGTCTCAAACCGGCACCCTTATGTTTTTATTTGAAAATACATTCATAATCCGCATGAGCAGTTTAATATCGGCTTGCGCGCTGCGTTCGTCTCGTCTAGCCGGCGCACGACTGTGCCGTAAGGGGCGCCTATGATGAGTTCGGGAGTCGTACGCGCTTCTTCGGCGATCTGTATCATCGTATCGATGAAGTGGTCGAGCGTTTCTTTGCTTTCGGTTTCGGTTGGCTCGATCATTAAAGCTTCCTCGACGTTGAGCGGAAAATAAATCGTCGGCGGATGGTAGCCGAAATCGAGCAGCCGCTTAGCGATATCGAGCGTCCGGACGCCGTAGACCTTCAAGCCGCGCCCGGACATGACAAATTCATGCTTGCAGACGCCGGGATAAGGAATCTCGTAATGGGATGAGAGGCGGTGCATCATGTAATTGGCATTCAGCACGGCGCATTCGGACACCTGGCGCAGCCCTTCCGGTCCATAAGTGCGGATGTACGTGTAAGCCCGAACTAATATGCCGAAGTTGCCATAAAACGCTTTGACCCGACCGATCGATTCAGGACGGTCATAGTCAAAATAATAGGTCCCGTCGCTATGAATGCCTACGATCGGCTTCGGCAGATATGGAACCAGCATGCTTTTGACACCGACAGGTCCCGCTCCTGGTCCGCCTCCGCCATGCGGGGTGCTCATCGTCTTGTGCAGGTTCAAGTGAACGACGTCAAAGCCCATATCGCCGGGGCGGGTAATGCCCATAATGGCGTTGGAATTGGCGCCGTCGTAATAAAGCAGCCCCCCGGCCTCGTGGACAATTTGCGCGATCTCAAGAATGTGCTCCTCAAATAGGCCAAGCGTGCTCGGATTCGTTAGCATGAGCGCGGCAGTATCGCTGCCGACTGCCGCGCGCAAGGCATCCAGATCGACCATGCCGCGCGCATCCGATTGAATCGTTATCGTCTCGAACCCAGCGGTCGTCGCGCTTGCCGGGTTCGTGCCATGCGAGGAGTCGGGAACGATCACCTTCGACCGCTTTTCGCCCCTGCTCTCATGATAGGCACGGATCATCATGAGTCCGGTCCACTCTCCATGCGCGCCGGCAGCGGGCTGAAGCGATACCTGATCCATGCCAGTCAGCACGGCCAAATCGTTCTGCAGCGTATAAAGAAGCTCAAGTGCCCCTTGAATGCTAGTTGCCGGCTGATAGGGATGGATGTGGGCAAATCCGCTGAGCCGAGCAGTATCCTCATTAATCTTCGGATTGTATTTCATCGTACACGAGCCGAGCGGGTAGAAGCCGTTGTCGATGCCGAAGTTCCGCCTTGAAAGCTCTGTGTAATGGCGAATGACGTCGACCTCATAAACCTCTGGAAGCTGAGCGGGCACTTGCCGGAGCATCGTTGCTGGAATGGAGGTGGCAGCCTCTACTTCAGGAACGTCGCACGCCGGCAGCGAGTAGGCGATACGGCCCGGTTTGCTTAGTTCAAAAATGAGCGTCTTTTCCGCCTTGTTCATGCCAATTCCCCCAATCTGCTCGCAAATTGATCGATTTCTTCGCGCGTTCGTTTCTCCGTCACTGCAACCAGCATATGCCCTTTAAGCTCCGGATAAGCCAGACCGAGGTCATAGCCGCCGAGGATGCCGAACTTCAGAAGCTGTCGGTTGATCTCGCTCACAGATGGTCCATCTTCCGGCAGCCGGATGACGAATTCATTAAAGAAAGGAGCGGCAAAAGGAAGCTTGATCCCGTGTTGGTCGGCAAGCTGGCAGTTGGCGTAATGCGCCTTCCGGAGATTCAGATTCGCCACATCAATAAGGCCTTGCTTGCCTAAAGTAGACAGGTAAATCGAAGCGCATAGAGCGAGCAGCGCCTGATTCGAGCATATGTTGGAGGTTGCCTTCTCGCGGCGAATATGCTGCTCGCGCGCTTGCAACGTCAGCACGAAGCCGCGCTTGCCATCGATATCCTTCGTCTGGCCGACGATTCGGCCTGGCATCCGGCGCATCAGCGGTTCAGCGACAGCGAAGAAGCCGCAGGTCGGTCCGCCGAGCGATTGCGGTATGCCGAGCGGTTGCGCATCGCCGACGACGATGTCGGCACCGAGCTTGCCCGGCGCTTCGAGAAGTCCGAGCGAAATCGGATTGGCGCTGACGATGAATAGCCCTTTGACGCCATGGATGACCGGCTCGATCGCGGCAAGGTCCTCCAGGCAGCCAAAGAAGTTAGGGGATTGAACAAGCACCGCAGCCGTATTGACGGTAACCGCTGCTTGCAGTGCCGCCAGATCGGTGACGCCGCTTGCGGAATAGCCAACCTCAACGATATCGAGGCCAAGTCCCCGCGCCATCGTTCGAACTGTTTCTCGAGCTTCCGGGTGAACCGTTCGGGAGACGACAAGCTCGCGCCGTTTGGTCGCACCGGCTGCCAATGCGCCTGCTTCCGACAGCGCCGTCACGCCGTCGTACATGCTTGCATTTGCAACGGCCATGCCCGTCAATTCACAAATATAGGATTGAAATTCGAAAATAGCTTGCAGCTCGCCTTGGCTTATTTCCGGCTGGTAAGGTGTATAGGCGGTATAAAATTCGGAGCGAGAGATCATATGGTTGATGATTACCGGGATATGATGATCATAAATGCCGGCACCGAGGAAGCTGGTGCAGCTCCCAGTATCGGTGTTGCGTCCGGCCAGCTCTTTCATATGGGTAAGCAGTGAAATTTCATCCAGTGCAGGCGACATCGGCAGGACGCCGCGGTAACGGATCGCATTTGGAATATCGCGGAAGAGATCATCGGCCTTGGCAACGCCGATCGCGGCCAGCATTTCGGCTTTATCCTGTTCGGTCATCGGGATGTATCGGTGCGGTCTCGTCATTACGCACTCTCCTTAAATCGAGTATTTAATGGCGTTAATCTTGATCATCGTTTATAGAAAGGGGTTTTGACGACCGCGGCCTTGAGCAGCTTGCCGCGAATCTCGACCCAAACTTCCGTTCCAATCCCGGAGTAGCCAGACTCGATTAGCACAAGACCGAGGTTCCGTTTCAGCGTAGGGGATTGGGTGCCTGACGTGACCTCGCCGATTGGTGTGCCATCGGCCGTGCAGACGGGATAATGGCTGCGGGGGATGCCGCGGTCGATCATCTCGATGCCGACCAGCTTGCGGGGCACGCCGTCCGACTTTTGCCTAACCAACGCGTCGCGGCCGATGAAGTTGCCTTTATCAAGCTTCACAAAAGGACTTAGACCTGCTTCGAGCGGCGAAATCCGAGCGGACAGCTCCTGACCGTATAGCGGCAGTCGGGCTTCAAACCGGAGCGTATCTCGCGCGCCAAGACCGGCGGGCTGGAGTCCGAATGCTGCTCCCGCAGCAAACAGCGACTGCCACACATGCTGCGCCTGATTGGCAGACACATAGATTTCAAAGCCGTCTTCGCCGGTATATCCGGTACGGGAAACGAGAGATTGGACTCCGCCGACCGAAACCGCGGACGCGAAGCGGAACGGAGCAAGCTTATCGCAATCGTATTGCTCCGAGATCAAAGCCATAATTGCGGCTGCTGACGGCCCTTGCAGCGCAAGCAAGGCAAGCTCGCTCGATTTATTGTCGAGTATAACGTCGCCTATCAGATGCTCGCGCATCCAATCGAAATCACTGTCGATATTGGCGGCATTGACGACAACCATGAAATGATCTGCCGTTATCCGGTACACGAGCAGGTCATCGACGACGCCTCCGTCCGGGTAGCACATCATCGTATACTGCGCCTGACCGTCAACCAGCTTCGAAACATCGTTCGTGGTTATATGCTGGAGAAAGGCTTCGGCGAAGCGGCCAGTGACAAAAAATTCACCCATATGCGATACATCGAAGAGTCCAGCTTGCTGACGCACCGCATCATGTTCTTTTTGAATGCCGGAGAATTGAACAGGGAGCTCCCAACCGCCGAAATCGATGCACCGCGCACCGGAATAATCGGCATAGAGCGGATAAAGCGGCGTTCTCTTCAGGTCGATTGCCATTTCGTTGCCCTCCTAGACGAGAATGCAAGACTAAGCCCTATACGCCTTGAATTTAAAAAAGACAGCAGCAAAAAGCTTTACGAACGCACAGCTTGGCTGCGCTTGCCCGTACTCGCTCTTTGCTCTGTCCTTTGTACCTGAGAGTTGCCCCGAACGAAGAAGGCGCATACGTTCAGGTTTCCCCGTGGGTGACGCCGAGGCAGCGGTAACCGTCCTCGCACGTGCTCTCCAGAGATGCGTCCGGTAAAGGTCCTTTTGCCTGAGAGATTCACTTCCTGCGAAGCTTACCCCTTCGGCGCCGCCGCTATAAGTCCAATGGCGGTCTCTCCCGTTACCATCATCCGCTTATTCGGTTTTCTTATATGGTATGGCTAGAGTGCCTACCATCTTACATTAAGATATACACGCCCAAGGAAGAAGATGTTAATGAAAAAAGTCGATTTACAGGTACATTTGTCAGGTATATTGACACAGGTTTAATTACTCTATTACGCTTAGCGTGTCTAACGGAGCGTTTCATAACGATTTCGGGAGGAAGTTAAGATGAGCTTAGTCAAGCCAGGATTAGGCTATACAAAGGAGCATGAATGGGCGGAAGCAGGAAGCGGGACTGTTAAGATCGGCATTACCGATTATGCTCAAAATCTATTAGGCGATATCGTGTTTGTCGAGTTTCCGCAGATTGGCCAAGAGGTAGATGCGGGACAGCCGATGGGGACCATTGAATCGGTTAAAACGGTTTCCGATCTGTACAGTGCGGTAACGGGAAAAGTGAAAAAGATTAACGAAGCGCTGCTGGATGCGCCTGAGCTCGTCAATTCGGATCCGTACGGCGAAGGCTGGATCGTCGAAGTCGAGATCGATGGCGATGCAGCCGATATCGTGAACACGCTGCTCAGCGCCGACCAGTATGAAGCCTTTAATAAATAACGGGCGGTTGCGGCAAGATTCCGGCTATGATCGGTTGCCATGGCGGTTCTTGCATACAGGAAACCGATCTCCTGCGGAAAACATGGCGATTGACGAGGCGATCTCGATCGCACACCGAGAAGGCGCTGTACCGCCGACGGTACGTTTTTACGGTTGGAACCCGGCGTCTCTATCGATTGGCTACTTTCAGCAGGCGGAGAAGGAAGTCGATTTCCATGCGCTTCGCCAGCATGGCTTGGGTTTCGTCCGCCGATCGACGGGAGGACGAGCGGTCCTGCACGATCAAGAGCTGACATACAGCATCGTCGTCTCCGAACGGTATCCGGGCATGCCGGCGAATGTCGCGGAAGCTAGCGCCGTGTTAAGCAGCGGTCTGTTGATTGGCGTTCGACAGCTGGGACTGGATGCGGCGATGACGGGACAGGTTGGCGAGCAGGAGGGTAATAGCGATAGCGGGAGCGAGCGCGTTTCCGCTCGGAAACCGCTTACCGCAGCCTGCTTTGACGCGCCTTCCAAGTACGAGCTGCTTGTCGACGGACGCAAAATCGCCGGCAGTGCACAGATGCGCAGTTCCGGCGTTATTTTGCAGCACGGCTCGATTCTGCTCGAGCTAGATGACGAGAAGCTGTTCTCCGTGCTTCGATTCGGAAGTCCGGACATCAAGCAGCGGATGCGGAGTCTATTTGGCCGTAAAGCAGCTTCTATCAACGATCGTCTGCGACGGAGGGAGCTGCCGACCGTCTCGATACAGCGTCTTGAAGAAGTATTCCGTGAGAGCTTCGCGGAAGGCCTTAAGGTTGAGCTCATGAACGGTCAGCTAACCGAAGGCGAACTGGAGCTGGCGAGGCGGCTCACCAGCGAGAAGTATGGAGCGGATAGTTGGAATTATCGCAGATAGTTATAAATAATAAAAAGCTGATTAAGCGGCCTTCGTCCTAAATTCCATTGGACGAAGGTCGTTTCGTTTTGCTTGGTCATTTGTCCCACTGGCTCGGAATAAAATGAAGCGAGAAGGAGGGAGATCGGATGAGAACGATGCCGCTTATCGGCATTACGGGCTATCATGTCGCCGGCGAGGAGGGAGTAGGCGGGACGTTCCGCGGCATGCCCGGACAAGGGTTTGGCGTGATCGGTCACGATTATATGCATGCTGTGCAGAAGGTCGGAGGCGCGCCGGTTGGCATACTCGCGTGCGACCCTTCAGCTTGCGGGCGAATTGTAGAGGCGCTGGACGGCCTCATTATGGCCGGCGGAGAGGATGTCGATCCGCAGCTGTATGGGGCGAATCCCGATCTGCGCTGCGGGATCATTGCGCCCGAGCGTGACCGGTTCGAGCTGCGATTGATTGAAGAGGCGCTTCGGCAGAAAAAACCGATTCTAGCCATATGCAGAGGGATGCAGCTGCTCAATGTCAGCTTTGGCGGCACGCTGTATGTGGACGTAGCGGATCACTCGACGGATGTGCTCGCGCATCAGTACGCCCGCGCGCCACGTTGGTATAAGGCGCACCGGGTGAAGCTGCTTACGTCGGAGCTTCGGCGGTTATATGGAACGGACGCAGTCAAAGTGAACAGCTATCACCATCAAGCGGTTCGAAGACTCGGGGATGGTCTTGTTGCTGCTGCTGTCGCTGAGGACGGTATTGTCGAAGCGATCGTTCATCTTGGGTCTCCGGGCGTGCTCGCTCTGCAATGGCATCCTGAGATGATGGCCGTCCACGATGACGAAGGACTAATACCGTTCCGCTGGCTGATTGATCAAATCAACGGAAGGAGCGGTAGCCTTGACGAGGGGGAACGAGGAGATGGATCCGAGACTGGAACTGGAACTGGATTTGGACAGATGGAACTGCCAATGGATTAACGGGAAGAAAGTGACAGAGGCGCTAGGCAGCATAACCGTCTACAATCCGGCAACAGGCGAGGCGGTCGGCAGAGTTCCGAGAGGGGACCGCGAGGCTGCCGCTCGAGCCGTCGATGCCGCATCGCACGCGCTGCCCCGATGGGGGCGGCTGACTGCGATGCAGAGGGGAGCTTTTCTGAACCAGTGGGCGGATCGGATCGAGCGGGAACGGGATGCGCTCGCGCGCTTAATGTCGCGGGAGCAAGGAAAACCGGTCCAGGAAGCAGCGGGCGAGCTGGAAGGGTCGGTGCAGTTTATCCGCTGGTATGCCGAGGAAGGCAAGCGCGTCTATGGCGAGACGATACCCGGCTCCCGCCCCAATCAGCGCATTATGGTTTGGAGTCAGCCGGTCGGCGTCGTCGGGATGATTACACCATGGAATTTTCCCGCTGCGATGATTATCCGTAAAGCTGCCCCTGCATTGGCTGCAGGCTGCACGATCGTCGTCAAGCCCGCGAGCCAGACGCCGTTGATCGCCGTCGCATTAGTTGAGCTGCTGATGGATACCGGCATTCCAAGTGGCGTCGCGAATCTAGTCACCGGCAGCGCAGCAGCGATTAGCGACGTGTTCTTATCGGATGCCCGTGTCCGCAAAATCTCCTTTACAGGCTCGACTGAAGTGGGCAAATCGATTATGGAGCGGGCGGCGGCGGGGCTGAAACGGCTGTCGCTGGAGCTTGGCGGCATCGCGCCGGTCATCGTTTTCCCCGATGCCGACGTTGAGCGGGCGGCGGAGTCGATCGTTGGCAACAAGTTTGAAAATTGCGGGCAAGTGTGCAACGGCATTAATGTGATTTATGCTCATGAGGCGATTCGTAAGGAGCTTTGTGAGCGAATCGTCGCACAAACCCGCTTGCTTCGAGTCGGCTCTGGCGATGAGCCGGACGTCGACATCGGTCCGCTGATCGACCGGGAGGCGTTGCTACGAGTCGATAGACTTGTAACCGACGCCCAGACGAAGGGGGCTACGATACAGACTGGCGGGTACCGCTTGTTGGAAGAGAAATTTGCGAATGGACATTTTTACGCGCCTACTGTACTGACGGACGTCAATGAAGAAATGGACGTGATGAAGGAGGAAATATTCGGGCCGATTGCACCAATTGTGTCATTCACTGAAGAAGACGAGGTGATTACTAGGTGTAATGCGACGCCGTACGGGCTGGCGGCGTATGTGTTCACCCGCGACGTGAGCCGAGTGTACCGGATGTGCGAGCAGCTTGAATTCGGCATGGTCGCCGTGAATGGAACCTCGCTCAGCGTCCCCCAGGCGCCTTTCGGCGGAATCAAAGAGAGCGGGACGGGACGGGAAGGCGGGCATCACGGACTGGACGACTATCTGGAGCTGAAATATATCAATTTGTTCGTGGAGGGCAAGGGGGTATGACCGATGGATGACAATCCGAAGAGGACCGAATCAGGATCAGGGTCCGGCGGACTTATCACCAGAGCGGAGCTGGAAGAAGCGATGAAAGCCGGTGAAATCGACACGCTGATTCTCGCTTTTTGCGATATGCAGGGCCGATTAATGGGAAAACGGCTGACCGGTGAATATTGTCTAGCCAGCGGGCTGACGAAAGGAACCCACTTCTGCGTCTATTTGCTCGGCACCGATATGGAGATGAATACGCCCAGCGGGTATGCGCTGATGAACTGGGAAAACGGATATGGCGACTGGCTGGCGAAGCCGGATTGGAGTACTCTGCGTATCATTCCTTGGCAGGAGAAGACTGCGCTCGTTCTCTGCGATGTCGAAGATGAACATACAGGAAGCCGGATCGCCGTTTCTCCACGAGAGATTTTACATGGGCAGCTTAAGCGGGCGGAGCAGCTCTCCTTCCGCATCATGATGGCGAGCGAGCTGGAATTCTTTCTGTTCCGGGATACGTATGAGCAGCTCCATAAGGACGGCTATCGCACGATGCATATGAACGTCGCAGGACATTACAACGAGGATTATAATTTGCTGCAGGGTACACGCAACGAACCGTTGTACCGGCTCATCCGCAGCAGCATGAATGCGGCGGGCATTCCCATTGAATCGACGAAGGGGGAAGCGGCTGTCGGACAGCATGAGATTAACATGCGCTTTGCGGATGCGCTGACCTCGGCTGATCGGCACGCCATCCTGAAGCATGGAATCAAGGAAATATGTATTCAGCAGGGCTGCTCTGTTACGTTTATGGCAAAGCCTCATCATAGCTGGACAGGATCGAGCGGCCATATCCATATTAGTGTCTGGGATCATAAAGGGGAGAGCAATCTGTTCAATGACCCGGACCAACAGCCGTATGGGATGTCGGAGAAAATGCGGTATTTTCTCGGTGGAATATTGGCCTGCACACGTGACTTCTCGCTGTTCTTCGCCCCAACCGTCAATTCCTATAAGCGGTTCGCGCCCGAGAGCTGGGCGCCGGTGAGCATCGTCTGGAGCCGGGACAACCGGACGAGCGGGCTGCGCATTGTCGGCGACCGGCAAAGTCTGCGGATCGAAAGCCGCATCCCCGGCGCGGATATGAATCCGTATCTCGCCTATGCGGCCATGATCGCTGCGGGTCTGCATGGCATCGAGAACCGAATCGAACCACCGCCGGAATGGAAAGGAAACGCTTATGCGGCCGAAGGGCTGCCCCGTGTTCCGGCATCGCTTAATGAAGCGATGGCGGCATGGAAAGCAAGCCCGCTTGTGCGTACCGCATTCGGCGATCTGGTGACGGACCACTATTACAATATGGCCCGCGTGGAGCAGCAGGCATATGATGCATTCGTCACCGACTGGGAACGGATGCGGTATTTTGAACAAGGGTGATGGAGAGGAGATGGCTGCGATGGGACGCTTGCAGGATCGAGTATGTATCATAACCGGCGCAGGCAGCGGCATGGGACTGACGGCGGCTCGAATGTTCGCCCTAGAAGGCGCGAAGGTCGCCTTGTTCGAGGTGAACGAGCAATCGGGGCAGGCAGCAGCCGGCGCAATCGGGGAGCAAGGCGGGGAGGCAGCTTTCTTCCAGTGCAACGTCGCTGATGAGCAAAGCGTGCGGACCGCGGTCGGCCTGGCAGTGGAGCGCTTCGGTATTGTCGATGTGCTGTACAACAATGCTGGCATTATGCCGGCGGAGGACGGCTCCGTCATCGATACGACGGTCGAGGTATGGGACCGGGTGATGGATGTGAACGTGAAAGGGACTTATCTCATGTGCAAGCACACCATCCCGCATATGGTGCAGCGGCGAAGCGGCTCGATCATCAATATCGCTTCGTTCGTCGCATTCATGGGGTGCTCGGTGCCGCAGGATGCTTATACTGCTTCTAAAGGAGCGATCGTGTCATTGACGAGATCGCTCGCGATTCAGTTCCGCCCTTATGGCGTGCGCAGCAACGCCATTTGTCCCGGTCCGATTGAGACGCCGCTGCTTACTGAATGGCTCCTCAAGGACGAGGAGGCGAAGCGGATTCGCCTGAACCGCCAGCCGAGTGGTCGCTTCGGACTGCCGGAGGATATCGTGAACAGCGCAATCTACCTCGCATCGGATGAATCCGATTGGACGAACGGCGCGATTCTGAATATCGACGGCGGAATTACGTGCAATTATTTTTAAGCTGCTGCTGCTGGTGATCTAAAGGCCCTAAGAAATACAAAACAAGTCCCTTTATCGGGGCTTGTTTTTTTGAGTTGCATTAATTTTGCAGGTAGCATCCTTCTATCTCAGAAAAAGGATTTATGGGAGGTAACCGTGAATCAGTGTAGGTATGATCAGAATGCGCATCTATAAGGGAGTTGTCATGGATCATGAACAAATACATTCGAGCATTGAAAGCTCTAGATGTTGCGGTCATCAAAGAGCTGTTGCAAAAAGAACCTAAGTGGCTGCAATGGTCAGAGGAAGATGGCAAGAATGCGCTCCATTACGTGTGCGGACTCGATATCTCAGATGATCCACGGAAAGTGGATGCGATTCTTCAAATTGTAAAACTGCTCTTAGCAAGTGGCATGGAATTGAATGGCGTTCACCGAATTCCGGATAACAAATGCGGATTCTTCCCTGCTACCCCGCTCTGGTACGCATATACACGCGGAAGAAATGAGAAGCTTTACACCTATCTGCTGAACGAAGGAGCAAACCCGAATCACTGCATGTTTGCGATTGCATGGTATAACGATGTTACGGCGGCCAATCGCTTTAAAAAGCACGGAGCAGTAATTGAAGATGCCGTATTTCTCGAAGCGTTCAATTGGAAAAAATTCGAGATAGCAGAATGGTTCCTAAAGAACGGTACAAATGTTGACTATGCCGATTCGTATGGCAATACAGCCCTTCATCAAGCGATACAGCGAAAATATAAGCTGGAACAAATTGAAATGCTGCTGCAATTCGGGGCAGATTGCAATCAAGTAAACAAACACGGAATTTCACCGAAAGCATTGGCTGAGCTAAACAAGCGGACAAAAGTGCTGCTTTTATTTGAAGCTCAGTAAACAAAGTGATTGAGCGACCTATCGTTGTATAGTTGCACCTGCAATTATTTTGAAGCAATGGCAACAAGGGTATGCGGACACACATTTATTTTATGTACATAGAATATTGAAAATCAATTTAAGCGAATACATTAAAAGAAATGGCGTCATTTGAATGGAGTGGCATCATCTATGTACGACTCGTTAAGAAGCGCCAAAATCATTTCGTTCATTCTAATCGCACTTGGTATCGTCTTCTTTTTATTAGAATTAGCAGCCGCAGGAACGATATCCATACTCGGTCTAATCTTGTTCATGATCGGATTCGGGCTGAATTCTTTGATGCGCGCGGTAAGAAGCGAGCTCGAGAAGCTACGGTTGGAGAACGCCGACTTGAGGAGACAAATGAAAGAAAAATGGAAATGAATATCCTTTTACGATAAACCGCGCTCTGCGCGGTTTTTGCATTTCTATTTGCTCTTGTCTTAAATTTCGGACAGCCCCATTCATTTTTGGAGTTGACAATCCAAAATCCGTTTGTTAGTATGAGCCTCATGGATTGGATTGAACACTCCAAAAAATGAAGGGAGATAGGATAATATGAATACGAAACAAACTACAGCACTAATTACAGGAGGAACAAGCGGTATTGGTCGGGCAGTTGCGAATCAGCTCGCTGCACAAGGCATCCATGTCATGGTTGCGGGGCGCAATGCGAATCGTGGCGAACAGTCGGTTGCGGCTATCCGCGCTGCGGGAGGAAAGGCAGATTTCGTGCAGACGGATCTTCTCGACGCGTCGAGCGCAAGACGACTGGCGAAGCGCGCAGTCGAGCTGGGTAACGGTCGAGTCGACATTCTTGTCAACAATGCAGGAGTCTTCCCGTTCGGACCGACGCATGAAACGACGGAGGATGACTTTGATCAGGTGTACGCACTGAACGTCAAAGCGCCATATTTTTTAGTCGCCGAACTGGCACCGCTGATGGCGGAAAGGGGCAAGGGGGCAATCGTCAACATTTCGACGATGCTTGCCGATTACGGAATGTCTGGAATGAGTTTATACGGTTCGAGCAAAGCGGCGATCAACCTGCTTACCAAAGCGTGGGCGGCCGAATACGGCTCAAGCGGCGTCCGTGTCAATACTGTCAGCCCAGGTCCTACGCGCACGGAAGGAACTGACGCAATGGGGGAAGGTCTTGATCAACTTGCTGCCCAAGCACCGGCAGGCCGTCCTGCTTCAGCGGATGAGATTGCAGAGGCTGTCGTCTTCCTTGCGACGGATCGTGCCAGCTTCATTCACGGCTCAAACCTTGCCGTCGACGGTGGACAAACCGCAGTTTAATTGTTTATAGTTTCTCCGTTTTTTAGAACTCATCTAAGTTGGTAGTATTCTGGATTGTAAATTCCATTTTTGATATACTACATGCATGGAAAATATAATGGATGTCAAAACACATGAGCAGAAGCTGACGAAAAAGGGAAAAGAGACACGCGCGCGTATCGTCGCCGCCGCGGCCAAATTGATGTTTGAACGCGGAGTTGCCGGTACAAGCGTGGAAGACGTGCAGCGGGAGGCCAAAGTCAGCGCTTCCCAGCTCTACCACTACTTCAAGGAGAAGCGGGAGCTCGTATTGGCGGTCATTGTGTATCAGACCGAACAGGTACTGGATGCCCAGGAGCCTCTGCTGAGCCATTTGGACAGCATGGAGGCGCTCCGAGCATGGCGTGATGGGATTGTGAAGCTTCAGATTGAACGGCAATACCAAGGAGGCTGTTCGATCGGCTCGCTTGCCAGTGCGCTGGCGGATACAGATCCGGCAGCTCGAAGTGAGCTCGTAGCTGGATTTATGCAGTGGGAGCTTGCTATACGCAAAGGAATTCGCACGATGTATGACCGCGGAGAGCTGAGAGCCGATGCGGACCCGAACAATCTCGCGCTGGCGTTACTGACTGCGCTTCAAGGAGGACTTCTTCTTACTCAAGTTCGAAAGGAGACGAGCCCGCTCGAAGCGGTATTGGATGCCATGCTCGCTCATATCCGTACGTTCATCGTCTGAATTATTAACATTGCCGCCGATTATGGGCGGCTTTTTTTGTTCCTTTTTTCCTGTTCGGAGTAAAGAAAGCACTGTAACCTAATGATAAGGATAACCCTTACCTTACTGAAAGGAGCTTACAACTATATGAATTCACACATCAGCAAGATCTGGTTTTGTTTGGCAATGCTTGCAGCCTTATCCCAGCAATTTACGACTTTCGGCCCGATGACGCAAACGGTTAGCGCGAATTCGTATAGAGCCCCTCAACAATCCGCAGCGGATTCGAAAGCTATTCGACCTTTTCAGGTACATATTCCGGATGCGGAGCTTACCGATTTGCGTAGGCGCATACTTGCGACAAGATGGCCTGACAAAGAAACGGTGTCTGATCAAACGCAAGGCACGCAGCTTGCAACGATGAAGAACCTAGCCCATTATTGGGCGAACGATTACAATTGGCGCAAATTTGAGTCCAAGTTAAACGCTTTGCCGATGTTCGTCACCAATATTGATGGGGAGGACATTCAATTCATTCTATGGCGGTAAGGCATCGGATGCATTCGATGTCGTCATTCCGTCGATGCCTGGCTATGGATTTTCGGGCAAACCAACCTCGACTGGCTGGGGCCCTGACCGCATTGCTCATGCTTATGGAGAACTGATGAATCGGCTTGGTTACAAGAAGTATGTGGCGCAAGGCGGCGACTGGGGCGCCATTATAGCAGACGTAATGGGTATCCAACAGCCTAGTGGACTGATCGGCATTCATACCAACTTGCCCTTTGTAGTTCCGTCCGAGCTCGAGATGGCGATTCAAGCCGGCAAGGGCTGCCCGCCTGGTCTGACAGGCGAAGAAAAGCGCGCATGCGAGCAGCTGGACTTCTTTTACAAGCATGATGGATATGCCCTGATGATGGGAACGCGCCCGCAGACGCTTACGGGACTCGCAGATTCGCCTATTGGTTTGGCCGCCTTTATGCTGGACCATGACGCGAAAAGCCTGGAGCTGATTACTAAAGCATTCAACGGACAACCAGAGGGCCTTTCCCGAGACGATGTTCTCGACAACATCACGCTCTACTGGTTGACGAATACGCCGATTTCTTCGGCACGCCTATACTGGGAGAATAAATATTCGTTCTTTGGCATGAAAGGTGTCAACATTCCCGTTGCCGTAAGCGTGTTTCCCGACGAGGTCTATGAAGCGCCGAAGAGCTGGACACAACAGGCGTATCCGAATCTTATCTATTACAACAAGCTCGACAAGGGCGGACACTTCGCGGCATGGGAGCAGCCGACGCTCTCTGTGGAAGAACTACGCAATGGACTCAGGTCACTGCGCTAATTTAGCTCTTGGGATCTGAGTCCCATTACTCCCTTAGCTCGAGCATGCTTGTAGCCATAAGCTTAACTTTGACATGCACCTCAATTCCTGGAATCTCGTCGCTCACGGCTAGACCTTTGCGATACCAGATTTCGTTCAAGGAGTAAATATCAACGGATCGTTGCTTGGCTACCTCATAGGTTTTCATAATCTCGTCGTATAGACTCTTCTCGAGCAGCTTATTCATTTCTTCTAATCCATTCGGCTGCCTCTGTTCTCGGAGACCCGCGTCCATGCTGATATTTAGAATAACAAATCGTTTGCCGTTCTTATAGGCGGCTGTTTTCTTCACTTTATTGTTCTTCAGAGCGGCAGTTCCAACGAAGTGTCCTTGATCATCCTTAATAGGGAGAAGACCGCGCTGCGTCTTCTCCTTTAACCATTTCACGCCGGTTGCTTCTTCACGGTTGAATCTGGCTTCGCTCTTGCCATCCTTTAATGCGACCAAGCCATCCACGATTGGCAGCGTAAACGGTTTATGGCCTTTTTTCCAGTTTTTAGTTAGCTTTACATGGTCAAGCAAGGTCGTCTCGTACGGCTCTCTTGAAGATCGGATGAAATGCTGATATTTTATCGGCTCAAAGGAAGATTGCAGCTGCTTATATAAGAGATCGGGCTGGTAATACAGCGTGGATACATAAGAGCTTCCTGTGATCGGCATTGTGATAAGAATCTTAGCAAGATCTTCATTCGTTGCAAACACCCATGGCGTATAGCGTTGATCGCGTGTTCGCATTAATTCATCATGGATCTCGAAGATTCCTTTGGCAAGAACGCGATCGCTAAATATTAAAGCTTTATTCTGCGTCCAGTCCATTCGCATCTGACTTTCCTTTTGAAGATCAAAGATAGCCATTCCAATACTTTCACCTTCTCCAGTTCCAATAACGACAGGTCTAGGACTTTGTGCTGCGCCTTCTTGCTTCGCCATCGTTGTCAGGTCATTGATTTGCGCATAAATTTTATATTTTCCATCGACGTAATCAATTCCGATCACGTTGACGAAGTTGAAGTATTGAATGTTCTTTACATCCCAGCAGCCGCAAAGGGATAACACAATGCAGTAGACCAAAGCCATCCTCAAAGCCCGCTTCATGGTTATTCGTCCTTCATCTTCGTATCGTCCTGCAAATGGAGGTTCTGAGGCCGTTTTCTCATGTTATTCGCCGGTTTCTTCAGCAACGCCCCAGTGAGATCCTTCCAGGATGGCGGTGCGATCGGGGAGAGGTACGGAACCCCGAACGATTTGAGATCGGATAAATAGGCGACGACAAAGAAGATGGACATGAAGAAACCGAACATTCCTAGGATCGAGGAAATAATCATAATTCCGATACGGACGATAGAGACGATACCGCTTAGCGTGGGGTTCACCAGCGTATATCCAGCGATAACGGTGGTTGCAGCTACGACAGTAACTGCAGGTGACGTGATGCCAGCTCGTATGGCAGCATCGCCTACGATAATACCGCCGACGACGGTTACGGTTGGCCCTACCGATTTGGGCAGCCGCTGCCCGGCTTCCTTGAACAACTCGAACAAGACGAGCACGGTAATCGTCTCGAAAGGAAGCGATAGCGGTAGCCCAATGCGGTTGGATGCGATCGTAGCTAACAAAGGAAGCGGCACCTGCTCGAAATTGTATCCGATCAGCGCGATGTAGAATCCGGGTAAGAACAAGGCCAAATACCAGCCGCCAAATCGGATTAAACGTTGAAAAGAGCTGAGCACCGAGCGGAAATAGCCGTCCTCCGGCGATTTGATGAGCGATGTAAGCGTAATGGGGGCGATAATGGCTAGCGGCGAGCCGTCAAGCAAAATTACGAAACGGCCGCTGATCAAGCACTCCGCGGCAAAATCGGGTCGTCCGGTATTGTCGATAAGAGGCAGCACCGTATAAGACTTATCCGAAATGGCCTCCTCTAGTTGCGAGCTAGTAATGAGCGCATCGATCTGTATTTTCCGCAATCTTGCTCTTGCTTCGTCGATCGTCTCTTTATTGGCAATGTCCTGGATGTAAAGCAATTTGATACCGGTCTGGCTCCGGACGCCGATTGTGTAAGATTCCACTTTAAGTGTTGGGGTTCCCAGTCGTTTACGGATCAATGCCAGATTGGTCATGATGCTTTCGGTAAATCCGTCGCGCGCTCCTTTCGCAGATGTCTCCGTGACGGACTCTTCCGTGGTTCTTTGGGGAGGGTCCGCGACGTATTGCGTGTAGAAGCAACCCGTTTCTAATTCGTAAAGAAGCAAGTTCCCGTTAAACACGTAAGAAGCGAGCTCATTCTTCCATTGCGATGTTATGGTTACGGGGTGCTGACACCAAATTTCTGCACCTCGTATGCTGATTTCATTGATTTGCTCACGGTTAGCCATACCTTGGCAGAAAACAAATAGAAAGCCGCCGTTCGCCTCGAAATTCACATCGCCGCAGTCTTCGAATAACAACCGTATTTCTCTTTCGCTAATGCTAGCCATTTTTCTTCACCGCCTTCTTGTTCTTTCCTGTCCAAATGCAAATTAAGATTACGATGGTACTGAAACCGCAAAAGATGCTGGAGCTCGTGTAGTAGGTTTTCACATGGTTGTGAAACCGCACGTCTGATAGCTTGAGCAGATTGATGACAAGGAGCAGCAGCGAAATTAGAATAAGCACAATTTCGGGATGCTTCCATTTTTTCACCCAAAGGGTCTGGATGATGTACATGGCTAACGAAATTCGTATAAACGCGCCTGCCAGCCATTGATAAATGGACAAAAAGTCGGTTTGACCAAACATACTTCCGATTGCCGCCATCCGCCACTGCTCATAGGCCGGATATCGCAGCAGCGTAGCTTCGAACGGACCAAACATGGCGATTACGCCTGTCAATGGCCCTAATGTCAGCTCGATCAACATAAGAACGATCAGACTGAAGTTGATTCGAGACAGCTTCCCTTGGACATCGTCCTTCAGGAAGAACACGAGGAAGATTTCCGTTATCCCCGATGTCGTGTACCAAGAACCTGTTGCTATGGATTGAGCCGAGTTTTTGAAAACAGGAAATAAATAGCCGTAATCCTTATATTGAAAGTTCACAGTCATGACGTATAAGCCGGCCATAATAATAAAGGGCAGAAGGATGCCATTGGTGATGGCGATTGCGGCCAGTCCCTTTCTTGCCGTAAAATAACAAATGCCGATGAGACATAGGCCGACTACCCATGGCGGCGTATAGGTCAAGTAGGACGAATTGGACCACACGATCGTATCCCGTATGCTGATGCTCGCCTGCGTCAAGAAATATACGGAAAACACAAGCGTGAAAATAAACCAAACCATCGTATTTGTTTTCTCTTTCACCCAGGTGGAGAGAGAAGCTGGAATATGTTTGTAGATATATACATACAGCAAGCCAAGAAGGATCGAAGGGATAATAGCTGCTAATACTGAGATCCAGGCGTCGCGGCTCGCTGTATCCAGCAAGATGGGAATCAGGATGACGTGGTTGGAGATTCCGATGAACGTAATCAGCAGCAAAGATAACTGGAAAGTGGTTATTTTGTCGTTCAAATCAATCAGTTCCTTCTTTAATGATCATTTAGTTAAAGTTTCCAATTTACACCTGTTTTATGCCGTGACAATAGGCTTCCCGTGAGGAAGCCTATTGTTGAACAATGCAAAAACTCCTGCTGACGAGTCCAGCAGGAGTTTTTGCATTACACCAAGCTTAGCAACTTTTAGGTCACAGCCTCTTCAAATTGAATGTTGACGGGGGTGACTTTGAACAATTTAGTCGTATACAGGAGGTAGATAATCCCTATTGCCGCCCAGCTGAGGCCAAGCATAAAGGAGTTGTGCTCCAGATTAAACCAAAGAATAAAGACGAAAATCGCACCAATGGTAGGAATAAGCACATGAGCGAGGAAGCTGGTGACGGATTTATACATTTTCCTTCTCCATCCGTAGTGTACAATCACAGACAAGTTAACGAACGTAAACGCAATCAGCGCCCCAAAACTAATGAATGAAGAGGCGGTTTCCAAATTAAAGAAAATAGCGGTCATGGAAATCAGTCCGACAATAATTATATTCAGTACGGGCGTTCTCAATCGAGGATGAACGTAACCGAATAATTTGTTCGGCAGTACGTTATCTCGCCCCATCACATACAGTAGGCGCGACACACTTGCATGCGAGGAAAGTCCCGATGCTACGGTAGAAGCGAATGAAGCAGCAAGAAAGAACAACTGAAAGATTTTACCGCCAACAAAGAGAGCGATCTCGGGCGAAGCCGCGTCAGGATCATTAAACATGGATACGTCAGGAAAGACTGCTTGTGCAAAATAGGAGCCTATGATGAATAGCAACCCACCGATAAGCGCTGTTAGGAAAATCGCCTTAGGGATCGTAGCAGCCGGATTCTTCGTTTCTTCCGAATACGTGGTTACAGCATCAAAACCTAGAAACGAGAAGCATAATACCGTTGCGCCGATGACCAAGGTAGAGATGTGCATATCCGAATTATATATTGGACCTGAAGCAAGAATACTTCCGTACCCAACACCGTGCAATAGCTCCTTGATGGAGAGAATGATGAAAAATACAACAACAAGCACTTGATAGAGCACTAATAAGGTATTGAATTTAACGATAGAAGTGAGGCTCCATATATTCGCACAGGTGATGACAAGCACGAAGGCTACAACCCAAATCCAATTCGGCACCTCGGGGAAAATAGCTGAAAGATAAATTTGGGATAGCAGCGCATTGACCATAGGGAGAAGCAGGTAATCTAGCAAGGACGACCAGCCTACTAGAAATCCAAGATGTGGGTTCATTGTTTTTTGGGTATAGGTATAAGCTGAACCTGCGCTTGGGTAAACCTTCACCATTTTCCCATAACTGAATGCTGTAAAGAGCATGGCGACAAGAGCAATCGCGTAAGCAACCGGCACATGTCCTTCGGTAGATCCAGATACAATTCCAAACGTGTCAAACAAAGCCATCGGAGCCATATAGCCTAGTCCAAGCATGACAATAGACCAAAGTCCAAGAGAACGCTTCAATGTTACAGTGTCGTGCAATTCATATTCCTCCTGATGTTTTACTGTGCAATCTAACTAATATATCACAACTTGGTTTATGCATAAATATAAAAAATAATGAATTCCGATACATAAAGAGTTCGCACCTCCGCTTCATTCTCTGAAAATAATTCTGCTATTTATAGCGATCCTATCATATAGATAAATATGAAGATTCGTTGCCAGAGAGGGTGAGAGAGATGGAACTTTATCTGAGACTGATCTCCTCCATTGAAAATCGCATTGGGGTTGCATTGATCACAGTCACGAAGATCAATCTTCATGCTTCTAACCATAATCGAAGGACGATAGAAGCATCTGTTGGAACGAAGCTGTTGTTGTTCTCTGATGGAGAAGTATTCTCCGAGCAACTAGTAGATCTGGAAGAATGCCAGCCTGTATTGGAACATGCAGCAATGGCGCTCATCCATCGAAAATCAAGTACGTACATCACACGACTACAGGACTGCGAAATTGAATATTTTGTAGAAGTACATCCGCCTCCATTGCACTTAGTCATTGCGGGAGCCGGTCATGTGGCAAAGCCATTGGTCGAAATGGGGAAAAGACTTGGTCTATATATCACGGTCATTTGCGATAGACCTCAATTCGCGAATGCGGAACATTTTCCTTGTGCAGACGAGGTTGTATGTCAGGAATATATGGAGTACTTCAGGAGTTTGAACATAACGGACAAGCCATATATTGTGCTGCTCACGCGCGGTCATCAATATGATGTTGCGATCCTTCGCGAGTTTCTGCAATTGCATTTATCTGTACCGTATATAGGCATGATTGGGAGCCGCAGACGCATTTCAGGTGTGTTTTCCAGGCTCCATGAGGAATTTCCGGACGCCTTGTTTCAGAACATATATGCTCCTATCGGTTTGGATATAGGCGCTCAAACACCTGAGGAAATTGCAATCAGCGTATTAGCCGAAATTTTACGGGTTAAGAATGCTGCATCTGGAAATTCAATGAAGGAAGAAATCGGCCATTTTATCGTGAACAGATAGGGGGGAGAAGAATGAGCGAGCTAGAGTTGTTGAACCGGATCGTGACGATACAAAAGATCGGTGCTCAAGCGGTTCTCGCTACCGTGATACGAACGAAAGGTTCTACCCCCAGAAAGGCTGGCGCTAAAATGATCATTTATGCGGATGGCACCATCGCCGGAACAATCGGAGGAGGCTGCGGAGAAGGGGAAGTAATCGAGATTGCGATGCAAGTTCTCGCTACAAAGCAGAGCACCCAGCACACGGTCGATCTGACTGCTGGGCTATTTTATGAAGATGGGGGGATCTGCGGCGGTATTCAGCATGTATTCATTGAACCCCTTCATTGAGAACAGAATAAGGAGGCTATATGGCGGAATCAATGGAAGCGATCATTCTTGCAGCCGGATATTCAAGTCGAGCATCTGCATTTAAAATGACTTTAAAACTAGGGACAACGACCGTGTTAGAGCATACAGTCTCCAAATTTGATGGAATATGCAAGAGAGTTATCATCGTAAGCGGGTTTCAGTGGGAACGAATCCATGATGCAGTCGCCTTGATGAAGAAGAAGAACAGCTGCGATATGGAGATCGTATGTGTACATAACCCGAGCTTTGACCAAGGTATGTTTAGTTCGGTACAGATCGGCTGCAAGGAAGTGGAAGCCTCTCATTTTTTTATTACGCCAGGAGATTGTCCGCTCGCACGGAAGGATACGATACGAAAACTAGCTATAGAAGAAGGGGTAGTCGTTATTCCGAGTTACCAAATGAGAGCCGGACACCCCATTAAACTATCGGGAGAGATAAAAACACGTATTACAGAGGCGAAGGCAGATCATAATCTGCGAAGGATTCTTCAAAGCTATCACAAGAATTTCATGAATGTCGATGACCCTGGTGTCCTGATGGACTTGGATACACCAGAAGATTTCATAAACGCAACCAAATATTACAACGAGTGCAGCAAGAACAGATAACAATCATAAGGGGTGCTGTTCACATGCAGGCGAAGGATATAAGTATCTCTGTGAAAAAGAAAGATCATGCTGGGAAAGTGTCAGGTCAACTCGCTTATATCGGCGACGTGAGTCCAGATTCCATGCTCTATGGCGTCTTGTTTCGCTCACCTGTCGCGTACGGGAAAGTACGATCTATTCAGCTGCCGCAGCTGCCTGAAGGTTACGTAAAGATAGGGGCAGAACACATCTCTGGATCTAACTTTGTGAAGCTGTTACATAATGATCAACCTATCTTCGCTGATGAATGGGTCAATTACATTGGTGAACCCCTATTCATGCTCGTTGGACCCAAACTGGATATTCTTCATCAATTAATCGACGAGGCCCAAGTGGATATTGAAGAACATCAAGCCATCGTCACCTTAGAGGAAGCCATTGAGCAAAAGGATCAAACAGGCGTATTCGCTAGTCACGAATTCGGAGAAAGTCTCGAAGTGATACAAGCTATCGAAGCAAGTGCTTATCAAATTATAGAAGAAGAATACGAGACAGGCTACCAAGAGCATGTCTATTTGGAGCCCCAAGGCATGCTAGGGATCTATAACGATCAAGAAATCCTTGTACAAGGGTCGATGCAATGTCTGTATTATGTGAAGAATGCATTGGTCAGCGCCCTGGCATGCGGGGATGATGAGGTACGTGTCATACAAAGTCCAACAGGAGGCGGATTTGGCGGGAAAGAAGATTTCCCATCCATGATGGCTTGCCATGTCGGCATAGCTGCTAAGGTTGTTCAAAAACCGGTCATGCTGCTGTTTGACCGAGCTGAAGACTTTGTAGCAACGACGAAGAGACATCCCGCCAAATTCAAATATCGAACGGCTTTAGATGAACATGGAACGATTCAATGCATGACGGTGGAGCTGTTTCTTAACAGCGGGGCAAATGCAGGCTTAAGTCCAGTCGTCCTGCAGCGGTGTTTATTAAACAGTGCAGGCGTATATCAAATCCCGCATTTCCATGCGAGAGGCTTCGCGCTGAAAACCAATACAGTGCCGAACGGAGCTTTCAGAGGATTTGGCGCACCGCAAAGCTTTGCAGCTATTGAAAGTGTTATGGGGCACATGAGTAGAAAGCTGAACATCGATCCCATTCCTTATAAACGGAATTATGTGGTGAAACAAGGCGGTCCCACCATTACGGGCGGCAGATTTAGAGATCCGGTAATGATGGACGACATGATTAATGACATGCTGCAAGCTACGGACTATTCGAAGAAAATTAAAGACTTTCATAGTTTCAATGGACTGAATAGACGCTATAAGAAAGGAATCGGTGCATCCCTCTTCCTGCATGGCTGCGGATTCACCGGAAGCGGAGAAAGAGACCATATTAAAGCTACCGTAAAGTTAGCCAAAACAGAAAACGATCAAGTGTTGATCAAGATATCCAACTCGGATATGGGGCAAGGCGCGTTAACGACGATGTGCAAAATTGTAGCGAGCGGGCTTGGGCTGCCTTACGATGCCATATCGTTTCCATATCCGGATACGAAATCAGTTCCTGACTCCGGTCCAACTGTCGCTTCTAGAACCACGATGATTGTCGGCAAATTATTGGAACGAGCTGCTAATAAACTTAAAGCGCAGTGGCAATCAGGTGTACCTCAAGAAGTAATAGAGCACTATGTTCATGAGGAAATGATCCCTTGGGATGAGGCCAAATTTACAGGGGATGCTTATCCTGCGTATTCGTGGGGAGTCAATATCGTTGAGCTTGAAGTGGATACATTAACTGGAATGGTTAAAGTGGACAAGGTATACGGCGGATACGATATCGGTAAAGCAATCGATGAACAAATCGTTAAAGGCCAGATCGATGGCGGCATGGTGCAAGGACTCGCCTATGGTTATATGGAAAGAATGACTTCCAAACGAGGCAAGATCGAGCAAAAAAGCATTTCAGACTACGGACCGCCAACTGCAATGGATGTCGTCCCTATCGAAAGCCACCTTTATGACAATCCTTTTGCCGGGGGACCTTACGGCGCGAAAGGCGTGGGTGAATTGCCGCTGACGGGAGGGGCTCCTGCGGTGCAAGCAGCGATCGAGGATGCTTTGCAAATCAACTTCTATCAAATTCCCATTACACCAGAATTGATTATAGACAGTTTGACGAAGAAGAGGGGTTAGCGATTGATGAAATTTCACTTGAATGGAAGAGAGGTAGAAACTTCAGCGTCTCGTACCCTAAGATTAATAGACTTGTTAAGAGAGGAACTTCAGTTAATCGGGGCTAAGGAAGGCTGCGGCGATGGCGAGTGCGGGACTTGCAGTGTCCTAGTCAATAATCTTTTGCAGAATAGCTGCCTCATTCCCATCGGCGCCATTGAAGGAGCCGAGATCATTACAATTGATGGGTATTGCAAAACGGAACAATTCCAATTGTTAAGCGAATGTTATTCTGAAGCGGGTGCTGTTCAATGCGGCTTTTGCATACCAGGAATGGTAATGGCAAGCGCAGCCCTATTGATACAGAATCCTCATCCTACTGAAGAGGAGATTCGTGTAGGAATCTCCGGTAATTTGTGCCGCTGTACCGGCTATAACATGATTGTCGATGCGATTGACCTAGCAGCGAAGAAGGGGGATGGCTTATGGTAATGAACTCGATAACCTCCTACCGAGATATGACTCTAGATGAAACCATCTCTAGGCTTGGCAAGGAAGACTGCCTCATCATTGCAGGCGGCACGGATGCCATGGTACAGCGTAAAAGCCCGCGAGGGGCTCCTGCCAAATTTGATAAACCGGTTGTTTTTATCGATCATTTACAGGAGTTAAAACAGATTTATAAGAGGAATCATGATCTCCATATAGGTGCTTGCTGTTCCTTTAGCGAAATTATGGAACACCTCCTCATACCGAGGATCGTAAAGAAAGCGATCAAAGAAATTGCAGCGCCAGCGATTCGAAATCGAGGAACGATTGGCGGAAATATATGCAATGCTTCCCCTGCTGGAGACACATTGCCATTGTTATATATTTGTAACGCGAGAGTGCGACTAAGGTCAGCTAATGGTGAACGGGTAGTCGAGCTTCGAGATTTTATTCAAGGTCCAAGAAAAGTGTCCCGAAATAAAGATGAAATCGTGACAGAAGTCATTTTGCCAGAGCTGCTAGAGGATCGCACTCATTTTGTTTTTGAGAAAGTGGCGAACAGAAGAGCAGATGCCATCGCGAAAATATCGTTTGCAGCGTCTATTCGCTCTGAAGAAGGCAAGGTTCGTGATGTGCGTTTTGCCTTCGGGGCTGTAGGGCCAACCGTTGTTCGCTCAATTGCTATTGAACAAACCTTATTGGGGCAAGCCTTTCCGCTCCAGAATAAGGCAATCGATGCGGTTGTTGCTGATTATGAAAGCATTCTAAACCCAATCGATGATCAGCGCTCCACGGCGGTTTATCGGAAAACAGTGGCACTTCATTTATTGCGTCACTTTCTAGAAAATACAAAGGGGATCTGAAGGATAACGAAACACATCCTATTAGGTATTAGTCGAACAGCTGAAAGCTTGAGAAATCAGACTTTTTTTTATTGTAAGAGGAGACAACTAGGCGGTAGCTGCTCCATTTTTCATACCGCTAACGTGCACTATAATATCATAACAACACAAAGGCAACCGGTTATGACCGGTTGCCTTCTTCAGCTAATGGCAGGTGTAGTTCCTAGCCAAAGCTAATCGGCTAACTATGTTCAACTAACTGGCAGGATTGCTCAATTCATTCATAGAATACCTAATATCGAACTTGATGTTAGGAGGTCGCTGAAAATGGAATTCATATTTATTCGGCATGGCCATGGAGAACATCTCAAGGGATTAATAGGATCGAACATGTCTATTGGCAGCTAAGTTGAGCCTGAAGGAGGAGAACTGATGAGGAAGCTGCGCTGGGGGATTATAGGATGTGCCCAAATTGCAACAAAGGCGTTTATTCCATCTGTCCAAGCTTCGAACATCCATGAGATAGTCGCCGTTGCAAGCCGTGAGGAAGCAAGAGCCCGAGTGTTTGCAGACGCATACGGCATACAAGACGCCTATGGCAGTTACATTGAGTTGCTTGCCAATCCAAATATCGATGCAGTCTACATCCCGCTGCCTAATCATATGCACCGGGAATGGACGATTCATGCTGCTCGAGCAGGCAAACACGTGCTAGTCGAGAAGCCGATGTCGGTGACCAAGCGCTATGCGGTACAAATGGTTGAGGCTTGCGAGCAGTACGGCGTACATTTTCAAGAAAACATTATGTATCGCTTCCATCCGCGCTATGACCGTATTAGGGAAATTATCCGTTCTGGCGAGATTGGTACCGTGAGAGCAATTCACGGTGTCTTTACGTCGGACCGCTCCAATATGGAGCGCGATATCCGATTCCATCAGGAAATGGGTGGCGGCAGTATGTATGACATCGGCTGCTATTTGCTTAGCGCGGCTCGTTATGTGCTGGAAATGGAACCCGTGGCCACAACGATGCAGGCTTTTTTCTCGCTGGAGCATGATGGCGTTGATATGATGGCCTCCGGTCTCGTCGAATTTCCGGGTGACGTAGCATTTACGTTTCAGTGCGGATTGTGGGCTGACTTCTCAAATACATTAGAAATCCGGGGCACCCGCGGAACGATCCGACTGCCGTCCGCATTCACGCTTCGCGGAGATCTGAGCCCTGACATACAGGTTACTGTGCTTGGCGAGACGCGGATAGAGCCGTTCGAGCGTGGCAATCAGCAGCTATTGCTTCTTAACAGTTTCGCTCGGGCGGCGCTTCATGGTGAACCGGAGGCAGTCAGCCCTTGGGACGGCGTGCGAACGATTCAAGTCATTGAGGCATGCCTTGCTTCCGCGAGTGAAAAGAGAAGGGTATCTATTGAACCTCTTGTAGCAGGCTCCTGAATCACGAAGGCGCCATAAAGCTATATGCGAAATATGATGCAAGAGGGTTTCTGGTAGAGTGATAAAAGCTTAAATAAAGAGGAGTGAATTCCATGTTTCAATTAAAATCTGCCTATCGACAGTTCAGGGAAGAGGGCTATATTATTTATCCGGAAGTTTTTAAAGGGCAAGAGCTGGAGAAGCTGCTGGCTGCCTGCAACGGCTCGCTTCAGCAGTATACCGAGGCATGGGATTTGGAGAATCCGAATAAGGACTTCGAAGTGATGCGGCATTTGAATAATCCTCGCTGGCACCGCGACAATCCAGAACATTTACAGACGATCATGGAAACAATAGCCGATCCGCGGTGCTTGGGGCCAGTAGAGCAAATCTTTTCCGGTCCGTCTTTGTTTCGCTGTACCAGCTACTTCGTCAATCACAGGTATGCGAGCCATAATGGAGGCTGGCATCGGGACTCGCAATTTTCATGCAGCTCGGACGAGGAAGAAAGGAACATGCTGGATCAAATCCGAAAAGCGGATTTTAACGATCATTCCGGAATCCAATTCCAGATTGCGTTGATTGATAACGATGATATTGAATATGTTCCCTATTCCGCCAATCGAAATGACTCGCCGGAGGAAGCATATATTCGATTATCCGACAATAAGAGCCATAACCAGGAAGATGGAATGCCGAATGCACTGCGCATACCGCTCAAAGCCGGGGATGCCGTCATTTTCAACCCATATGGTTTGCACCGCGGACGTTATTATAAGGATATCCCGAGACGTACGTTAATGCTGACGTATACGAGAAATACAAGTATTCAATGCGACTATTTCTCCAATCAGCCTTGGTGCGCCGAATCGGATTATCTGAATGGATTGTCACCACGGGCAACCGTATATTTTCAACAATTTATTGAGGCCTATCGTGGATTCTGGGAATCTTCTAGTACGAACTAGCTACAATAGAATTATTCGGTAGCAAGAGGAGGAACTAATGACAATCAAGATGAAAGCCGACATTGTCATCGCTGGAGGCGGGCTTGGTGGAGTCGCCGCAGCATTGACTGCTGCCCGTTTAGGCGCTCGTGTCATCCTGACCGAGGAGACGGACTGGATAGGCGGCCAACTCACTAGCCAAGCTGTACCTCCGGATGAACACCCATGGATTGAACATTTCGGGTGCACAGCATCATATCGAGAATTTCGTAATCGAGTTCGAGAATATTACCGCAATCATTACCCGTTAAATGCTCAAGCGGCAGGCAATGCAACTCTGAATCCAGGAAACGGCTGGGTGAGCCGACTTGCGCATGAACCTAAAGTGGCGCTCAGAGTGCTGGAAGATATGCTTGCACCATACGTGAATGGAGGGAGAGTCAGAATTCTGCTCCATACTCGCCCGACCGAGGTAGTTATAGAAGGAGACGAATGTCGTTCCCTTATCGTCGAGCAAAATGGTACTAGCGGTCAGTTTGAGCTCATTGCTCCGATGTATCTGGATGCAACAGAACTTGGCGAGTTACTGCCACTTGGCGGTATCGAGCATGTGACTGGTGCAGAATCTCGTTCGGATACGGGGGAGCCTCATGCGATGGAGCAGGCTGATCCGCTCGACATGCAGTCAATTACTTATGTTTTCGCCGTCGACTATGTGGAGTGCGGCGATTTTACAATAAATAAGCCGGAGATGTACGATTACTGGCGCAGCTTCATTCCTTCATTCTCACAATATTCGATCCTCAATTGGAAAACGATGGACCCTCACAATCCAGATAAAATCAAGGAATATACGATGTTTCCAAACGAGCAAGGGCTCGTATCATTATGGGACTACCGCCGCATCTTTGATCCCTCACAGCTGGAAGATCCGCATTTGTATGACGGTGAAGTGACACTTATAAACTGGCCTCAAAACGATTATTATGTTGGTTCTATCATTGGCGTTTCGGCAGAGGAAAAGGAGCGGCATTTGCATCAGGCTAAGCAACTCAGTCTGTCGTTATTGTACTGGCTGCAGACCGAAGCACCTAGACTAGACGGAGGACGGGGCTATCCTGGCGTTCGACCGCGTGGCGATGTACTAGGGACGGCAGATGGGCTTGCGAAAACGGCATACATACGCGAATCAAGAAGAATTCGTGCGCGTTACACCATTACGGAAAACGATGTCAGCCGAAGAGCTCGTGGGGCTGACGGAATTCGTACCTACGAAGATAGTGTTGGCGTCGGCAGTTACCATCTCGATTTGCATCCGACGACTAATTCGCAGCGCGGCTTTTATATCCCGAGCGTTCCTTATGAAATCCCATTGGGAGCACTGTTGCCGACTCGTGTCCGTAACCTGCTCCCGGCATGTAAAAATATCGGGACCACGCAAGTGTCAAATGGCTGCTACCGGCTTCATCCAACGGAATGGAATATTGGTGAAGCAGCCGGCGCATTGGCAGCTTTCGCTGTCCAGCGGGGTTGTTCGACTCATGACGTGCAGGATCAAGCACACTTGCTCCAAGCATATTTAAAGCAACTTGATGATTTGGGTGTCGAGCGACATTGGCCAAATCAAAATTTCTGGAACTAATATGGAAGTATGAGATTGCGATGTACTGGAGGCACAAAGTATGTTTTGGCCATCATCATATCGTCCATCACTATGATTCTGGAGAACGGGTATACAGGTGTCCGAACGCGAATTTATACTAAAGATTTTCCATGGCGTGCGAGCTGAGTTTAGAAGAGGCTTGATCTAAGATGAAAAACAACTTAAGAATCATGGGGCAGTTTGCGATCCGCAGCTGCTCTATTTTCATTGCGCTAACCGGCAGTTGGAGACCGTATTTCTCGAATCGCGACTTGTAACGAGGAAGTGACGCTTGTCATTCAGAATGAGAGAGAATTTACAGTTTCACACTATTAATTCAAACGATTCCAAAGTTCATCAAATGCTGTTTTAACTAATTTGAACAATAAAAACGAAGTTCTATTACTTACATAACCATCTTTAAAAAGATGTAAAGTAACTACACTGCCATCTTTTAGTTTGACGTAAAAGAATTTCTGTCCATTTTCGTAAACGCCTTCAGCTTCTGCAATTTTCATCTCTATGGGCTTTGCATCAAGAAGACTTTTCAAAAAGTGGTTTACTATACTGCTGTCCAATTTAACCTCCCTGTATTCTTTTTTAGAGTTTTCCCAACTCTCATATGTTTGCCACATTGTAGATTGGACATGACCGATGATTTTCATTTGTTTATATACATCGCTTCCGTCACTAACTTCAATCCCATTCAAGCATTCATAAAATGCTGGCCAAAATTCCCCGTCAAACTGAGCGTACGCCTAAATTCTGAAGTCGCTGTCGTAACCGCGAACGGTATACAAATCGAACTCTCCTGCCGTTGAAGTAAGTTCCTTCGAATCGTGGCTGTTCCATTTGGTAATTGTTCTGCCAATTTTGGTTCCACGTATTTTCTTTGCGTCGCTTGGGGATATTTCAGCATCGCTTTTCGTATATACTTTTCCTTTATACACAATGATTCCTAACCCATCACCTGTCACGTTAATGTCGTATGATTCAGGAGTCTCAATTACGGGCATATATATAGTTCCCGCAGTATAATCATTTCGCAGACTAATAAACCATACCGCACACAGTACTATATATCAAGCATAGAACGCTGCTACATACGAGGATTACTTTCTTTATTGTAAAACGCTTTTTTTGCTTAGTTACAGGGAATTCAACTTGTTCAATGGTTCCCGCTTCTTCACAATTCTGATCATGGTCCATTATCTTCACCTTCAAAATAGAAATTAATAGCAATTTAATAATACTCTTAAAACAGACCAGTTAGTAGAGTTAAGCCGTTTGTAAACCGTCTTTCGGTTTACCACGAGAATGCGTAGTTCCACGAATGCTATGAATTCCAGAAATCACTAAATAGGTAGCCGCTGATTTATTAAATGGAAGTTTGACTTAAGAATAAGAGGGAACTCACCAATGAAAACAAGAAAGTTGGGGACTTGAGAATATAGGTAATGCGACAGGATTAATCCAAGAATTCACCGACATAATGGATACCGCTAAAGAAAAAAGATAGTGAAAAATCTGAACCGCAAATATTTTTGGTAAGGCAGCTGGTCAGAGAAAACGATGATCCGCTGACTTCATTCAACTTAGGGGCAGCATAGAGAACTGCTCGTGTTCGTTGGGTCTTTTATTTCATTAAAAAGCCGGCCCCCTCACCTTGTGGTATTCGCCGCATCTATTACAATTATAGGTAATACTTGATTGAGGGGATTGATGATGCAATGGGCGAATTCAGTCATCATATTGAACTCTTATCAACGACAGAAGGATGGAGAAGTTCATTTCCTGTACTTGAACAAGCTGGAAAGGCAGCCTTACAAGATGTATTACTGGGAATGGAGCATCCAAATTGGAAAATAAGAAGATGGTGCGTCGCTCTTATGGATCACTATGCAGATGAAACATGTATTGAACCCTTAGTTCGTAGAATAAATGATACTCATCCTGATGTACGAAGACACGCCGTTCATAGCATTGGTTGCCAAACGTGCAAGGACAACCCATTATGTATTGATATCGTGCTTCTCTTGGTAGAACGGGCATTACTCGATCAGAATATTCGTGTGAGACGCTCCGCGGTTCATATGTTAGGCAATCAGAAGTTTGATCAGAGAGCTGTGAACGCGTTATTAGAAATATTGGAAAAGCAGAAAGACAAAAAAATATTATCCAATGCAGCATGGTCGTTAAAACAGCAAAATGAGCGAAAATATCAGTTTCGTTAAAAGCCTCCCTAATCCCATACATGGCATAGATACTCCAATCCTCGAATATGTTGTCTTGATCTTCCGAAGTGTGGGAACCCAGTTAAGGGGGCGAACAAAGAATAATGAGACGATACCTTGGAATGCTTGCAAATGTAGTGCTGTATGTGGCTATGATTCTAGCCGCGATTGTGATCTACAATGTGGCAGTTAACCCGCTGGTCGGCTGGGGAACATTTGGGGAAGGCGAACAATTGCCCGCGCAAGCTTTTATCGTTCTGGCTCTGTCCATCGTGTTGTGCTATCTAGCTTATAAGATGAAATACAAATTGATGGTTTCGCAGACAGCGCCTGGCTTCATACGGATGCAGCAGTACCATCCTATCTCAACGCTACAAACTGTACATATGGTCACTGTCGGCATCGGGTTTGCATTCTTCTTCACCGCTGCCCTCAAACTCCTTCTCCATCAAGGGGTTAATGAGCTGGCAAGCTTCACTGATCAATATGCTGACGTTCCAGCTGGTTATCTTATAGCCTCAGCCGTCATCAACACCTCTTTGGAGATAATCTTGTTCATGGGTATTCTCTTAAATGAAGCGCGTCGAAATGTGGCCGTCATCTGGGTTGTGATTCTCGTTTCAATTATTATCGCAGCCCTCCAGCCGGGCGGACTCGCCATGCAGCTGCTTGGTATACCACTGGGTGTCCTGTATGGCTATTTGTATATCCGCCTACGATCGATTTGGTCGGTCATCCTCATGGGATGCTCCTTTAACGTGGTGTTCTTCTCATTTGTCAAAACGACTGCTTTCGACTGGTTCGATAGGCTTCATGATGGCTGGCTTATCGTCATCATTGCTGTTGCAGCAGCGTACATGGCGGCGAGCGCGATGAGGTACGCTACTACCAAAAGCTTACCTCGCCGTTCGAGGACGTAGCGAGATCATCCAAAAGAAAGAGCCCTTCTTGCGAAGGGTTCTTTCTTTATTTACAATATGGAACTTTCAACGGGGATAGCCGTTAAACTACCGAGCAGCATAGCGCAACTTCATTCACGATTAGTCCGTCTGGTTAAAAGGATTGTTTTTCTCGCCTGTGAACCGCAATCCAATTGAATATCAGGAGGTTAACAATTAACCGATGCCATTTACCTTTGCGCACCCGACCTACGCTCTACCCTTAAAATTAATTAACCCACGTTGTTTTAGTGTAACGGGCCTCGTGCTGGGGAGTATGGCGCCTGATTTTGAATATTTCCTCTCTTTGGAGCCCCATCAAACGATCGGTCATTCGTTCTTTGGCTTGTTCGCGCAGGTGATTCCGCTATGTATCCTGTTCGCCTACCTTTTTCATACATTAGTTAAGGAATCACTCGTCCTGCATTTGCCATACGTCTTTGGTATGAATCGGAAGGCGTACAACCTATTACGTACATGGAGTCTACGGTCTCTTCGTGACTGGATTGTCTACATCGTGTCGGTCTCCGCCGGCTTCCTCTCGCATATAGCGGTCGACGCCTTCACACATGAGGGAGGGGATATGGTTCAGCAGCTCTCAATGCTGCAATCTATCGTCATTTTGGATCTTCCCGTTTATAAAATATTACAGCACAGCTTGTCGTTGATCGGTATGGCGGTTATCATCGCGCAAATAGGAGTCACGCTTTACAAAACGGATCCCCATTCAAAAGAGATCCCGTTTATCACACTAGAACGAAAACTATTGTATTGGGGCATCGCGGCGATGGTCTCTATCGTTATGACAGGGGCTAAACTGCTACTAGCGATGATTGAGATGCAGATGACGTTGTGGGGTGAAGTTATGAAGAGATACATTGTATATTGCAGTGCCGCCATCTTAATACTCGCATCGCTATTAGGCTGCACAAAGGAAAAAATCAAACAAATTCATATTTATCAAATGAAAAGTTTTCAAGAGACGAAGGAGGATTCATTAAAAGTCATTACGGATGCCACTGATATTTCCATTTTCCAAACGGCTTTTAAACACGCAAAAAAGAACCCGGGTATTGCCGATATGGCAGACCCAGAGTATAAGGTTATATTGGGCAAAGAAACCTATTTTCTATGGATAAGAAACGATGCCGGAACTATCGAGAACATAAATAATACTAATACCACTTACTCTTTATCAAAGAAGTCGGCTGGGGAGGTATACCGACTGATAAAGAGTTTCTATTGAAGGCATCGTGAGTAGGAAGGCCCTGGAGCGGAATCTAGGGCTTTTAATTTGTGACAAAATATTGACAAACCAATCAGAGACTATTAAGATGATCTATGCCCGTTCAGTATCCCATTTTATGGGATCGTTACCATTCTATTTTCGAAAGAGCTGATCACAATGCTACCAGAGGATTTAAAGCATGTTTTGAGGCAGCACGACACAGCAGAAGATGAGGTCGTATATAGCATGCTTTGCGATCGTACGACCGAAGGTGAGTTTCTGGACACGTATCTCGTCTTGACAGGCAAGCAGCTCTTCATTGCAACAAGCTTGGAAGAGCCCGCGCAAGAGAAAAATTACAAAGGATTTGGAGGGCAAGCTGGTTCAAACATCTCTCGTTCAAAATCTAGAACTTCGGGTAGCTGGTCAATAGAAGCAATTGACATCGACAAAATTGAATCCGTTTTCATTGTAAATTTGGTTGCATCCGGAATGGTCGTTCTTAAAGGTGAGGAACAACGCACAATTGCCGCATTCACGAATGGCGAGATGGGGAGAGCATCGAAGTTTGCATCCGCCTTCACGAAGCTGAAGAACCATGAATCGCTCGATGAGCTGCGCTTGAATGAGGATCGCGAACAAGGGACTTGTCCGAAATGCGGTATGGTTTACCCGGATGAAGGCAGGCAGATTTGTCCGAAATGCATGAAGAAGCATGCGATTTTCACCCGGCTGCTTTCCTTTGCAGGGCAGTACAAGAAATCGATTAGTTTAATCATCCTCTTCATGCTGTTGAATTCAGGAACCGGACTTGTCATTCCTTATCTGCAAGGCTCCGTGCTTATTGATCAAGGGTTGGGCGGGAAAGGGACATTCGCTCATCAAATCGGCCTTATCGTGACACTCATCATCGGATTTCGAACCTTGTCGCTCCTGTTCGGCGTGCTGTACGGCGTCATCAATGCGAAGATGTCGGCGAATATTGCATTCGATCTGAAAACGAGCGTCTTCTCCGCCATGCAGCGGCTGTCCCTCAGTTTCTTCCAGCGTAAACAGACAGGCCAGCTCATGACACGGGTAAACAACGACGCGACAGAGCTGCAATATTTCTTCGTCGACGGGATGTCCTACTTTATTGTTAATGCCATGAATATTATTGGAATTACAGCGATTCTGCTGGTGCTCGACTGGAAGCTGACGCTGCTCTGCTTTATTCCGCTTCCGATTGTAGTCGTTTTGATACGACAATCATTTCCGAGACTGTGGCGGCTGTCCTGGAGAAGGCATCGGACGATCAGTCGGATGAATGCCATTATCAGCGACACCATCCGAGGCACGCGGGTTGTGAAAGCGTTCGGGAAAGAACAGAAGGAAATCGATCGTTTCCATACGTCCAATATGGCTTACTCAAACGCGGATCAAACGTTCAATAAGTTTGGCGGCACCATGTTTCCGGTACTGAATATTTTGACGCAAACCGGAGGCATATTGATCTGGTCGTTCGGCGGCTGGATGGTCATGGGCGGGAGCATCTCGTTCGGCAAGGTGCTGACCTTCGTCAGCTACATGCATATGCTCTATGGACCGATTCAGTTCATGAACAATATTGTGGGCTGGTGGTCGTACTGTATGGCGGCAGCGCAGCGTATCTTCGAAATTCAGGATTCGGTGCCGGATGTTACGGAGATGCCGAATGCGGTTCACCTCGATCGCATCAATGGCGACATTGAAGTATCTAACATCGTGTTCGGGTACGAGCCGAATAAAGCCATTCTTAAACAAGTGTCTATGCGTGCGCAGCGCGGGCAAATGATCGGCGTTGTCGGTCACTCCGGAGCGGGGAAATCGACGCTGGTCAATCTGATTTCGCGCTTGTACGATGTTTCCGAAGGAGAAATCCGAATCGACGGAATCAATATCAAGGATTTAACCTTTGCATCGCTTCGCAATAACATTGGGATCGTCTCGCAAGATGTCTACGTGTTCTCGGGCAGCATTGCTGAGAACATCGCTTATGCGAATCCGGAGTGCAGCGTAGAAGATATTATCTATGCGGCGCGAATCGCGCATGCGCATGATTTTATCGAGAAGCTTCCAGATGGCTACGATACGATTGTCGGCACCGGCGGGCATAATCTGTCCGGGGGTGAGAAGCAGCGGCTCTCCATCGCGCGTGCAGTATTACATAATCCGCGCATCCTCATCTTGGATGAAGCGACAGCTTCGCTGGATACCGAGACGGAGCTGCAGATCCAGGCGGCGCTTGATTCCCTGATCAAAGGCAGAACGACGATTGCCATTGCGCACCGATTATCGACGCTCCGTAATGCGGATTATCTTATCGTCATGGATAACGGTAAAGTGGTGGAGAACGGGACGCATGAGGAACTCATGAACCGCGAAGGTGCATACTTCAGCCTCGTGAAAAAGCATGACGAGGCGCTCAAAATGAATGAGGTGATTTCGGCATGACGAATCAAACGGCGGTTTCCGCAAATGAAGTGGACAAAGAAGCAGTGAAGGCAAACTCCGATCTGTCGGATGCGGCGAATATCAGATACTTAACGCGTGATAACGCGGTATTTACGAAAACCGAAGGTCAAATGCTCGTCGTCAAAGTGGATGGCGAGGAGCATGCAGGCGTATATGTGCATTGCTCCTTCCCGCACACGAACAGAAGCATCTATCTGTCGGTTCGGAACATCGAGAATAAGGAGATTGGCATGATTCGCTCGATGGATGAATTTCCGGAGGAGATGGCGAAGCTTCTGGAAGAGCAAGTGCGTATCCGTTATTTTGCCCCTGAGATTACGAAGGTGGTCCGAGTTAAAGAAGAATTCGGCTATGCGTACTGGGAGGCGGAGACGACGGCAGGCATGTGCCGGTTCACGGTGCGCGGCGGGGGAGGCAACACGAAGCTGATCACCGCGACCCGATTGCTGATCACGGATGTCGACGGCAATCGGTTCGTCATCCCGGACCTCAGCAGCTTAAGCGACAAAGAATACCGAATGGTTGAAATGTGCATGTAAGCCAGGTTAGCGCTTGCTAAAAGGGGAGAAGGCTGAAATGAATCTCAATTTCGAGCTTGCCGAGCAGGATCTTGTCGCTGCAAGGCAAGCAGTCGGGCAGACCATTCTTTATTGCGTGCCTGCCGACTTATCGCTGACTGGACGCAGGATGTCCGGCTTTCTAGTCATCGGGGAAGAGAAATGGGCGTATATCGAGCATGGACGCGTCCTCGAACAGCAAGATATAGCAGATGCGACCAAATATAAAATCCTTCCGCTCATCGGCAATGCGGTGCTAGAAGCCGAGGTTGGCGGAACCAAACGAATTATTGTCCGCGTCACGATGCAGCATGCAGCCCGGTACGGCTTCATCGCTCAAATCTTGAACGACATGTCGGCGAAGAAGCAGATTCGAATCTTCAACAACGAAGATGAACCGGTCTGCGCTACATGCGGAGGCCCACTAATTAGAGGCACGCGCGTATGCCCGAGATGCATGAATAAATCAGCAGCGCTCAAACGGCTGTTCGCCGTTTCTCGCTCACATTGGAAGAAGCTTGCGCTAGGTCTAGTCGTATTATTTGTTACCTCGGGGATTACGCTCGCAGGTCCGTATTTTCAGAAGCTGCTGGTGAACTCCGCCCTGCAGCCCACGGATGGTGCGGCCGCTGATAAAACGATGTTCTACCTGGGTATTGCGGGGATGCTGGCTGTGCTCGTCTTCGGAGAGCTGCTCAACATTTCGAAGAATCGCATTATGGCCGGCGTGAGCTCAGGGATCGCGGCGGATTTACGGAAGATGGTGTTCGACAAAACGCAGCAGCTGTCGCTCGGATTTCTGACATCGCAGCGAGCCGGGGATATTATGAACCGAGTCACCTCCGATACCGACCGAATCCGGCAGCTGATCCAAGAATTATGTACGACAGCCATTTTCCAGCTCATTATGCTCGTTTGCGCCAGCTATCTGCTTTTTCATGCGGATTGGCGTCTCGCCATCGTTGTTCTTATTCCGGCTCCTATCGTGGCCTACCTCCATCGCTATATTTGGAAATCGGTGCTGTGGAAGCTCTTCCACAAGCAGTGGCGCGTATATGATAAAGCGAATTCGTTCTTGCATGATGTGCTCAGCGGCATTAGAGTCGTGAAGGCGTTTGGCAAAGAAGAACGGGAAATCAAGAAGTTCCGCGCCTACAATAGCGAGTTTGCAGCTGCAACAGTGAACAGCGAGAAGCTGTTCAGTATCCTCTCGCCAATTACGAATTATCTCATTGAGCTTGGACAATATTTTGTATTGTTGATCGGATGCAGCATGATTCTCAACAAGCAGATGAATATCGGCGAACTCATTCAATTCAGCTCGTATGCAGCTATGATTTTCGGACCGATCGCTTGGCTGATGTTCCTCCCACGGTGGGTTGCCAATGCCGTAATTTCCATTGATCGCGTATTCTCGGTGATCGACGAGCAGCCGGAGGTCATGGATTCGGAAAGCAGCGGAAAGCACGAAATTCAGGGGCATCTATCGTTCCGCAATGTCATCTTCGGATATAAAACCTACGAACCCGTACTTAAGGAAGTGAGCTTCGAGGTTAAGCAAGGGGAGATGATCGGGCTAGTCGGACATTCGGGCTCCGGCAAATCGACACTCATTAATCTCATTTCTCGATTCTATGATGTAACGGATGGAGAGGTTCTCATTGATGGCGTAGATATTCGGACGATCAAGCAGGAAGAACTCCGATCCCAAATCGGCGTCGTGCTGCAGGAGACGTTCCTATTCACGGGTACCATCATGGAGAATATCCGCTACGCGAAACCGGGCGCGACCTATGAGGAGATCATCCAGGCAGCGCGGGTCGCGAATGCACATCCATTTATCGTGAATTTTCCGGACGGGTATGACACCATGCTCGATGAGAACGGCAATAACTTATCCGGTGGCGAACGGCAGCGACTGGCGATCGCAAGGGCGGTTCTGAATAATCCGCGTATTCTAATTCTGGATGAAGCGACCGCTTCGCTCGATATCGATACGGAAACAGCGATTCAAGAAGCGCTGCAGCGGGTGACGAAGAACCGGACCACCATTGCAATCGCGCATCGCTTGTCCACACTACGGCATGCCGACCGCCTGATCGTGCTAGAGAAGGGTGAAATCGCTGAAGTTGGCAGTCATACGGAGCTGCTCGAGAAGAAAGGCATTTATTATAACCTGATAAACGCGCAGCGCAATATGACAAAGAAGCAGGATCAACAAGAATCTGGGAAGATTGAGTCTGTATCGGTGGAAATCACAGCTTAAAGTCTAGCCCACAATCCATGATGGAATTGTGGGCCGCTTCGTTTTTATTATGGAATCAAGTTCTTATCAAAACCAAATGACTGGGTAGGAAATTAATAACCGTTGTCGAAACAATAGACTATCCAACTGCCAAGGAGGAGTAGCCATGATTTATCAGTTCGTACCGCAGCTTTATTATAATACGATAGGCCAGCATCCACCTGTATTGACGATTCGGAATGGGGATACGGTCATTACGACGACGGTCGATGCGAGAGGCTGGGACAATAACGGCAAAAGCGCAGCTGCTCGCGGGAATCCAATGACAGGACCTTTCTATGTAGAAGACGCAATGCCCGGCGATACGCTAGCGGTTCAATTCGAATCCATCACTCCGAACCGCGATTGGGCTTGGACAACCAATATGCTTGCCCCAGCAGTTATCGAACCAGAAGTTGCTGCTTCCTTGCAGGCATCGGACATCGTACGCTGGACGGTGGATGTATCACAGGGGGTTGCTTATCTTAAGGAGCCATCGCCGGGGTTGGCTGAATTGAAGCTGCCTTTGCGACCTTTTCTAGGTTGTTTTGGAGTTGCGCCATCCAATGGCCAGTTCATCTCAACTGCAACGAGCGGCGAGTATGGCGGTAACATGGACTATAAAGGACTGGTCGCAGGTACTATATTGTATTTTCCAGTGTCGTCCAAAGGTGCATTGTTTTATTTAGGTGATGGTCACGCCTTGCAAGGCGATGGTGAAATCATCGGAACAGGGCTCGAAATAGCTATGGAAGTTCGGTTCAAAGTTAACGTTCAAAAAGGCAAAAGGATAGGCTGGCCGCGAGGTGAAACGGATACGCATTGGTTTTGTATCGGCAATGCTCGGCCGCTTGACCAGGCGCTTCAACATGCAACGACCGAAATGTATCGGCTGCTGCAGGAAGATTTCGGTTTAACGTCTTCGGAAGCCAGCTTGTTGCTGGGACAAGCTGTGGAATATGAAATTGCCAACATGTTTAACCCCGCTTACAGCGTAGTTTGCAAATTGCCGAAATCGGTTTTATCGCAATTAAGCAAACGAGATACGAGAGTTCAATAACATCAGAATGAGACTGCCTGTCAACTGCGGGGAACTATAAAGACGTAATAATAAAAGGCGGTTCTCATAAGAGAACCGCCACTTTGTATTTCAGCCTCGTTTACACAGACTGTCCTATAATGACTAACAAAACTACCATAATTACAATATAAAGCGCAAGAAGAATCGTAGCAAGCAGCAAGCCATATCTATTACGAGCACGCTTATCTGCGATTCTTTGCTCAATTCGGAACAGTAAACTTCCAAAACATCACGATTCGATCCAGTTTGAATAAGTAACTAATAGTCAAAGGCTAGCGAATTGATAATTCGGTAGCCTGTGTTTGTGTCGGGTCATTCCAGGAAACTAAGTCATTCGAATAAATTGGAGATATTGTGGAAAAATAAAGGAACAATTTTCTAATTTTAACTAGGGGGATGAAATGAAAAATAGTTCGATATCGTTCTTGCAAATAAGCATGATGTTCATGCTCTCAGTTGGATTGTTGAATCATGTCATTATCATTCCAATGACCTTAGATAAAGCACAACGCGACGGCTGGATCTCCGTTCTGCTTGCAGGCGCTATTTATATGATTTGGGTCGTGCTGCTTTATTCAGCTCTAATAAAGAATAAAGAAAAGAAGCTATTTCAATGGTTGAAGACAACCTATGGCTCAGCAGTATCCTACCTGCTGGCAGGAATTGCATGTATATACATGCTAACTTTATCGACTGTCACATTAAAGGAAACCGTTACCTGGATCCATCTTTCGATATCCAATCTCACGCCAACCGTTGTTTTAGCAGCGCCTTTGTTGTTTGTCTGCGCATTCAATGCATATAAAGGGATCGAGTCGATCGCCAATACCGCTGCCATTTTTTTGCCTCTTGTCGTTATTTTCGGATTTTATGTGATGACGGCCAACATCCCGAATAAGGATTACTCCTTGCTTAAGCCGTTTCTGGAGCATGGGATGAATCCAGTATGGCATGGCGTTATCTATGTAGAAGCGGGATTAATCGAATTGTCGCTGCTTTTATTTATGCAGCATCACATTCGTAAACGCATTTCGTTCCTATCGCTTGTTTTCTTAGCCTTGATCCTTATTGGGCTTACATTTGGCCCCCTTGTCGGGGCGATCGTCGAGTTTGGACCCAAGCAAGCTTCTTTTTTAAGGTTTCCCGCCTATGAAGAATGGAGACTCGTGACGATTGGCCATTACATTGAACACATGGATTTTTTAAGCATGTATCAGTGGTTCAGCGGGGCCTTCATGCGTATATCGCTAACTCTTTTTTTAATTTGCGATATTCTAAACATGGAGAAGAAAGGGAAAAAGGCATTGGTACTTTCCCTTATATGCGCGATCCAGTTAATAGCGGTTATTTGGCCCTTAAGCGACCCTAAATTTATTAATTTCATCACTGAAATTGTGCTGCCTGGCATACTTTGGGTGATGTCGGGCTATTTCCTCATCGTTATCGGATTAATTCATGTCGGAAATAGATGGAGACGAGTAAAATCATGAACAATACGACTGGTCAGCAGGATATTAAGAATGATGATATAGATCGAAAGCTTCGGCAGCTGTTCAAAGACTGCAGTGACGTACAGTTTAACAATCTGATTGTCACGCAACAGGACAGAAGCACATCTGAATTACTTCTCATCTATTGTGAAGGGTTGTGCGACGCGAATCGGATTCATCAGTATTTTATTCCCCATCTGATCGACATGTTTAAGCAGCATTCCATTTCAAGCGACGCGGAACTAAGGCAGCACCTGCCATTCCAACTTAGCCCCATGCCGCAAGAATGGGATGCCCAGCTCATCATGACTCAAATCTTCAATGGCGAATTATTGATTTATTTGTATGACACAGCTTGCATGTATGGCTGGAATATAGCCAATGTACCGCAACGGACAACCGAGGAAACGAATGCGGAAATTTCGATAAGAGGTCCTCGAGATGGTTTTATTGAAGAAGCGAAGATCAATGTTGCCTTAATTAGAAAGAGACTAAAGACGAATGAGCTAGCCGTAGAAGAATTTACGATCGGTACGCAGACACAGACGAGAACCATGCTGCTCTATATGAAAGATACCATTAAGCCCGCCATTTTAGAGGAGATTAAATCCAAGCTGGCGGGTGTACAGGTTAAAGGCTTAACCAGCACTACGCAGCTGGAGGAGCTGTTGGTCGGTTATGCGGCATTCTCCAAGTTTATGTATACGGGCAGACCGGATTTCGCGGTGAACTCGCTCATGCACGGCAGGTTTGTCATTGTGGTCGAAGGCTCGCCAACGGTGATCATTGGACCTATTAACCTTACTTTTTTGTTTAATACCTCAGAAGATGCCTATACATTGAATTGGTTTGTCATGTTTACACGAATACTTAGGCTATGCGGTGTCTTTCTTTCCGTGTTTCTCCCCGGATTTTGGATCGCGCTGCTTACCTACCATCAGGATCAGCTCCCGTTGACTTTGCTCGCGACACTTGTAACGTCCAGGCAAGGCGTTCCGCTGCCGGCTCCTCTCGAAGCCATGGTCATGGTCCTTCTATTCGAATTGTTTCGGGAAGCAGGCATGCGCTTGCCATCATCCATCGGACAAACAATATCCGTTGTAGGCGGATTGATCGTTGGACAGGCGGCCATTAGTGCCGGAATGACGGCACCGGGTATTCTTGTGGTAGTCGCGATTTCGGTATTGGCATCGTTTACGTTGGTGAATCAAAATATGGTCGGCCTTGTTAGCCTGCTGAGATTAATCGTATTGGTGATTAGCGGTTTACTGGGTTTGTATGGAGTATTGATTTGCATTTTGACTATTGCCATCTATATGGTCAATCTGGAATCGTTTGGCGTCAAATATTTAAGTCCTATAGCCCCAATCAGTATCCGTGATCTTTACAAGATTTTGTTCCGAATGCCTTGGGGGAAGAAGGAGGGAGCTCCTCACTTCTTCAACAAAAACGGAGATGATAAACCATGAAGATATTACGACCATTATTGGTCTGTGGTCTCGTGTCCCTATTGTTAACCGGATGCTGGGGGGCCAAAGAAATTGAACATCTTTATTATGTCAATTCGATCGGGCTTGATTATGTGGATGGCAAAGTCGTGTTTTATACACAACTCATTAGTTTTAATAATATAGCCAAGAAGGAAGCCGGGGCGGGAACGAACAAGGAGCTGATCTCCATTGGCAAGGGCGAAGGAACGACCATAGACGACGCGGGCTTTGATCTCTATAAATCAACGCAGGAAAAACTGTCCTGGAGCCATGTTAAAGCCTTGGTGTTTACAAAAGCTGCACTTCGGCCGGAAATCATCCATGGCATTTTGGAGCAAATGAACAGGTATTACGAGTTTCGGTATACCATTTGGACGATGGTCACCACGGGATCGATAGAAGATATTTTCAACGCATCTCCATTACAAAATATCTCGTCTATTTATTCGCAATTAAGTAATCCGCTTGACCGATATTCTCAAAGCTCGTTCGTGGCCCCTTTATATTTTTACAAATTCATTTGGAAATGGGAGGAAGCGGGGCAAGTATTGGTTTTGCCCGCATTAAGCGTCAATAAGGATCACTGGATGGAGAATAAAAAGTCAACAAATCAGTTACAGCAAGATGGGATATGCGCCCTTCAAAATAAACAATTGAGGGGGTGTTACAAGCTTAACGATGTTATGGGCTTGAGATGGATGGAGAAAAAAACCGTTCGCACCCCTTTACTGCTTCAGATCGATCAAAAGCCGATTGCTATGATGGTTGTGTCAAAAATTAAACCTTCCATCGAGCCCAAGTTATCGGGGCGTAATCTGGTCTTTAACATTAAGATCAAGGCACAAGGCGCGATTACGGAGCAGGAGAATCCTGCAACGGAGAAAGAATTGACGGATCTCGCTGCCAAGGAAATAAGGCAGCAGATCAAGAGCACATATCTGATCGGGCTTCAATCAGGTGCAGATCTTCTTGGTCTATCCAATTCGCTCTACCGGTCCAACCCGAAAGCGTGGCATCGTTTGAAGAACGAAGGGACACTCCCGTTAAAGCCTGAATCTTTAGGCAAGATTGATGTGAGTGTAGGTTTAAGCGATGTGGGGATCGCTAAGATATTGAAAAAATAAGTCTTTGGCTTTTACCTCGGCTTCCGAGCTGCTTGAGTGTACAGCCGCCAAATGAAAGCATTCATTTGGCGGCTGTTTGCGTTTCCAAGACGATTTTCCACCTCCAAACGTCCCTTTGTCTCTCATGTCCTTTCCGGTTGGATGATCCTTTTATTTTATGGTTTTTAATGTATAATTTTATTTAGTAAGAAAGATGGATTACGAGTTTTAAAGCCCGCAGGAATGAGCGAAGTATCATCTTGAAAAGGGAGTGTGCATGACATGGAATGGGCATTGGTATTAATGACGGGGATTATTTGTGCAACTATTGGCATATGCGTATGGATTAATCGAAATAAACCGAGAAGTGAGCATTGTGCAGAATGCAAACAAAAACTACAGAACAATTAACAAAATGAACACGACTCAAAGGTGGTGTGGACTCACATGATGCCCGTGGAACGTTTGCGGGCGACAAGAACATATACAACAAAAGTCGCTTAAACTGCGACTTTTTTATTTTTAGTATAGAAGTTCTTGTCGTGGGTTCAAGACAAAAACATTAGTAAAGGAGAGCGAAACAATGAAAAAGTACATACTCTTCGATCATGATGGTGTTCTGGTTGATACTGAATTCTGGTATTACAAAGCGGGAGAGCGCGCTTTGGCTGACATTGGATTTACCTTGGATAAGGATCAATACCTTCGCGACATGACTCAGTCATTTGGCACTTGGTCCCAAGCTAGAGCAGCAGGTATTGATGAACAGACCATCAGCAAGCAGCGTGAGATCCGCAACGTCTACTATCAGGAATATCTAAGAACAGAGGCCATAGAGATTGAAGGCGTAGTGGAAACTCTTGCCGAGCTGTCAAAGTATGTCCGCATGGCCATCGTGACGACTGCAAAACGTGCAGATTTTCAACTTATTCATGAACACCGCCAGATTAGTCAATTCATGGACTTCGTCCTTGTTCGCGAAGACTACGAACATACCAAGCCGCACCCAGAACCATACTTGACCGGCCTAAAACGCTTCGGAGCTGCCAAAGAAGAAACCCTCATTGTAGAGGATTCAAACAGAGGGTTGAACTCCGCAGTGGCGGCTGGTATCGAGTGTGCTATTGTCCATAACGACTTCACAAAAACACATGACTTCTCACAGGCCAGCTATCGAATCAATAATCTGATAGAACTAAAGGACATTATCCTGAATGTTACCTGAGAGAGCATTAGCGGCTGGGGGTTGACGTCCATCTCATGTTCATATAAATTGTATACATATCCCAGAAAGTATACAGTTGTATACAGTAATTGATAGACTTATAGTCCGTGACGGACGTAGGGATAGGTACGCACTCAGAGGTGAAACTCAAAGGTAATGAGAGTCGGGTGGAGGGGATGAGGTAAGAGACGATTGCGCTAAGAAGAGATTCAGTTTCGATGCATCTGGAGCAGTTACGGCTGATGAAGGAGAGGGGATCATTTAACCATGCTTCGTAGGTTTTTCTCGTACTACCGCCCTTACAAAGGCTTATTCATTCTCGATTTTTCTTGCGCGGTCATCGCGGGCTTGCTTGAGCTCGGCTTTCCGCTGGCGGTCAGTAAATTTATCGACGATCTGTTGCCGAGCGGCAACTGGAAGATGATCGTGCTAGCCTGTATCGGACTACTAGGAATTTATATCCTCAATACCGTATTGAACTATGTCGTCACCTATTGGGGACATATGCTAGGCATCAATATTGAAACCGATATGCGTTGGAAAATGTTTGACCATATTCAGAAGCTGTCGTTCCGCTTCTTCGACAACCATAAGACGGGACATCTCGTCGGCCGGGTCACGAACGACCTGAACGACATCGGGGAGATCGCGCACCATGGGCCGGAAGATATTTTCATCGCGATTATGACGCTTGCGGGCTCATTTACGCTGATGGCCTACATCAACCTGGAGCTGGCTTTACTCACGTTCGTGATCATTCCGTTCATGGCTTGGCTGATCATCATGTTCGGAGGCCGTATGACGAACACATATAGGCGGTTGTTCGGAAATGTAGGTAGCTTTAACGCCCGAATCGAACAGAACGTCGGTGGCATTCGCGTAGTGCAGTCGTTCGCGAACGAGGAACATGAGAAGAAGTTATTCTCCGTTGATAACAATAATTTCCGCGAGACGAAGCTGCTTGCCTATAAGACGATGGCTAAGAGCTTCTCGGTGAGTTACATGCTGATGCGACTCATTACGATTTTTGTTATGGTATGCGGCGCGTGGTTTTACATCGATCATAGAATCGAGCTAGGGGAGTTTATGGGGTTCTTGCTGCTGTCGAACATTTTCTTCCGGCCGATCGAGAAGATTAACTCTGTCATTGAGAGCTATCCGAAGGGGATCGCTGGATTTAAACGATACGTCGAAATTATCGACATGGAGCCGGATATTCAAGATGCCAAGGACGCCGTCGAGGCTCACTCGCTTCACGGAGAAATTCGCTTCGAGAACGTCTCGTTCGGCTACGAGGAAAACCGCGATGTGCTGAAGGGCGTCGATCTGACCGTTCGAGCGGGTGAAACGGTTGCCTTCGTCGGTCCTTCCGGCGCTGGGAAGACGACTATCTGCAGCTTGCTGCCGCGTTTTTACGATGTCACAGGTGGGCGTATTACTGTCGATGGCAAAGACATCCGCAAACTGACGCTGAAGTCGCTTCGTAGAAATATCGGTATCGTGCAGCAGGACGTATTCCTGTTTTCCGGCTCGATCCGTGAGAACATCGCTTACGGCGATCTGAAGGCGACTGATGAGCAGATATGGGAGGCGGCCAGACGAGCCTCGCTTGAGGTAATGATTAAGCAGCTGCCGGAAGGCATGGACACGATCATCGGTGAACGTGGCGTTAAGCTGTCCGGCGGCCAGAAGCAGCGGATGGCGATCGCACGAATGTTCTTGAAAAACCCGCCGATTCTTATTCTGGACGAAGCGACGTCGGCGCTGGATACCGAAACCGAAGCGGCAATCCAGCAGTCGCTGGCAGAGCTGTCTGTTGGCCGCACGACGCTCGTCATCGCGCACAGATTGGCAACGATTAAGAACGCGGACCGCATTATCGTCGTCGACGAGAACGGTATCGCCGAACAGGGCAGTCATCGGGACCTGATCGAGTCCGGCGGCATCTACAGCAGGCTTCATCAAGCACAGTACCAGCACGCTTAAGCGCAGTACCCGAGACAAAAAAGCAAGTGGCAATTTGCTGCCGCTTGCTTTTTTCTTGTGCCTTATTATCACGATTCCTTACATTTGCTTCGTCTTAAACAGCGTATTTATCGATCCGCCGTTATTAATAATTCTGAGCGCAGTTGCGAGAAGCTCCGCCATTGGAAGAACAACGAACTTATCCGAATGGTTCGGGTCAATTGCGATGGTATCCGTAATAACGACTTCGTTAATGTGGGGGTGCGACAGCTTCTCGAGCGCGTTTTCCGAGAACAACCCATGCGTTGCACAAATATAGGCGTCATTCGCGCCTCTTTTATGTAATGCCTCAACAACATTCACAATCGTACCGCCTGTATCGATTAAATCCTCAATAATAATCGGAGTCATGCCTTCGACTTCACCGATAATATGAGTGATTTTCGTCTTATTGTGAGCAGGGCGGTTCTTAATGAGAATGGCAAACGGACAGTCCATATAGTTGGCGAGCTTCTCAGCGGTTGTTGCCCGACCAGCGTCAGGCGAGACAACTACCGGATTCTTAATGTTCTTTGCCTTCAAATAATCCGTGATAAGATCCAAAGCGGTAATATGATCAACTGGGATATCGAAAAAGCCTTGAATCGCATCCGCATGAAGATCTACCGTAATAATGCGGTCAGCGCCTACAGTTGTCAGCACATCGGCTACGAGCTTGGCGGAAATTGGTTCTCGCGGGGCTGCTTTCCGTTCCTGACGAGCATAGCCATAATACGGCATAACGATATTAATCGTTTTGGCTGAAGCCCGTTTGGCTGCATCAATCATTATCATGAGTTCGACTAAATGCTCATTAACGGGATGAGACAAGGATTGAACGATATAGACATGAGAAGAGCGAATCGATTCGATATAGCGTAAGCTGATTTCTCCGCTTTGCAGTCTGGAAATCTCAATGTCTCCAAGCGGAACATTAAGCCGCCGGCATAGGTCTTCCGCGAGCGGGCGATTCGATGAACCGGAAAATATTTTTACATTTTGCATCCGCTTGACTCCTCCTAAAAGAATTACTGCGCAATTCTTGCATCGAAAGCACTGTCTTTATCTTCTTGCAATATACAGTTAGTCCCATTATATCTTTTCCCATTGTAAATTCAAACCGCGTATTATAATGGGCAGGAATGCTCAACAAAACCAGGAAATTAATGGCTGCGAAAATTGGACTCCTTGACATTATAAACTGTAACTAATATAATTACAGTAACAAGAAAAAAGAAGGACGGTTAGCCAGGCAAATTGCTTATGCAACGTCCTCTTTTCTAAGTCCAACTGTAATCGATTCGGATACAGTTAAGTTGTCCATTCTAACGACAGGTGGTGCTGATGATGAGCTTAGCGATCAGTGATTGGGTACAAGGCAGAACGAAGGACGGGGAACTTATTCAAGGATTTATTACGGCGATGAACGAAAAACAGAACATTACAACCGTTTATGTCGTTCAATCCGATAACGATGCGGCGGTCGGTACTACGGTCGCCGTGTTGAGCAGCTGGATCAAAGCGCAGCCTACGGTGCAGGTGCTGGACTACGAGAAGCCGATCCTAGACTTTATCGAGTTGGCACTGGCCACGCGTGACGAAGAATGGTTCACGGAGCTGACGGGGCGGCTGCACGAGGTCGTGCAAAAGCAAGCGAGCGGCAGCAACAACGCTCCGATTTTGTATAACCGAAATAGACTCGGCCGCATCATCAGCTGAGACAAGAGGAATTCATTTCATTCAACGAATATAGTTAAAGGTGAATGATACTACTGGATTGATCATTAAAGGTCGCGATAATCGCGGCTTTTTTTTGTGGGATGGGGATTATTGGCAGCGTAGTGGGAGCTTCGTTGAACTAACGAGCTGACGCATCGGCAATTTTCGTACGAAAACCCAGCTTTCCATTCAACAGAGTAACTAGATGAACTTTATTTCAGTACTGTTAGTTAAAAAGCTGTGCTGGTATACTTGAAAATGGAAGATTTCGTCACTACTCTTGGAAGCTTCATAACTATCTCTAGGGAGGTTGTAAGATGACAATGCCACAACGTAAGCTAGGTTCGACGGGAATAATCGTGGGGGAAATCGGGATGGGCGGAATGCCGCTCTCCGTTAACGGACGCCCTTCGGAGGAAGACGGCATCAGAGCGGTGCATGCCGCATTGGAGCAAGGCATTACACTGTTCGATACAGCCGATTCGTACTGCTTGAATTCGACCGAAAATGGTCATAACGAACGTCTGCTCGCCAAAGCTTTACATAATCGTCCCGATGTGGTCATCGCGACAAAAGGCGGCCACATTCGTCCGGATGGACGTTGGGAAACCGATGGCCGTCCTGAACACTTGCGTCAAGCGTGCGAGGACAGTTTGCGTGCGCTCGGCGTGGAAGCAATCACGCTCTATCAATTCCACCGTCCGGATCCTAAGGTTCCGTTTGCGGAATCCGTGGGAGCAGTCGCGGAATTGCTGCGGGAAGGGAAGATCGTTCACGTGGGACTGTCGAACGTTTCCGTTGCTCAACTGGAAGAAGCCCGCAAAATTGTAACGGTATCGTCTGTTCAAAACCGTATGAACTTGTTTGACCATTCGTCAATGGACGTGCTGAAGCGCTGCGAAGAGCTCGGTATCGCATTCCTACCATACAGCCCTTTAAACGGTATGGGCAACGCGCACGGCATCGGCAGCAACGAGACGCTTTCGCGGATCGCTAGAAGTCATGATGCGTCGCCGCAGCAGATCGCAATTGCATGGCTGCTTCGATTGTCGCCAGTCATTCTGCCGATTCCCGGCGCCAGCAAAGCGGTGAATATCGTTAACTGCGCGGGTGCATCCAACGTGGAGCTTTCCGCCGAAGACATAGCTGAATTGAATGGCATCGCTGCTCATTAAGCCACCACTTTTAATTCGTTTGAAACATCTAAACAACTAAGTCGCATAAAATGCGGCTTTTTTATTTATTGTATAAAAGTTAGCGCGAGTTATTAATGATCTAACGGGCAGGGAGTTTTAACCATTTTGGCGAATGCTATTAAATGAATCAACTTTCCAAATCGACTGTAAACAATCCGCGACGAATGAGAGGACATGCCATGAAATCTATGAGATTTGATATCTTAACGATCCAAGCTATCTTCGAGAAGCATAGTCTCGGGGAAATTGATCGTATAGAATATTCGGACCTTGGAATCGTGAATCCTTGTGTTTTTATTAACGATCATTATGTAGTTAGAGTAAATGCCAGAGACGTGGAGCTCCCGAAATTCGACAATGAACAGCAAGCGCTTCGAATGATGAAATCAGAAGGCATGCCGGTTCCAGATGTTTATGTATTTGATAACAGCCATGAACATTTACCATATGAAATATTGATCACAAGCAAGATGCCGGGCATCGATGTATGGAAGGAATTCGAAACGGCAAAAGATGAATCAAAAATCAAGATGGCATACAACTCCGGCGTTTTACTTGCCAAGATTCATGGGATTGGGCGGGATAAGTTTGGAGAGCTTGCTCTCTCGTCTAATAATCGATATGACAGCTGGCAGCAGTATCTAGTAGAGGGCATGAAGCAAAGAACCAATCGTTGTCTGAAGCTTGGAATTTTAAATCCTGAGGAAGCCGAGCGTTATGTCTTCGTGTATAAGAGAGCAACTCGTTTGTTCAGTGGAATATCAACAGCATCGTTGGTTCACAACGACTATCACTTTTCGAACATGCTGTGTGCAGATGGAGAGATTACAGCTATTCTAGATATGGAGTGGTCGATTGCCGGCGATCCGGAGTTCGACTTCAAATCGGCAATATTCACGGATGCATCTGAGATACAGCAGGCATTGATGGCAGGTTATTCAAGCCTACGCAAGCTGTCACCTTTATTCGATATCAAGCAGCTATATTATCAGCTCTTCGAAACAGTCGAGCTCATTTCGGTGTCCTATCTGCATTGGGGAGAAGAATCCTACCAGGGGTTTAAAGCTAGTGCCAAGTCATGGTTGGAGCAGATTGAAGCTGCATGGTCAACATGAGTTCGAGGGAAATCGTTTAGACGAGTTCCTTTAGTGTTGTATCGTAAAATAGAATAATATCGAAAACGGCAGAATTCTATAAAGAATTCTGCCATTTTGTCATACGGGACGAATAAGTTTCTACTATAATTTGAATTATGAAAGAGAATCGAGGAAATGAAGACGAACATCGTCTCTTTCGCGGTTTCCACTTCAGCAGCTGCAATTGCTTATGCTGCAGAGGTGTTTACCAAATCATGTTCGGTAATTTCTAATCTTAGGCTGAAGCGCTTGACAAATTAACCCTTGAGGAGTGTGTTAATCTATTGTCTAATCTTCGCAGCAAGTTTAAGAGTTTGAAATCGGTGGCAGGCAAGATTGTGCTGTCCGCTTTGATCGCCTTTCCTGTTCTAGTTGGTTCATCTGCGTCTACAGCTGATGCATTTACGAGCACGGATGCCGATACGGCGATGAACGCATTTATTAGCGGGTATTGGATGAGTGGATCCAATCAGTTCGCCATTGACACGAATAAGACGACTAAAGATGAATTTTGGAAGCAGGCCTTAATGCTTGAGGTTCTCGAAGACGCTTACGATCGGTCGGCGAATTCTACATATTATAATTATATTGTAAGCCATGCTAATTCGATATTAGCGCAGTATGGAAACGATTGGACGTATGTTGCTACACTGACGGATGATCCGATGTGGATGACGATGGCCTTCCTTCGAGCATACTCGATTACCGGCAACACCAGCTACCGGACAGCAGCCAAGAACACTTTCGACGGTGTGTGGAACGCAGCCTATGACACGCAGCTGGGCGGAGGAATTTGGTGGGATTACGCGAAGACAGCGAAAAATACGTGCAACAACATGCCGGCAGCCATAGCGGCGGTCCGGCTATCCAGTGCGCTTAGCGATTCCTCCTATTTGACGAAGGCGCAAAATCTGTACAGCTGGGAGAAGAGCCGCTTGTTCTTGAACGGTCGTGTCATGGATAACTTGCACAGTGACAACACCACGATTGACAGTTGGGAATTCTCATATAATCAAGGTGCCTTCATAGGGGCCGCCCATTACCTGTATCAGGCGACGAGTAACTCCTCATACTTGCAGGATGCCATCTCTGCTGCGGACTATTCGTATCAACACCTCACGGACACCAATTATATTATGAACTTTGACGCCGAGGATGGAGTTGAGGCAGGAGCGGGCTTCAAGGGCATCTTCGCAAGGTACATGAACTTGTTGATCAACCAAGACGGCCAAAGTCAGTATGCGTCCTGGATGAATTTGAACGCTAACACCGTATGGAACAATCGCCGTACCGCTGACAACCTTACTTACAAGGATTGGTCAGTCAAGACACCGAGTTCCTTAATAAAATCTTTTGGCAGCTCGACTGGAGTGGCGCTTCTTCAAACCACGGCTCCGGCCAGCGGCACGATTACCAAAGCGCTCGCTCCTGCGGCTACGACCACGGTCGATTTGAAAGCGATTGGCGCATACAACGAAGATGCATTCAGCACGGATGCCTCACCCGGTAGCTTCAGTTGGAGCGGCGGTTCGTATGCTTACCCTGCCGAGCAAGTTCCTTCAACGATTACATTTGAGAATACGCCTTATCTGATGGGACCGAACTATGATGGAAACTGCAATGGCACTATCAACACGGAGTGCAATGCCATAAAGGCCATTGGTCAGACCATCTCGTTGCCTTCAGGCAAATACACCGAAATTCGTTTGCTTGCTGCAGGAACGTATGGTAGCCAATTGGCAAAGGAGATAAAGATCAATTACAGCAGCAGTGGAAGTGTATCGAATCAGACCAACATCGTAATGTCGGACTGGGCGGCAAGCGATTATACCGGTCAGAAAGTCGCTAAAAATTTCACTTCCATGCACATCTCAACAGGCGAAACTTCAGGAAGTCCTAAGATGTATGCGTACTCCTTGCGGACGACGCCGACCTGGAATGTTTCGAGCATAACACTGCCGAATACGCCGAATGTGAACATTTTTGCAATCACTCTTGTCTCCTCTCAGCAAGCTGATCTGACAGCGTACTACAACGAAGATGGTTGGGGAAGCGATTCGAACCCGAGCAACAATAGCTTTGGCGGGGATGCAGGTTATGGATATTCTGCGAACGTGCTGAATCTGAATCCAACCTACAGTGGCATCAAGTATACGCTAGGAACGTCAACGGATGGCCAGAACAATCAGATCAAAGGAACAGGTCAGACCATTCCGCTGCCTCCTAACCAATATTCCGCGATCAAGCTGTTAGGCGCCAGCTCACACGGCAATAAAACGGGTACATTCACTGTGAATTATACGGACGGAAGCACAAGCGGCATCAGTGTCGCCATGCAGGACTGGGCATTGCCTAATACGACGACTTACCAGATGCAGGTCATGTCATACGCACATATTAGCGGTTCTACCGGCACCGGATCGTTCTATGTGTTCGGATATACCTTGTCGCCAACTACTGGAAAAACGGTGAAGAGCATCACGATCCCTGCCAATTCAGATATTCACGTGTATGCCTTATCACTAGTTCCTTAATCCCTCCTTGCTTGCAAGTTAACCTGCCACTCGCAGATAAGAGTGGCAGGTTTTTTACTAAGATCTCCGTTAACAAGAAAGGGGATGGTTTTGTATTTTTATTGAAAAAGAACAAACGTTTTGATAAGATGTAGTTTCAAGAATACTTCAACGGAGTTGAGCATCATGTCGATTAAACTGTTAAACCAGGTGGATTGTGTCAATCGTATACTAGAGGCTGCAAATGTTTCTGATTTCAAACGTCTTGTTAAGTTCGCAGAAGAGATACGTGACTATTTGAAATCTAATGTGCACCTTAACCCTAACGATCCAGACGTTAAACGTTGTGCTAGCTGTTTGGGGGCCTTAAAGAAAGCGTGTAAGGGAATTGAACCACTTAAATTGATTCGTACGGATGCTGTAGAAAGACTGGTACAAATTAATTTCCCAAATGCTAGCGATTTATACTAATGGTGTCGGGTGAACAGAAATTTATCTCATTAAAGGCCGCGAAAATCGCGGCTTTTTGCATTTATGGGATAAAGTTCTTGTCAAAACCAAATGACAAGAACTTTATCCCATCCCCGACAGAATAATCCATCTGGAGGGTATTCATCGAATATAACGAATTAATTTGTATATCGGGGTAGCTAGTTCACGAGCTCATAATATGAATGGGGGCACTCAGCTTGCCAATAATCGTCCGTGCGATGATGAAGGTTCTTCGAATACCGAAAACAACGGTCTTCATCGTAGCAGCAGCATTTATCCTCAGCAGCGGTACCATTGCCTATCTGATAGAGCCATCCACATTCGGAACATGGTTCAACGCCTTGTATTGGGTCATGACCACGATGGCGACGGTAGGTTATGGCGATTATTATGCGAAAACATTTTTGGGAAAGGCATTTACCCTTTACATTTACGTGTTTGGCATTGGGATTCTTAGTTTAATCATCGGAAAGATTTTAGACTCATTTACCACCATCTATAGAAGCTGGGAGGCTGGAAAATTGAATTTTCACGGAAGAGACCACATCGTTATTATCAACTGGAATAAGAAAGCGCAGTATGCGATAAATGAGATCCTTTCGTATTCTTCTTCCACTCATATCGTCATTATTGATGAATCGGGCAAGCACCCTGTCATAGATGAACGAGCAGTTCATTTTGTAAGCGGAGATCCATCAATGGAAGATGTACTTGAACGGGCAATGGTTCATACTGCTAAAGCCGTTATCATCTTCGCAGATACGCGAATTGACGAGCCTGCACTTTCTGATGGGAAAACGCTTCTAATCGCATCAAGCATTGAACGCCTTCATCCTGGTATCCATACTACGGTCGAGATTACGCAAGATAAAAACATACAAAATTTCCGATATGCAAACGTCAATGAATTCGTTCTATCACACGACGCCGTTTCAAGGCTTGCGGTGAGATCAGCTCTCCAGCAAGGGGGAGTGGAAATCATTAACCAACTGATCAACCGCGAGGTTGGGGACGACATCTATGAAGTTCCGGTTAGCAAACAATGGCAGACATATAGAGACGCTTTTCAGGGTTTATTAGAAATTGGCGCCACGTTGCTTTCTGATAGAGGGGACCTGGGGATTAATCGCAAGATGAACCAGCCTATACCTGCCGACGCTAGGCTATACGTGGTAGCCGATGAAGTCACCTATCAGAAGATCAAAAACTTGAGTTGAGGCTATTTAATGAAAAAGCGGATTGAAATCCACTAGGAGGTGGTAGGCTTTGCGATATGCAGTCGAAGGTGATATGGGCGGCCGGGGCGTTCGTATCGTTTGGATACGTGGTCGTCTGCAGGGAACGGCTGCTGCTGTGCGAGCCGTTAAGCATATGGCGAAGCTGTTGGAGGGATCCACGCTCAAAGCTACGCCGACAGGGCCGTTCTACTATTCTGACTTTCTCGTTGTTTATCATTATAATCATATTTGGGTTTTATCAATTTCAAAAGCCTATTCTCACGGAACATCAAGCCATATCCAAAGCAAAAATGTACCTTGACACCTTGAACCGTCAGAAGGATCTATCATATAACACAAAAAATGGCGCTGAAAGTAATTGGTAAATAAAGATACATTTTGGCATAAAATAACTGGAGACAGAACTTGGTATATCTCTATCGATGGCGTACTTGTTATTCTTGAAGCTGATAGTGGTGAATTTTTAGAGATGATATTTCCTATGGATGGTGTTATTACTAGAGATCAGCATCCTGACTGGTTTTAACGTGTTAGTGATTCATTAAGCTAATAGGACATGATACTTTAATGGCTGCCGCAAGGCGGTAGATATAGAACAGTGTCGGACGACAAGAACATCTATACAACGAAGTCGCATAGAATGCTGCTTTTTTTCTTTATTTATGGGATAGAAGTTCTTGTCGTTTGTTCAAGTCTAGAACTCCTATACAGAGCCGTATTAGGACAAGAACTTCTATATAAGGCCGCTGGGATTAAAATACGCTAGTTATTATTATGATCATCGCCGGCAGCAGTTTGCAATCCGCAGTTGCTCCATTTCATTGCTAACGAGCAGGATAGTTGAATACCTTCGCGAATACTTCAGGTATTGAGAGTTTGCGTATTTTAAATAGAGGTGGCTTATGGAGAAGATACAATGCTTTCCAACAATTTGGAAGGTGAAGCTGGGGACGGCAGAGCGACTAACCCCTCATCATTTTTTTGGAGGACAGGAAAGAGAAGGACTGCAAAAAATGGCGAAGCAGCCATTTCCTTTTGCCGAAGGCGCGCTTTCGGCGAAATCGACTTCTCAAGGTTTTTTGATAACGCTTCCGCTTGGTGAGGATGAGAAGCTATATGGACTTGGCTTACAATTGCAGTCGTTTGTACAGAATGGCAAAAGAAAAAGACTGCGTACGAATGCTGATGCCACAAATGATATCGGCGATGCGCACGCACCTGTGCCGTTTTATGTGTCGACGAAGGCTTAAGGGATTCTGGTGGATACGAGTCGATGCGTAGAATTCGATTGTGGCGCCACAAGACGAGTCTATTCGGAAAGCAGCAGTAAAGAGAAAGAGATCGCAATCCGGACAGAGACGTTATACAGCGAAGAGAAACGCGGAAGCCAAGTATCCATTTTTATTCGAGGAGTGGAAGGCGCAGAAATTTATATCTTTGCGGGCGAGTCGATCAAGCAAGTCGTCGAAAGCTACAATTTATTTTCTGGCGGTGGAGTATTGCCACCGATATGGGGGCTAGGAAATTTATATCGCAGCTATGGCCCAGCAAATCAAGATCAAGTGGAATGTCTGCTGGAAGAAATTCAGAAAGAACAAATGCCTTTTTCAATGTTAGGATTGGAACCTGGCTGGCAGAGTCGCGCATATTCGTGTTCATTAAGTGGGATTCGAATCGCTTCCCAGACCCGGAGCGCCTAGTACAGAACGTAAAACGTGCAGGTCTGGAGCTGAATCTCTGGGAGCAGGCGTACGTTCATAAGACTGCCGACTTCTATGAGGAACTGCGTCAGTATTCCGGTGACTATGAGGTGTGGGAAGGGCTTGTCCCAGATTTTGCTTTTCCAGAGGCAAGGAAGATTTATGGGAACCGGCAAGACGAGCTGATTGATACTGGAATCGGTGCAGTCAAATTGGATGAATGCGATGGGTCCAGCAACAATTCGAACAGCGGAATCTACGTTCCTATTCTCAGGTTCGAGCCGGGTGGAGCTATGGGTCGCCAATGAGTTTTGTATTATATAGTGATTTATATGATTACGGGCATTTTGTACGCGGTATTCTGAACGCCGGATTCTCAGGGCTACTATGGTCTCCTGAGGTTCGACAATGTGGCAGCGGGGAAGAATTTATCCGTAGGATGCATACCGTCGTGTTTTCGCCGCTTTCAATCATCAATGCTTGGATGGTGCCAAATCCGCCTTGGAAGCAGTATGACATTGATCAAAATGCACAGGGAATTCTGCTTGAGAACAGTGTACTTCAGGATCGATGCCGTGAGCTGCTGCAACTGCGAAATGCGTTCATTCCTTACTTGTATGAAGCGTATGCCCGTTATGAGAGATATGGGACCCCGCCTTTTCGGGCACTGGTGCTTGATTATCCCGATGATACACAGGTGCATACCATTGATGATGCGTATATGATGGGGGACAACCTGCTCGTGGCTCCTATTTTGAATGAAGGTACGGGGAGAACCGTATACTTGCCGGAAGGCGGCTGGTATGATTTCTGGAGTGGTACACGGTATATAGGCAAGCAGCGCATCATTGTCGAGACAACTCGGATCCCTCTCTTTATCAAGGAGGGAACGATTTTACCATTAGCGATCAACCAAAGTATTACGAAGGATACGATATTTGACCTTGAAATCCGCATATATGGCAGCCAGCCTCGCAAACCTACCTAATCGAGGATGATTGGATCAGTCTGAGTTATAAGAACGGTGAACAGAACTGCTACGAATTAGAGGTGGTTGATGGTGAATTAATTATTCCGAAGATGGAGCGCTACCTTATTCATTCTCAATCGAGCTTTTAATAATTTCACTGGGCGGTGTATATAGAATGAAGCCTCGCTGGCAGAAGTCTTTTTCATTAGAGTTAAGGGTAGTTTTGGAAGCGGTTTCCGATCGTATGATTCCGGAAGATGCATGGCCGTCAGCGACAAAAGCTGGTGTACTTACATACTTGGAGCGTCACATACACGAGGATCCTGGTACTTGGACGGACCTTTTGGAGCCAGGCCTACTCGCGCTAAATGCAGAAGCGATAAAGCGTGATGGCAGGTCTTTCACCGATCTGTCTGCAGACGAGAAGGACAGTCTGCTCCATAAAGTCCAGCAAGATCATGTTCAAGACTGGCCCGTTCAGTCTAAGCTATTTTTCGAAACGTTATTGAGCTTGGTCATCGAAGGTTACTATGGAAATCCTGAATCTGGAGGGAATCACGGGAATAAATCTTGGGATATGATCGGCTTCCGGCCTGGACCGGTATCGGGAACGAAGTCGCCAGTCGAAGAATTCGATTTGCCGCAGCGGTCATTTGATGGGCTTCGCGACCGCTATGATGTTGTCGTGATTGGAGCAGGCGCCGGCGGTTCCGTAGCTGCTGGCATTCTTGCTGAAGCGGGACTTGACGTGCTCGTCATAGAGCGTGGAAGCTGGCTCCGATATGGAGAGGTTGGCAGCGATCACTTACGGAACCACCGTTTGAGTAAATATGGTCATAACACTGGCCCTTCGCCCAAAGGCAACCCTCGGACGATACTTTTGCCAGGTAGAGAAGAGCGGGTCACCGCGCCTTTCGAGGGTGACTATCATAATAACGCAATGACTGTGGGCGGAGGAACAAGGGTATACGGGGCGCAGGCATGGAGATTCCATCCGGATGATTTTCGCATGGCAACACGCTATGGCATCCCTGACGGAAGTTCGCTAAGCGATTGGCCGATTCGTTATCAAGACCTTGAGCCCTATTACGAGCGCGCCGAGTGGGAAATCGGTGTTTCGGGGGATGGGAACGCCCACTCCGGACGCGGCATAAGTAAATATGCCTATCCAATGCCAGCTTTGCCAAGGACCAGGGAAGCCAATCGTTTGGCCCAAGCAGCGGAGAAACTAGGATGGATTGCGGGGCCAGTACCTCTTCTAATTAATTCCGTGGAACGCGACAACCGGCCAGCCTGCGGACGATGCGGTCAGTGTGTCGGATTCGCGTGCCCTACTAATAGTAAAAATGGCGGTCACAACACGATGCTAGTAAGGGCTATCTCTTCCGGCAACTGTGAGCTGATCTGCGATACCATAGTAGAGCGTATTGAAACAGAAGGCGGGAAGCGTGCCACCGGAGTACATCTAGTACGAGAAATAGACGGAAGGATCGATCGTCTCTATGTGAAGGCAGGGCATGTGGTGGTCGCCGCCGGAGCTATTGAGAGTGCGCGCCTTCTTCTTAACTCGGCATGCGATTCAGAACCGAGCGGGATCGGCAATCGGTATGGTCAGGTTGGTCGACATCTTCAAGGACATGTTTATTCCGGTGCATACGGCCTTTTCGATGAACCGATTCAAGACGGTCTTGGCCCTGGGGTAAGCATTGCTACTTTCCGTTTCGAACATAGCAGCGAAGCAGCAGTTATCGGGGGAGGATTGCTGGCTAACGAATTTACCAGGCTGCCGCTCGTTCACTGGTATCGCGCACTTGCGCCAGATGCTGCGCGTTGGGGAATCGCAGGAAAAGAAACCATGCGCGAAACCTATCTGAGGACAAGCCACATTCAAGGCCCTATCCAAGAGATCCCGACTTCCGAATCCAGAATAAGGCTCTCTTCCTCAGTAAAAGATCGCTACGGGATTCCCGTTGCACAGCTCTCCGGAAGCGTCCATCCTGAGTCTCTTCGAGCATCTGCAATGCTGGCAGAGCAAGCAGAGAAGTGGCTTTGGGCAGCAGGAGCTCATCAGGTTTGGCGAACAAAGGCCGGCAATGGACTAAGTGGCGGGCAACACCAATCAGGGACACTGCGCATGGGCAGCGACCCATCCGCATCCGTCACCGATCCGAGTGGCCGCGTGCATGGATATGATAATCTCTGGGTAAGTGATGGTGCTGTGCATGTAACCAATGGCGGAGTTAATCCCGTGTTAACCATTATGGCTCTAGCATTCCGCACAGCAGAGAACTTAGTGAAACAAGGGTAAAGAAGTACTTATTAGCTATAACAATTTATTTTATGAGTATCAGGCTCTTGTCCAATCTGTAGGATAAGAGCCTGATTTTGTAAGAGACAAGAATAAGTGCGGTAACATTGCGATAGAAACTTTCATATTGAGGCGCATCGTTAATCCGATTTGTTGCTGCTGTAAATGTACCCGATGAGTAAACTCTACTGGATAATTAGGGATGAAACAACGGATACTATCCCAAATCTTGAAGTGGAGGTATAGCAGATGAACGAGAAGGATAACGTCAAGCAGAAGCAGTTGGATGCTTATCGCGTAATAGATAAAGGCGAGTTTCTAACGACGAATCAGGGCTTGCGGGTCGAGGATGATGAACACTCCCTGAAGGTTGGTCCCCGTGGTCCGACTATAATGGAAGACTTCCACTTCCGGGAGAAGATGACTCACTTTGATCATGAGCGTATTCCCGAACGTGTCGTACATGCGAGAGGCTTTGGTGCGCATGGCGAATTTGAGCTGTACGAATCGCTCGCCCAGTACACAAAGGCAAAGTTTTTAAACGATACGTCGGTGCGAACTCCGTTGTTTGTTAGATTCTCCACTGTGGCAGGGTCACGGGGCTCAAGCGATACGGTAAGGGACGTACGCGGTTTTGCTGTTAAGTTTTATACAGAGGAAGGGAACTATGATCTCGTTGGCAATAATATGCCGGTATTCTTCATTCAAGATGCGGTTAAGTTCCCCGACTTTATACATGCTGTTAAGCCCGAGCCGCCCAACGAGATTCCGCAAGCTTCATCGGCACACGATACGTTTTGGGATTTCGTAGGAACGAATACGGAAACCGCCCATATGATTATGTGGGTCATGTCGGGACGAGCCCTGCCTCGCAGCTTTCGCATGATGGAAGGCTTCGGTGTCCATACCTTCCGTTTCATTAATGAGGAAGGTAAGTCCCATTTCGTCAAATTCCACTGGAAGCCGAAACTAGGCGTGCACTCGTTGGTATGGGATGAGACGCAGAAGGTAGCCGGTAAGGATCCGGACTTCAACCGCCGCGATTTGTGGAATGCAATCGAGCAGGGCAACTACCCTGAATTCGAGCTCGGCGTTCAAATCCTGAAGGAGGAGGATGAATTCAGCTTCGACTTCGATATATTGGACGCGACTAAATTATGGCCGGAAGAAATTGTTCCGGTGCAAATCGTAGGAAAAATGACTCTGAACCGAAACACGGATAATTTCTTCGCGGAGACGGAGCAGGTGGCATTCCACGTAGGCCATCTTGTTCCAGGTATCGACTTCACGAACGATCCATTGCTGCAAGGAAGGTTATTCTCGTATACCGATACGCAGCTACTTCGCCTCGGAGGCCCTAATTTTGCAGAAATTCCGATTAATCGTCCGATCGCGCCCGTACATAACAATCAACGAGACGGCATGCACCGGATGGCAATCAATCCGGGACAGACAAGCTATCATAAGAACAGCTTGGAAAATAATGATCCGGCGCAGGTACCGCCGAGCGAGGGCGGTTATCGCCATTACGAGGAGAAATTAGAAGGGCGAAAGATCAAGGCTAGAAGCCATAGTTTTGATGATCATTTTAGCCAAGCGTCGATGTTCTGGCATAGTATGTCTCCGATTGAGCAAGGTCAGATCGTAGACGCATTCCGTTTCGAGCTAGGCAAAGTGATGTCAACACAAGTTAGGCAACGCGTGGTTGATGTGTTCAGCCATGTGGCAGAGGAACTCGCGGAGCGGATAGCCGAAAGCATCGGAGCAACTCCAACCAAAGGCGTCGCGGCAGCACCGACAGCAATATCTCCTTCGCTTAGCATGATGACAAAGACCAAGACAGCTGCTACACGCAAGGTTGCGGTGATCCTCGGGACGGGTTACCACACGGCAGAGATTCAAGCACTGTTAAAAGCGTTGACCGAAGCGAAAGTAACAGCGGACATTGTGGCTAAAAATCACGTACCGGTAAGAGGCGATGATGGTACGCTTATCGAGCCACAGCAATCTCTGCTTACGGCTGCGTCAGTGTTGTATGACGCTGTCTATGTTTCCGGCGGAACGCAAGGCGTGGACGAATTGCTCAACGACATTGCATCAGCGGGATTTGTTCGGGAAGCGTTTCAGCATTATAAGACTATTGCTGCTACTGGAGATGGCATGCGTCTGCTTACTGCGGCAAACGCAGTATATGCTGCAGGAGGCGATGGGGCGCAGCCTATTGGCGTTTTGCTTACCGCGCAAGAAAACGTTGACGCTTCATTCTTCACGTCATTTATTGAAGCGATCGCGCAGCATCGTCATTGGGATCGAATATTGCAGAATTATCTGGTGAAGTAAGAGGTTAAACCAGAAAAGGAACAATACTGCGAAAGTCCTCGCCTACAGAGATCACTGAAAAAGTTGAAGAAGGAGTAAGCTCTCCATTTTTTAGAGGAGCTTGCTCCTTCTTTGTTAATAATTAAATCAACATGAGAGAGTGCAGGTGACGAGCGGTTCCTTTTTGCTCAAGCGAGGCGCTGGGCTGTTCGACGCCGAGCATATTCTTATGTTCTCCAGCGATTATCCGCACTTGGATTTCGATTCCCCGACCCGCGCTTTCCCGAAGCTGCCGGAGTCGCTGCACCGCCGGATATTTTTCGATAATGCGAAAGAGTTTTATAAGCTTTAGTAAAGGAGGCAATCGCCCTCAAAAACAGCTGCCCGCATCAAGGAGCGCCTCTTTGCGTCGGTACCGTAACCGGTATGACACTTCCATCTGCCCCAGGGGTATATTTATACGGCCGGGAGGGCGAGATCGTACGCTGCCCATGGCATGGCTGGGAATTTGACATCACCACCGGCAAATCGATTTTCGACCCGCACGAATGTCTGGTCAAGACATATGATGTGACGGTTGAAGTGGAGGAAGTCCCGGAAATGGAGACCTATCCTGTCACCGTGGAATCCGGAACGATCGTTGTGCATTTGTAAAAGGGCAAGAACATATATATTACATGCAGCGTTCTTGGTATTATCCCCTTCAAGTAGGCACTCAAAAAAAACCGTCATGTTGTTATCATGGAGGTTTGAGTGAAACATTAGAGGGGATATTTATATTTTTATGGCTATAATGGGACAAACATTTCATTCGTATTCGGATGAATTCAAAATGGGGATTCGTAACTGTTCACAACTGAAGGGGTGGGTGAAGAAATGGCAAAATAGCGAGCTGCAAAGCTACAGAGCGAGGCGAGACAAGACCGCGATCACAAGCTGTGGAAGATTACATCTCCCCTTACAACTACCGTCTCTTTCAAGCCAAATTAAAACAACGCGCACCGGTTGAATACCGGTGCGCGTTGGCAGCTTAGCTTTTTCAATTGTCCGGGTTTTGTTCTGAGCACCGATATTTTATGACCACGTACTATGATAGTGCCTAATACTCATATTACGAATTAGCAAGTTATTATACTTAGCAGCATGCTTCTGTTCATCCACGATGATGCCGTACAAGGTATCTTTATAGATACCGTTCGGGAGAGCAAACCAGATCTTTCTATATTTCTCAACCGCGGCTAATTCGCCGTCGAATGCTTGTTGCAAGCCGTCCATGTAAGAGTTCACGATAGGAGTTTCTTCGTTCAATGTCCCTGTGACTTCATAGCCAGTTAAGTCCTTGTACATTTGCCTGAACATACGATTATGACCCCGTTCATCGTCTCTTATCGAGGCGATGATGGCAGCTTGTTGCGCATTCGGTGCCAGCCTGATCAACTGATCGTAAAATAGCTCGTCACTTCGTTCTCCTTGCACAGACTCCTTAATCAGTTCAACTGCTTGCTGGGGGGTGGTGAGCCAGACGGGAACAAGAGAAGGGGCTCTCCAATAAGGATTCACATCATTCATAACTTTCCTCCAAGGTGGGCAAATAATAGGCACATGTCATCATATTCACTACACCATAAATAGGTGAGAATAACCGAATAGCTAATGTGCAAAATATGGATATACTGAGATGAAGCCATTTATTTAGGATACAATCCGTACCAGAGCAAGGAAATCACCTGTTGTGCCGCTTCTTCTTTACTTTGGAAAAGAGACGTCCCACTCGCGTTCTTCGCCTGCCCCAGCATGAGAAGACTCATGTAGGCATGAGAAGCAATTATTGGATCAATATGGCCGATTTCTCCGGCATCCGACGATTTCTTAAATTCATCAGCTAACGTAAGAGCAATTGCTTCTTCAGCTTTGCGCATAGCTAATATTTGTTCCTTTGTGAGGATACCTTCTAATTTACGCATAACCGTCTCAAAATCGAAGGAGGTCACTCGCAAATGAATGGTTGTGATTTCTAACAGTCTTGCATCCAAAGATACTGGCTTTTGTAGAATGGCATAGGTTGCATTACGAATATTCTCCATCATCGACAGCAATGCCGCAGCCACAAGCTCTGCTTTCGTGGGGTAGTAATAATAGACAGATGCTTTTGTAATCCCGCACGCTTTTGCGATCTCATCCATGCTCACATTTTCATATCCTCGTTCAAGAAACAGTTTATTAGTAGCTGATAAAATTTTTTCCGTAATTGGTGTTTGCGATTCGGAAAGGGGAGGTCTTCCCAAACGTCTGCTGCCTGAGTTCTTCATAGATAACAACCTTTCATGACTTTTGTTCCTTGTAAATCCATTCTCCAATATATTTAACATTTTAACTAAATAACGATGGAAATAGTACATGAAATTCGGAATAAAGCATTGATTAATTAACTATCCAGTATATATAATTAAAGTGCAAGGAACAGATTTTTTGGGAGGGGTTTTTTTAACTATGCACGAGAGCTCTCTATTCAACAAACTTGGGGGATTTGTAGCTGGACGCCGAGGCAAGTGGATTACCTTATTGGTATGGGTGATGTTGACAGTCATAGCATCTGTTTTTTTGCCAAGCGTCAACTCTCAGGAAAATAACGCAGCGCAGCAATTACCAAGTAATTCCTGGTCATTGCAGGCGAGTCAGACCGTTCATGAGTATTTTCCAAACGAAGAGGGAGTCCCCGCACTCGTTGTTTGGTACCGAAGTCAAGGATTAACTGAGCAAGACTTGATTTCCGTTCAAAAGGTGACAAAGCAGCTTTCGGATACACCGCTTCCAGCTCAACAAGCGCTGCCGCCTTTTCATGAGATGCCTTTATTATCAATAAAATCTATGATTTCCAAGGACGGGAAGCTATTTATTTTGCCTATTGCCTTCGAGGAAGGAACGGAAACAGAAATTCTTCAATCCAGTATGACGAAATTAAAGCAAATGGTTGCTAAACAATTGGGCAATGATCCGTTCTCGGAAGTGAATCTTGAGGACGCTAAGCTGCATTTAAGAATTACGGGTCCTGTCGGAATCGAAACCGATGCGACAGAATTATTCAAAGGCGCGGACTTTGCACTGCTGATGGCTACGGTATTGCTTGTACTGGTTCTTCTTATTTTGCTTTATCAATCTCCAATTTTAGCGATTGTACCTTTAATCGGCGTTGGATTTGCGTATGGGATTATTTCGCCGTTGCTGGGTTTGCTTGCGCAGCAGGGATTAATTGTAGTAGATGCTCAATCGATATCTATCATGACCGTATTGCTATTTGGCGCAGGTACGGATTATTGTCTTTTCCTTGTGGCTAGATATAGACAAACGTTGTTGGAGACACAGGATAAGCATCAAGCATTAAGAATAGCGATTGGCGGCTCTGCTGGAGCTATCGGAATGAGCGGACTCACCGTCATTGTCTCGCTACTTGGGCTATTGTTTGCTCATTACGGTTCAAATCACCGATTTGCGATTCCCTTCAGTCTGGCAATTCTTATTATGGCGCTGGCCAGTTTGACTCTCATTCCTTCACTACTTGCAATCCTTGGTCGCAAATCCTTCTTTCCGTTTATCCCGCTAACACCTGAGATGAGAGTGAAGAAGGAAGCGCGCAAGGGAAGACGGATAAGAGAGCAAAAGAAGATTGGAAAAGTAAGCTCTGCATTAGGACGCCTTGTTATAGCGAAACCACGGATTGTTTTATTGGTTAGTTTTATCGTTCTCATCGGGCTCACGGCTTTTGTTCCTCAAATCAAGTTCACCTATAATTTGCTGGAGTCATTTCCATCATCAATGGCTTCTCGAGAAGGTTTCTCTATCATATCCAGCCACGTTTCGCCTGGTTCACTCGCACCTGTGAAACTCGTGATTGATACAGACGGGAAAGACATGAATCTGAAGCCCCGGCTCTCAAAGCTTACGTACTTAGCTGAAGTTTCGGAGCCCGCAACAAGCAAGCAAAATTCAAAGTACCAAGCTTATGAACTCGTTTTCAATCAAGATCCATATGCGATGGATTCTATTCGGCGCATTCCCGAGATTCGGACATTCGTTGAACACGAGTTGTTTCAAGCCGGCATTGACAAGCCAAGCGTGTGGGTCGGGGGAGAAACAGCTGCTCAATATGATACAAAAACAATTGTTGACCGCGACACGCGAATTGTAATTCCTGTGGTTATAGGCGTCATCGCACTATTGTTACTTCTATACCTGAGATCGATAGTAGCGACCGTCTATCTGATAGCGACGGTACTGTTATCTTACTTTTCCGCGCTTGGGGCTGGATGGTTCATTCTCCATTATTTTATGGGGACAACCGCGATCCAAGGACTGATCCCGCTTTATGCTTTTGTATTTCTTGTTGCGCTTGGTGAAGATTACAATATTTTCATGGTATCTAGTATTTGGCAGGAGAGGAACCGTCTAGATCTAAAGAATGCGATTCGATTAGGAGTCAGTCAAACGAGCAATGTCATTACTTCAGCAGGTTTGATTCTCGCAGGCACATTTGCCGTTCTGGCAACATTGCCTATACAAGTATTGGTGCAGTTTGGTGTTATCTGCGCGATTGGTGTTCTTTTGGATACTTTTATTGTGCGGCCTTTCCTTGTTCCAGCAATTACGTTGCTGCTGGGAAAATTGGCCTTCTGGCCAGGGCGTATTTTAGTTCAGGAACAACAGCTGCAAGTTCGAGATTTAGAGAACAAATAAAATCAGGGTTCATAACCGGTTAATCGACTAAAGACAGATAAGGTGCAATGGCGAATAGAGTAGCCACTGCACCTTTTTCAATTACGGCGGTCCTTCCGGCGGTAAAATCTTGGCGTAATGCCGGTTAACTTCTTGAATTCTTGATAAAAATGCGGAAGACCCTGGAACCGCAAATTTGTGCGATCTGAAGAACCGTGCCTTTGGCACGGTTCTTTTTCTATTTATCTCTCGATACACTCTGCTATGAAAATTGGGCATGGTCTCTTCAGGGTTTTCTTACATGCTCGACTAGCTTTCTGAGTCTCGGAAGGAACATGATGATAAAAAACGGTTAAATAAAAAAGTTACTTTGTAATGAAATGGGGGAAATGTCACAATTATAGCCATAAACAACAGGAGGCGAATGGCTATTAACAGACTCATCAAATTATTAAGCTCATGTGATCTCTCCGATGTGACTTCATTAAGAGCCTTATATAAAAACGATAACGTTTATTCATACAATGGAGTCACGATAGTTTGCAATGAAACGCATAAATCAAAACCTGAATTTGTAAAGTTTACGCTTCAGATTCCCGCCCAGATGTTAAGCCTAGAACGCCGCGACAGAACTTTAGATGCATCAACGGCCGACTTTTGTTTGCGGGCTTTTGTTTCTCTTATCGAAAAGATAGATTTGGCACAAGAGCATAAGACGGGGAAAGAGAAATTTACGGGCAAAATATACGTTCATGAACCTAACCAAAAAGTAATTGTCCGCAACAGCTGTTTTTTTAAAGATGACATGCTGAATCTCGCGATGGTCATCCGTTTCCCTGTGCACATGATGGAGAAACGGAATGTTGTTGCAGGCAAATTATCCGTGAAGATCGCGAGAAAGGAATTAGGAAAGGCGATCAGAGATTTTGTTGACTTTTTCGACAATGATGCCTGCGCTCAATTTAATACCGTGTATAGAAGACAGATAGAGATCAGAGGTTTATTGCAGGAGCGGAAGCTGACATGCTTTATAGCCAATAACAGCGTTCTCCCACGGGGGCAAGGAGACAAACCGCTAGGCGAGGCTGTTCCATTTATTTCCCCGACTGAAGATGAAATCGAATTTACATTATCGGACGGCTTTGTTATTAAAGGAATGGGGATCGCCGAAGGCGTTACCGTTATAACTGGAGGAGGTTATTCAGGGAAAAGCACTCTGTTAGACAGTATGCTATCGGGCATTTACAATCATGTTCCTGGGGATGGGCGCGAATACTGCATAACCGAAGAGAGAAGCTGCAAAATCATTGCGGAGGATGGTCGCAGTGTAACTTCCCTGGACATTACGCCTTTTATACGGGATATTCCGCATTCCAATACCAAGGCTTTTAGTTCCAAGCATGCCAGCGGAAGCACCTCGCAAGCGGCCAATATTATCGAGGCCGTATCCTTCGGATGCAAAGCATTGCTGATTGATGAAGACCGAACAGCTACCAACTTTATGATACGCGATTCCCGAATGAAGCAAATTATTCAAGATGATCCCATCGTCCCTTTTACGGATCGCGTCCGTCATTTGTATGACAAAGCGGGGGTTTCGACCATTCTTATTATTGGCGGAACCAGTGAATATCTGGATTTGGCTGATAATGTGTACATGATGAAAAACTATACCCTGCATAACTTTAATAGCGAATTAAAGCCATTCAAGCAACATTCATATGAATTCTACGAAAGAGAAGATGAACATGAGGTGCAGTGGAAGCTGGAGAGATGGGTGAAAACGGACTCTCTTTCCACCTTCAAAAGGGATGCGGAGAGTAATCGGATCTTCGAATATGTGAATGTCGGCGGTAATACGATTCATCTGGGCAAAGATACGGTGGATGTTTCTCGCTTGGATACGATCATTTCACAGCAGCAATTAGCGACAATTGCATATATAATCCGATATTTGGCCAACCGGACGAGGGAACCGAAGTTTAATCTATATCGTTCCGTTCAAGAAGTATTCGCCCTTCTCTTCGAACAAGGCCTTGATGCCATATATTCAAACAGCTTTGACATTCCTCATGACCTGGAATTACCCGCATTGCACGATGTTTTGTTTTCTTTCTCCAGAATGAGTTCGCCGGTATATGAGTAAGCAGAGGGTGTCTGGTTAAAATATCCGAAAAAGGAGAATTGTTACCCATGTGCTTGCGATCTTGATGAATGTGCAAAGAATTAATCATATTCTCCTTAATTCAGATTATGCCCCTTCGGTAAAAACAAATCGGTGTTGGCAGCACACTAGAAGAATTGAAACGGACATATAGACAATATCAAAGACCGCGAAATCGCCGCTTTTTTAATTATGGGATCAAGTTCTTGTCAAAACCAAATGACAAGAACTTGATCCCATTTCCTAAATTGACAACAACTTGATCTCGTTCCCGACGAAAGGTAGGGAATCGCATACTGATGACATCCAGATGTTAGATTCGGCTCTTGAAAACAATTCTAGTCAATATACATTAAAGATTTCAAGGAAAACCACAAGGCAATCTTGGATTTACAAGACTGCCTTATTTTTGCGAGGAAATCGCAATTCAAATCGCGTACCCTTGCCAGTTCGGGAATCGGCACGGATGGTACCTCCGTGGGCATCGACAATCCATTTGGCTATGGAAAGCCCAAGCCCGGTGCCGCCTTCTTTTCGTGAACGTGCCTTGTCCCCTCGGTAAAATCGCTCGAACAGATAGGGGAGCTCTTCCTTCGGTATACCTCTGCCGCTATCTGAAACGGTAACCGTTACGTGATGAGCGGAAGATTTGCCGGTCACCTCGATTTTTCCGTTAGACGGCGTATATTTCAGTGCATTGTCCAAGAGGATGACTAGGAGTTGCCGGATGCGACCTTCGTCCCCAAAAAACGGTAGCGGCTCCTTGAGCGATACATCGATACCGATCTCTTTGGTGATCGCGAGCAACTGGAATTGCTTCGTCAAATCCAGCAGCACACGGTCCAACGAGAACATCGAGCATTCTAGTTCTAACTGATTGGAATCGGACCTAGCTAAAGTCAGCAAGTCTTCGAGCAGCTTACTCATGCGGGTGCTTTCTTTCAGAATGACGGCAATATTGTCGCTTTCCCTCTCGATCGAGTGAGCTGGGTAACGGAGCAACAGCTCGGCCTGTGCACGAATGACTGAAACCGGCGTGCGGAGCTCATGGGACGCATCCGCAACGAATCGCTGCTGCTTGTCCCAGGCTTTTCGAATCGGAATCCATGCTCGGCCCGCAAGGAAAAAACCAGCGAAAATCGAAATTAGGACTCCAGAGCCTACGCCCGTGATGATGTCGAGCAGCAGGGAATGGAGCGTGCTATCGTCGTCCTCGAGACTCGTGAGAACTGTGAGCGACTCGATTTCACCTCGAGGCGCTTGAGGAAAGGGTGTGAGAAAACCGCGATAACGGTCTCCACCGACTTTGAGCGTTTCATATGAGAAAGTACCTTTATGATAGAGAAGAGTGTCGATCTGTGCTTGCGTGAAAGTTTGGGTGGGTGACTGGCCTTGAATTTGACCCTCAGCATCCCGGAAGATGTATGTTATTCGGTCATCTTGCTCCAGTACACGGTGCTCCTTTCTCAGAATCGCTTCCGCATCACGAGCAGAGTCGATCTGTTCAGCTGCGTTCCGCAGCACCTCATCTGTTTCCTTATACAATCTGTACCGCATGTGTAAATAGAGGGTGGAACTGAGCACAACCAGGATGATAAAGAGTACAGCTGCATTCAGAACGACTAATCGTACGCGGACGTTATTAAACATCAACTTCTCCTTTCAGCATGAACCCGATTCCCCGTATGGTTCGTAAACAGTGCTCGGCTCCAGCGGCAGCCAGTTTTTTGCGGAGGTGGTGGACGTAGACATCGACCGCTGAGATGCCCGCTCTCGATTCAAATCCCCACACTCGGTCAAATATCTGTTCGCGTGTAAGAATTCGGTCTATATTGCAAACCATAAATTCCAACAACTCATATTCGGTTGAGGTGAGGGCGAGTAGAGTTTGACCGATAAAAGCTTCGCGCGAAGCCGGCGAAAGACGGTACGGACCGTAAGTAAGATTCCCCTCCGCTCCAAGAGTGCCACGACGTCGCAGAACGGCTCTAGAACGGGCGAGCAGCTCTTCTACGGCGAAAGGCTTCGTGATATAGTCGTCTGCGCCTGCGTCTAATCCGGCCACGCGATCTTTCACAGCGTCTTTGGCAGTCAGTAAGATGATTGGAACCGTATGACCATTGCTTTGAAGACTACGAACGATGTCAACGCCACTCATTCCTGGAAGCATGACATCAAGCACAATAAGATCGTAGATGGCTTGCTGCGCCATGAAATAGCCGTCGTCGCCCGTTTCCGCTGTATCGGTTTGAAACAATTCGCTTTCGAATACGCCTCGTATTATACCGAGTAGGGATGGATCATCTTCCACCACGAGAACTCTCATGCAACTATCAGCTTCCTTTTTATGGGTATTTGCTTATCCGTATGCGGCTGTTTTTTAAAATTAATTTAAGCTTGCAGTATTATAATAAGTCTTACATTAATCAATGTGAAGTTAAGAAACCTTGTCCGAACGGAGGCCATACGATGGCGAGAATGAACAAAAAGTGGGTGGTACTGTGCTCAACAGCTATTGCCGCTGTCTATGCCGGTGGTTATTGGACGACGGAGATTGATAAGTCTAACATGCTGGTCAACACGGTTTATAGCGGTCCGTCGGTATCAAGCAGCACCTTGGAAAGCGACTCTGCACAGGTGTCCGATTCCCAAAGCCAGATAACCACGAAGTACAACAATGGAGCTTACATCGGAATGGGGAGCAATCGACGCGGCACAATCCAAGTGACAGTTGCCATAAAGAATGATCGGATCACAGACGTTGAGATCAGTGATTTCGCTATGCACTATTCCATCGACGACGTTGTCGGAATGCCGGAAGAGGTATTGAAGATTCAAAGCGCGAACGTAGATAACGTCTCAGGCGCGACATACAGCACTCGCGCGTTCTCGGACGCCGTACAGGATGCTCTGAATCAGGCGCTTCGAGCTTGAGGCACCGATGAAGAAAGCCAAATTATTCATGGATACGATTGTCCAGATCGAAGCCCGCATCGGAAACGAGATGTCGGAGGAAGAGCTCGATTCCTGCATTAACAAAGCATTTGATGCCTTTCGGCAAGTTGAAAGGGCGTGCAGCCGTTTCAGTCCAGAGAGCGAGTTGATGCAAGCATGCCGCAGGATCGGAGAAGCGACAGCGATCAGCCCGTATTTGTTCGAGCCGCTTAAGTTTGCACTGGAAATGGCAGAATGGACGGATGGCTCATTCGATCCCACCATCGGTCGGCTATTGGAGTCGAAAGGGTTCAACCGCCATTATTTGACGGGTGAAAGGACGAACAGCAATGTCGACGGCTCTGCCACTTACCGGGACATTGAGCTGAGTGAAGCGAATCGTACTTTATGCTTGCATCAACCACTCATTCTGGATTTAGGCGCCACTGCCAAAGGGTTCGCATCGACTTGGCAGCTAGAGAACTCAGCGGATGTGCCGGATTCGTCGTTAACGCTGGAGGCGATTTGTATGCGGGTGGTACTAACGAACAAGATGACAAGTGGACCATCGGCATCCGCAATCCCACGATAGCAAACGGCATTCTGCAGTCGCTCTTCATTACCGACGCCGCAGTATGTACCTCTGGAAGCTATGAGAGAAGAAGCGAAGTAGATGCAGGTGAACATCACATCGTTCGCCCCGATACAGGACAATCGCCAAACGAATGGATTAGTTGCAGCGTAATTGCTCCTTACGCTATGATGGCGGATGCATTTTCTACCGCGGCATTTGCGATAGGTGGAGAAGAAGGGATCGCTCTGATTGCGGATGCTGGCTTGCAAGGACTGATCCTGACGTCGGATTTACGAATCAAGAGGATCGGAGGAATTTAGAATGAAAACGGCCCAATGGATCAAAACGCCTAAAGCTTATGTCCTTATTGCCATCGTGGTCTATCTCTCGATCGCTTCTTGGGCGACGCACAGCCTGATCGGTATTGAAAATGGAGGAATAGCAGCTGGTACAGCAGTAGTCGTTGACGTCATATTCGCACTCATCAAGAAGCGGAAACGCATCATACCAGACGGCGCTGCAATTACAGGACTCATCGTCGCGATGATATTAAGCCTGAATACCGCTTGGCCAATTATTGCAAGCACGGCAGGCCTTTCGATTATTTCTAAACATCTTCTTGTATCTAAGAAGAAACCGATATTTAATCCAGCCGCATTCGGACTTTTCTTGTCTATTCCCATCTTTCACGCCGAACAGAGCTGGTGGGGCGCCTTCGGGGACCTTCCCGGCTGGTATATTCCGCTGTTGCTGATCGGAGGATATGTAGTAACGAATCGCGTGAATAAGTATCCCCAAGTATTCGTGTTCTTCATGACCTCATTCACGATGCTGCTGGCAATGGCGTATTTTCATAAAGGAGATGCTTTTGATGCGCTTCGACCGCCGTTCATCAATGCGTCCTTATTCTTCGGTTGCTTCATGCTGACTGATCCTCCGACATCACCGGCCAAGATCAGGGATCAAGTCGTGTTCGGTGTAATTGCTGCCTTTACCGGATCAGTCATATATGCGCTTTATGGAGGCTTAATGTATCTCTTTATCGGGCTGCTAGCCGGAAATCTATTTCATTTGCTGATGCAGCGCTTAACCGCGAACCGACCGAAGTCGACCTCGAAACCATCATCAAAACAGAAATCGAAACCATTATCTACTGTACAGAGGTGACTGCCATGAGCAAAAGCAAAAAAGTTTGGATTCCTGCGGCCATTGCCCTCGTCGCAGCGGTAATTCTTGTCGTGTGCTATTACGTTTACGCTCCATCTAGGGAAGAGCTCCATCAGCGCTTTTCGCAAGGTGTTAAAGGGGGGCAACCTCTTGCTGGAGGCCATCGGCCAGAAAGAGGAGATGAAGGCGCATTTGACGGTTATTTTTCGACTTTCGGCACGATAGCTTTATTTGTTGGAGCTGCAAGCTTCTCCTGGTTCTGGTTTAAGAAAAAGCGGAAGTCTCCGTCGATGCTTGTCCGAAAGGCTGGTAAGCTGTTTTACTCACTCCATAAGCTGCTTGGCTGGGGAACGTTCATCCTGGTTGCGGCCCATGGCATCTATTTCTTATTTACAAAAATAAACGATGAGCATATTTATACGGGTCTTGCTGGCTTTGCAATTTTGATCGCATTGGCAGGTTACGGGTATCTTATCAATAAGATACGAAATAAATGGATGCGAACCGTACACCGTACGCTCGGGGTTCTTTGGGTTCCGGTGCTCTGGCTGCATGCCGGAGGCTCCGCTTTCCTGGCCACGGCGGCAACCCTCGCCGTCGGCGGTCTCGTTTATCTAATGGATAAATCTGCTAGTCGTGCCAACCAGACCGTGCAAGAGCATTAAAAAACAACTATTAAACAGCGTAAACGTGGTGAGATTGGAACGACGGCGCGCTAGTGTAAGGAGAGAATCGTTTTGAATCATTTGGAAAATTCAACGCATCGTGAACAACACTTCACCGCATCAGATGCGATTCGAGATATCGTGATTGGAATGTCGGATGGGCTGACGGTTCCGTTTGCACTTGCCGCCGGACTTTCCGGCTCGGTGTCTGGTACAAATATCGTCGTCATAGCGGGTCTTGCCGAGATCGCAGCAGGTTCTATCGCCATGGGACTAGGCGGGTATTTGGCTGCAAGAACGGACCGAGAGCATTACTTGAACGAATTGGAGAGAGAAAAACGAGAAATCATTGAAGTTCCGGAACGTGAAAGGGAAGAAGTGGCCGAGGTTCTGAGGGGCTGGGGTCTACAGGAGCAAAATGTTGAACAAGCGGTAAAAGAGATAAGCGCTGATCCGAATCTATGGGTTGCATTCATGATGAAACTCGAGCTAGGACTTGAAAAGCCCGAGCCCAAGAGAGCTCGGAACAGTTCCTTGACGATCGGTTTATCTTACATTGTGGGTGGAATTATTCCGTTAATTCCATATATGCTCATCCATCGCGCCATTTCAGCTTTATTAGTCTCCGTTGTCGCAACCTTAATGGCTTTGTTTATATTTGGTTACGTCAAAGGGAAATTTACGGGTTCAAAACCACTCAAAAGTGCCATTCAAACCGCACTAGTCGGAGGAGTTGCGGCGGGAATCGCCTTTTTGGTTGCCAAGATCATTTCGTGAATAAATTTCAATATTAAATGCCGTCATGAATGAAATCATTCAATCGGCATTTTTTGCTTTTCTTCGATAAAAAGATCGTCCGATTTTCTTAAATTTTTATTTTTATGCAAATAGTCCAGTTCTCGAATTACTAAGGTGAATAAATTGTTGCAGGAATTCAGTCACCTAATAACAAGTCAGGAGCATGACATGTCATAGAAAGGAGATAAGAAATGCCACGACACGTATATAGTAAGTGGGTAAAAACCAACGCAATACGCAAACATGCAGCAATCGAAGCTCATGTGCCTGATACGCGCAGAATGACTAAGTCATCGTTATTCAATAAGTTGAAACGCTATAATATGGTATATGTTAAGCCCGACGTTGGAACGTTCGGAAATGGTGTTATGCGGGTTGAGCGTAGATCAGGTGGTTATAAGTTTCAAAAAGGGGCAAAGATCCATACATTCGTAAGCTACGATGCTATGTATAAATCCCTTTTACGTCACACTGGCGGAAAACGGTATTTGGTGCAGAAGGGCATTCATCTACTCAAGCATCAAGGGGGGAGATTTGACCTTCGTGTCATGGTTCAATATTCTCCAGATCGTAGGTGGAAGACAACGGGGATTATTGGAAGGGTTGCAGCCAAAAATAAAATCGTGACTAATTTCCATAATGGCGGAAGGTTAGTCCAGGCAAAACGGCTATTGACTCCGCATACGAGTAAAGCAAAAAGCTTGTTGAAATCACTCTCCAAACTAGGCGTTCGAGTCGGGAGAGCGATGAAATCTGCATTTCCGGGCGTTTACGTTGTCGGACTTGATGTGGCGCTGGATAAAACCTTGCATCCCTGGATCCTTGAAGTGAATACTAGTCCTGATCCGTATATCTTCAAGAAACATGAGGATCCAAAAGTGTTTAAGACTATCATGAGATATGCACGATCCTATCCTCGGGCGTAATTCTCCCCACAACTTCATACCCGTTGCCAAAAAAATAATATCAGCAGCAGCTAGTTTTTTGACACAACTCGTATTCGGTCGAGGCGAGGGCGAGGCTATTGTGCCAACTAGCTCAATAACTTGTCTACTTTATCAATCTTTCTCCCCTTCCTGGAGCGCAGCCAGTCTACGAGAAAGTAAAGCGTTGGCAGCGACCCCTTCAGAATAAGAATGGCGGATTCGCTGTGATTCGTGATCCTCTCGATATCGGCCATCGAATCAAAGAGCAGGATGGAGAGGAAAATCATGGCGCCGGCCATGCCGAAGGAAAAGGGCTTATGGTCTTTCAGGCCGAATACGTGGGCGAGCAGCATGGTGCCGATTAGCAGGAACAGTCCGATCTTCAGCAGCATGCTGAACAGCCAGAAGACGATCAGCATCGGATCGAGATTTTCCAGAAAAGAGCCTGCTCTCATGTACCGAATCAATTCAAGCGTTGGATACGTCATGCCGGCCGTAAGATCGGAACCGAACAAGAGAAGTACGGCAATCATATTCGCAATCGTGACGATTGCGGCAGTCAAGCCAGCCCACATGAGCGTCCGAAACGTATTTTCCTTGTGTTCAAAGCAAGGCACCAAATAGATAAAAACCGTCATTTCGCTGAAGAGTGCGCCCGACAGAATCGCAGCTTCCCATATCCCATGCGGCTGGAAATCCGTCAGTAATGCCGCGAGCTTGTTATTATCGAGTTGGGTGATCGAGAACAGCGGGAACGAAAAGACGGCAATGACACTGAAGAGGAATAGTCCCTGCGCACCACGAAAGAAGCTGACCGGGCCCGAACGCGTGCCGCGAGCGATGCAGATGCCGAATAATAAAGCGACCGCCCAGCCCGGCGTCCCTGGCAAATAAATTTGCACGATGAAATCGGTCAGCTCGCGAAGAATAAGCGCGGCCATAAACAGATTAATCAGGATGGCGATGCCGACGATGAGATAATGAGGCCATTTGCCAATGATCTCTTTGCCGTATGTGCCGAGAAACTCATCGGGTCTCTTCAGAAGAAGCCGATACGTGAAGAACCCGAATAGCAAACCGATCCCGAAGCCGATGATGACGCTGATCCATGACATGAAACCAGCCGTCCGGACGATCGGACCGATGAAGAAGCCGATCGCCGTCGAGAAGAGAAACTGCGTGAACAACGTATAGACTTGGAGCTGCGTAATGGTCTTCATTGTCCAGCCTCCTTCATCAAGTTATGAATAGCAACCGCTGCAACGGCTCGAACAGGCTTGCGATCGCCGGACCCAGCAAGAAACGGCTCCGCGCCATAGCGACTGCAAACACGATCACCCACAGTAGCGAGAGCATGCCGAAGACAATGCGAATCGTGCGCTTGCTCCGATGATGCTGACGGAGGTACCGCCATTCGAAATACGCGATGCAACCAAAGACGACGGTAACGGCGATCATCCGCTCACCTCTTTGTCGGATAGATCGATATTCCAGATCGGTTTCTGCGCGCCGCCGAACCATTTGATTTTGATCGCGACATTGGCATCGACGGCAACTTGTTTCTGATAAATGTCCCGCCAGTTACCTTTGATCCGATTCCAAGTTCTCGGCTGCCGCCACCGAATCAGCTGTCCGAATCCGAAAGCATCCGATCGCTCAGATTGCGTTTGCGAAACGGTACGGAGAATACGCTCCTTCAATGTCTGATTGACCCGCTGCTCAAGCGTCGCTAGGTTCTTCCGGTCGGTGACATCCAATGCAGATTCGCTGGCAATGATTTTCGCCGAACCTTTGCAGGAGATAACGAACCGTATCCGGTTTCCTTTCAAAACCGGTTTAACACGCGATTCATTGCTAAACAGCAGAAAGCTGATTATCTTGCCGTCCGATGGAGATTTGACCCGCATAACTCCCTTCCCAATTTCATCCATGATCCACAAGGCCGCCCTCGTTTCTTGGGAATCGAGCTGCGCCACGAACTTCCCCTGCCGGAACAGTGCAGCCCCATCCGTTCCCATCCAATGCTGTCCCCCGCGCTCCGACTCCGCGCCAAATTGGCCGAATACGAGCATAGGAAGCACGAAATCCCCGCCTATCGTCGTGGTCATTAATACGTCTTTAACGGTTGTCCTCAACGTAGTTTGCTGTTTCGCATAGGCGGTCAAGATATCGGTAAGAAACCGCTCGAAGGTGAGCGGAATACGGCCGATTTGCTTCGCGGGACCGTCTGTCACATACATGTTGGCGTTAATGTGAATGCTCGTATCGCGCATCAGGAAATCGACGATCGGATATATCCCGTCTTGCGCGAATGCTTTGCTGATCAGAATGTTCCGCAGCTGGCCATAGGTGATCTGACGCGACAAATCGGCCTGAATGAGCCGGTAAGCTTCTCCGAGGTCGCGGCCAATCTTCGTAACGAGCGCGAACGGCGGCTCCGTCGATGCTGAAGATCCGCTTGTAATGCCTCCGCTTATGCGGTTAGGCAGCGGGAAGCCGAGAGTAAGTTCAATACCGTCCTTGGATTTGTCCAAAATCATGACTCGAGCAAACGCCCGTTCGTTGAGTTCGACGCTTGACCAGCAGCCGCACAACGCTGCGGCCATTGCGATAACGAGAACACCGGTGCTGAGTATGCGAATCGTCGATTTCTTCATCGCCCTCATTCCTCCTCTTCATTGCCCGAAGCCCAGTTCCGGCCGCCGGTGCGCTGCCCGTTCTTGTACGCGCCTGAGAATGACGGATTTGACTTCATGGCCCACCATGGCGCCCGGACGAACACGTCTTTCAGGTCGCCCTTATTGCGCGGCGTGAGCGGATCCAGATAAGGAAGGCCGAACGACCGCAGCTCGATGAGGTGGAAGTACAGCAGGATCATGCCGCAGGCGATGCCGAACAAGCCGAATAACCCGGCAAGCAACATAATCGGGAAACGTATCAGCCGAAAAGCGAGCCCTAGATCGTAGTGCGGGATAATGAATGAAGCCATGCCGGTCATGGAGACGATGATGACCATGCTGGCGGAGACGATGCCGGCTTGCACCGCAGCGGTTCCGATGATCAGCGCGCCGATGATCGAGACGGCTTGACCGATTACCTTCGGTATGCGCAATGACGCTTCACGCAAAGCTTCGAAGGACAATTCCATGATGAACGCCTCCAATAAGGCGGGGAAAGGAACGCTTTCCCTTGCGGCGGAGACTGTTACCAAGAGACGCTCCGGAATAATATCGGGGTGAAACGTCGTGATCGCTATGTAAAAGGATGGCAGCAGTATCGAAATCAGCAGGAAGACATAGCGGATCAACCGAATCCAGGATGCCGCGATATAACGCTGATAGTAATCTTCGGCGGACTGCATCAGCATGAACATCGTTACCGGAGCCAGAATAATAATCGGCGTGCCGTCGACGATCAGCGCGAAGCGCCCTTCCAGCAGCGCGGCGCAGGCGACGTCCGGGCGTTCGGTATATTGCAATTGAGGGAAAGGCGAATACGGATTGTCCTCGATGTATTCTTCAAGATAACTGGAACCGAGCACGCCGTCGATTTCGATGGAGGAAAGCCGTTTCTTCGCTTCGTCGACAAGCTCCCGCTTGCATACGCCGGACAGATAGACGAGCGCGACGGCCGTGTGCGTCTCCTTGCCGAAATGCATCGTTTCGATCGTAAAGCGATTCGTCTTCAGCCGCTTTCGGATCAGGGTGATATTCGTCTCGAGGTCCTCGATGAACGCTTCGCGCGGCCCTCGAATGACCGATTCATTCGGCGGCTCGTCGATGGAACGCTGCTTGGACGAGCCTATGGAAAGGCTGAGCATTCTCGGCTCGCCGTCTGCCATCAGCACGGGATTCCCGTCCAGAATGCTCCTCTCCGCATCGGTCATCGAATTGCAAATCGTCTGCTTCGCGATCGGCAATTGCTTGCTGGCGAATAGCATGGCGTACAGCTCTTCGTCCTTCATCCCGGGATCGATGCCAACCAACGCTTGAAGCACGGTTTGTTCCACCGTTAATTGATCGATCATGCCTTTAATATAAATAAGAGCACAGGACAAGCCGGATGGCGTTATTAACGTATGGTAGACAACATCCGAGCTCTCCGAGAATCTGCATCGCAAATAGGCGATCCGGGATCCGATGTCAGAGCCGGTTTCGGCCTGTGCTCCGGTCTGTTCGTCGCTCAGTTCGTTGCTCTGCTGCGTTCTGACGAGCGTTTTGTTATGGGGTATAGGGATTACCATCGATTTGCGGAGCCACTTGAATCTGGGCACTTGCGGTCCTCCCGACCTTCTTTCTGCTTAGTGTGCCGCCTCTGCATAGGAGTATGTATAACACTGGAAAAAAAGGCAAACCAAACGCCAAATTATTCGTTTTACAGGAATTCTAACGGGGCAGTTGAACGCAACCTTTCTCTCTCCTCAATGGATTTGATGATACAATAGAGCGAAGATAGATAAAGCGCTGGCAGAGCCAGGTCTACTCGCGCTAAATGAAATGTTCTATAGGAGGAGAAAGGTGTGACCAAACCATTATTTGACCCAATGAAACATCCCGATTGGACCCCGCCACAAACGGCTGAGAAGTATCGTTTTGTTGCCGAATATACCCAGGATTTAGTCGGTATCGTGGATATGGAAGGTATAGTTCTATACGCCTCGCCGTCCCATGAATTGGTCTTGGGGTTTCCGTCCAGCGAATTTGAAGGAAATACTGCTTTTAATTTCGTTCATCCTGATGATCTTGCGTACGTTAAAAGGCAATTCGATGACATGGTTACATTAGAATCAACGTTCGATTTTGAGTGGAGGTGTAAAAAAGCAGATGGCAGTTGGGTATATATCGAGACCAGGGGCACTCCTATATTTGATGAAAATCGCAAAGTAGTGCAATGCGTGTACGGGTCTCGTGATATTTCGGAACGAAAGAAGGCAGAAGAACTCCTTCTACGAACTGAAAAGCTTTCGATTGTAGGTCAAATGGCGGCAGGAGTTGCACATGAGTTTAGAAATCCTCTAACCTCGATCAAGGGATTCGCCCAGCTGTTACACCAAGGCAACGAAAAACCCGAGTATATTGAATTGATTCTATCTGAGGTTCGGAGATTGGAAGCCATATTATGGGGATTTTTAACACTTGCCAAACCTCAAACTCCGAAAATGCAGGAAGTTGATGCGGCGGTTGTTTTACAACGGGTGGTGTTGATATTCAGTACACAATCCATATTAAACAACATTGAAATTATTGAAGAACACGACTCGGGAGTACCACGTATCTACTGCGATGAGAATCAAATCAAGCACGTGTTCATTAACATTCTCCAGAATGCGGTTGACGCTATGCCAAACGGTGGAATCATCAAAACACAGATTCTATGCCATGATTCAGAGTTTATCAAAATTCGATTTATAGACCAAGGAGGTGGCATTTCGGCGGAACGAATTAAATCCATCGGAGAACCCTTTTATAGTTCCAAAGAAAAGGGGACGGGATTAGGCCTAATGGTCAGCAACAAGATTGTCCACGAACACGGAGGGAGTATTCACATCGAAAGCACGCTCAACGAAGGAACCATTGTTGATGTGATTTTACCCATCTACTCGCCATTCCTCAAAAGGGATTAGAAGTTGAAACTATTTTGAGGGCAAAGATTCCAACTTCCTATTTCACCTTCGTCAGAGGCTCTAGATGTAGCCGCACTTTTACATTAATCTTCATAGTAGACCAATGGCGATCCCATGTATCTCTGGTTATTGGTTTGGAGAACGGTTTAGCAGTCAACGCCCCGATTTGGAGGGGGTCAATCTGCAATTTTTGCATTCGGGATAGCAAACGGGTTACATTCTCCTCCAAGTACCGTTCGATTTTTTGTGTGAGAGCGGCATATTGGAAGTTATCCTCGATTCTTGCGAGCGAATCCAATTCATCAATTCTTCCCTTCACGTCGACTTCGATGGTCAGGGATGATAAATCCGGGGCTAGTTTCTTACGGGTATGCGCGCGAATATGGCCTAGCGTAACCGCGAGGTCAGGAAGGACTAAATATCGTACGTATCTGTCCCTATATAACAATTGGTTGATTTGATCGTTCTTTCCTCGTATCTCCGCAACCATACTGTCCCGGTCGAAAAATGCTGTTCCTTCGTACAGGAACTGTTCGCCCTCCGCACGAAATACTGGTAGCTGGGGATCGGAAACATGAGAGTACAGCATTTTCATAAACTGGTGCAAATTGACGACAGTAATTTCGCCTTGTTTTTTCTTCTCGTAATGTTTGAACATGCGATAAAGGTAATAATCGATATTATCTGTTTCACCCAAGTGCTTGGCGAGGAATTCATTAAAGTTGCCTTTCGTAATGACTAAGTACAGCCGTTGCGAAATGTTCGGATCGGTCAGGACGGTATTGATAAGACGGGTCAGTCCCCGTTTCGCATAAGCTTCGTCCACGAACAGCAAGCGGATTTGACCGGCTTTCAGTTCGTTATAATAGGTCAAATTAAACCCCTTATTGCCTTCATTCAATAGCGAGACCTTAAGGGTAAGGACTCGCTTCTTCTCCTTGATAAGAGGAGGGACGAGCGTGCTGATTGTTATCTTTCCGTCTTCTTCTCCTCCACCTTGTACGGACCAGAAAATAATCGGCGTGATTTCTTCGATCATATTGTTTTCTGCTAAGGGTACGCAACCGCATGCGAATGTCAACAAAGAAAACGATAGCAGCACAAGCGTTGCTCGTACGAAGCGTTTCATGACGTTGTCCTGGCTTTGCGCTTGATCGCGATCCAGATGAGGAGAGGTGATAACAAATAAGTGGCGGATCCTGCCCACATCTGCAGGTCGAGCCAAAAGGCCTGTTCGAGCCCAGGCTCCCAAAACCATTTACTGATCGGAAGAGTGACGGCCATCGCCGCACAGCCGCTAACGATCAGCCCAATACGCGTAGTGCTTGTCTTCGTCTTGCCTAGCTTGCCTAGCAAACGAAAAACGCCATATAGCATTAACATGAACAAGGCGATCGAGTAAAGAAAGCTGAACATATATGCCGAGATCAGGATAATATCGACCCTTTCGAATATAGGAGATTGCAGATATCGCCCCATCTCCACGTTCGGATATTTGATGGTTGGCAAGTATTTGGAGCCGTAGAAGAGCAAGGACGCAATGGAAATAAAGAGATACTCGCCGACCGAGATGGCGTTAGCGATCGTCAAATATTTTAGCATTTTCCGTTGCGGATTCAGCCAGTACGAAATAGCGATTAAAAATTCAGGTCCGGAGAACGACGAAAAAACGAGCAGTAGGGATTTCCATGCAAATGGCTCTGGACCAATCGGAATGAGAGGGTATAGATCGTGAATCGAATTTGATTGCACCAAAAAAAACGGAATATACAAAAAGAAGATCCAAATCGTTCCAAAGAACACGACCGTTACGAAACGAACCATGTTTTCCATTCCAAACAGCGCCAAATAGCAGCTAAGGATAAAAGGAAACACGATGTGCCATTCTCGGTCCATAGAAGGAAAAACAAATTTCTGCATGATATCGGCATAACTGACTGAAATGAAAGAGATCTTGAGCAAAAGGAGCGGCAAGCTTGCCAAAGCTAAAATTTTGATGCCTGTTTTTCCGAATAATCTTTCAAAACCCTGGTACCCTTGGGCAGAGTAGGGGGTTGCGAACCACTTGGACAGCATATATAGGCAAGATTGGGAGGCTATGCCCATTGCTACAATCGCCAACAACATATACGGTTGAACGAGGGCTGAGGGCATGACAATCATGTAATAAAGCATTTGAATCCTATTGGTGAGGAAGAGCGCGTAAAAACCGCTTTCTTGATGTGAGGTTTTTCGAAACAGCGATACAGCTTGCATGGGTTCATTTACTCCTTCGGCTAATACGATATTTGTTCAAAGGACGCAATGCTTCAGGACGATTGCGCATAGCGTGTAACGGCCCTCGGACGAAAAGATCGACCCAATCTCTCCAATAAAACGGAGATACCGGCGCCAAGTAGGGCTGATTCAAGGACGTAAGCCCGTTCAGATGGGCAAACATGCCGATGAGTCCAAGCAAGATACCGGGAACGCCCAAATAGGACGCGAGAATCAAGAATATGAATTGAAGCACTAAACTGGATTTGGTGACCAGATAGTTTGGAACGAGAAAAGTGGAAATCGCCGAAATGCCTGCCAATACGATTAGCACTTTGCTTGCGAATCCGGCTTCTACCGCTGCTTGTCCTATAACGATTCCTCCAATTACCCCCAAGTTTTGGCTCGTTTTGGTCGGCATTCTTAGGCTGGCTTCCTTGATAATTTCTAGCGTAATAAGAATAATTAACGCTTCCCAGAAAGGGGATAGCGGTAGTTTGCTTCGAGACTCGATGATTACATATAAAATTTGCAGGGGAAGCATTTGATAATGATGAGTCGTTAGTGCCACGTAAATTGGAATTAAAGTAATGGAAAGAAAGAAACTGAGATAGCGTAACGGCCTCAAAAAGCTAGCTACCAACCATCGGTTAATATAATCCTCCGGCGACTGAAACAAGTGAAACAGCGTAATCGGAGCGACTAACGCGAAAGGAGTATTATTGACGAGAATGACCAATTTTCCGATGCCTAGCGAATACGCGCAGGAATCCGGTCGATCGGTCTGAAGATATTGAGGAAAGATGCTGTGATAATGGTCTTCCATAAACGCTGCAACATGTGAAGAGTCCAAAAATATATCGAAGTCTATGCTGGAAAGCTTTTTTTTCGCGACCGCTACAAATTCTGGATTGGTTAACCCGTCGATGTACATAAGGACTACGGTTGTTTGGGTTAAGGAGCCGACGGAGTATCTCTCTGTTTTGAGCGCTGTTAAAGGCAGCCTTCTTCTAATCAGCAAGATGTTTTGCTCCAGCTGCTCGCTGAAACTGTCTTTTGGGCCGAACATTATTGTTTCCGTCTCTGAGGTTTCGATGGGCCGGCTGAGCGATTTGGGGAGCATAATAGCGTGCCATCGCCCGCTGGATGAGTCGTGAATTAGCACTGAACCCTTCATGAGATACTGGATGGCTTGCTCCAAATTGGATAAACGCGTAATTTTTGCGGTGGTCAAGCTCTTTTCCACCGAACTTTGAAATGATCGAACGAGAGGCACAAGAATCGATTCGTTAAGACGCTCCTGATCGATTAAGGTTCCAAAATAAATAAATGTCAAGCGAAGTCCGTCGGTAGTCTCTCGATCAATTATCTCCGCGTCCTCCATTAGGGCGAGGCGCTGCTTTAAAGCTTCTAAAGAAATTGCTGTCATCGTTTCACCCCCTGAATCAGCGCGCGCTGAGATCTCCTTTATTATGCCTTTCTGTATCGCGATTTAAACTAACAATCGGAAACCTTGCCGCGACCACTAGACAAACAATTAACTGCTGCAATCGAACCTATTAAAGAAGATGAAAAATTCGAACCAAAAAACAAAATCAGATAAAGATTGGAATTGGTTGATCCAAAATAATGAAGAATTTAAAATCAGGTCACCCTTGAATTCGAATCTTATCTAACGTAAAAGGAAATGCTCCCTCAGGAAGCATTTCCTTTTACGTTAGAATCAGCTTTAGATTTTGTGAGAGGATTATGGACCATAAATTGCTTCATCTAAGTCTTCAGTAATCTTAATATATTTATTTCACCCTTTTTTTGGTCGGCGCGCAATAAGCCGAACTAGTTCAAGCAAGAGTATCGGCAATGATACCGAGCGCGGATAAGCAAGATAACGGGGCTCCCAGACCGGATAGAATTTTTCTTTGTATTTCCGAAGCCCCTTGAATCCATACCAATAACCACCATGCTTAAAGACAAAATGCGCAAGCTTTTCTTCCCGGATGGCCGCCTGAGCTTGACCAACGCTTGAGAGCGGAGCCATGCCCAAATTAAAAGTTTCATACCCTGCCGTTTTAGCCCACTCCAACAGACAGACGAACAATTGATCCATCGTTCCGTTCGGCGTATTCGGAAGATGTCGCATGAGGTCGACAGAAATACTTTTGCCACTGTCATAGCTGGGTGCGAGCGTTGCGAAAGCGATAATCTCATTCTGGGGATCGATCAAACGAACTATTGGAGACAACTGCAAGTAGGACTCGTCGAACCAGCCAAGCGAGAAGCTCTTCTCTTTTTTGCCATGTAGCCATTTCTGCGAAATCGGGCGAAGCTTCTCCAGCAATTGCATGTCATGGGGCGGCGTTGACACCTCGAAGCGGAACCCTTCACGCTCAAATCTGTTTTTGACGGTTCGTAAGTTGGTCATTCGTTTCCCGCTTAGAGTAAACGCTTCTAATGGAACCAATGCCTCTTCACCCAATTTAAAGAAACGATACCCGTTTTCATGATAAATCGGAAGGTAACTCGGAGAAACCTGATAGAAGACAACCGATAAGTCATACAGATCCGCAAAGCGCTGACATTCCTGGATGGCTTCGCTAATCTTTTCTATTGGACCTATGGGGTCGCCGAGGACGACGAGTTTATTTCTAATCATGGCATAAGGAATCAAGACGCTGTCGTTACTCGCCCAGAAGAAGTTCTTGTCGCCGGTAAATAATACATGCGTCAATAAGTTCCCTTGCTCGTGTTCCAAGAACAAGCGCAATTTCGCTGCTTCTTCTTGGGATGACCCCCTATTCACCAAGCGACTTGGCCGTAGCAACAGGATTAGCGAAAGCAATAACCATGTGAACACAATTCCGGTGATCGCAACAAAGCCGTTCAACTTCGGGTTAATTAACCACGTTAATTTAGTTGCCGAATGCGATGGATTCAGGAGAGCAGGGTGGATCCCCGTTGCAATGAGATCGTACACATAGCCGAGCACAAGCGTAAGACTCCCCCACAAAGCTGCCCTTTCCCTGCTGAAACTTGCGGATATTCTGTAAAACCGGTCCCGGGATATCCAGAGCAACAAGGCAACAACAAGCAGGAATAAGGCTTCTTCGATATCGAATGCCTTGCTGAATGTAAATAAAGCACCCGCGCACAGAAGAAAGAGCGTCAATTGATACGCACGCTTTACACGATGAGAGATCCCCCAGGAAAGTACGATCAACAAGAAACCGATGACGACGCTTAATTGATGAGACAATTTCATAAGCGGAGCGGCCATCAGCTCCTTTGAAAGATGTAACCGAAATAACAAGCCGGGCAAAGCTGCGGAGAGCAACAGAACAAATCCGCTTGCGAAGACTAGCTTGCCGAGCGACCATACGCCAAGCTCGCCTACTAATTTGAACTGGTTAGGGAAGTGCCATATTCTTTGCCAGCTATTCAAGCCGTTCTCGAAATGCTCGTCATCCGGATCAATCGTTTTGTCGCGATCCATGGCGACGTCGGACGCGGCGATAACGAGACCGATCATCCAGGGAAACAGATAGTACATCAGACGGAAGAGAACGAGGACTGCTGCTGTTGTATCCGCAGGATAGCCCAGCTGTTGCAGCCCGAGCAGTGCGGTCAGGTCGAAACCTCCTATACCTCCGGGAGCCATCGTGACAAGTCCAGTAATCGCCGAGACGGTGTAGATCCCCAACGCATTTGCCAGTGAAAGACCGGGAAGTAGACAGGTACCGATGAGCCAGAAGCAAATTCCTGCGCAAAGCCATTCCAGCAAGGACGCGCCGATCGAGGCTGCGATGATAGCTCCGTTCATCCGAGGCAAATTACGATTCAGCCATTTTGAATAGAACGAGGTTCGCTGCAGAAATACGTATCCAGGCAAATACAAAGCAGTTGCCCAAACCGCAATTAACGTCCAAGGATGGATATGTACAATCGTATGTACCGGTAAAATACCGAATATGCCTGCCCATGAGAGTATGGAGAGGCCGGTAATCGTAATCGTGGACAGGAAGACGATCGAAGCCGTAATCGTCTGATTCGGAATTTTGCGCTTCCGGTAAAAGAAGGTCCGGAAAGCCGCGCCTGCGATGCCGGAGAAACCGATTACGCTATTCGACGTGTTTGCGACCCATGCATAACGGAAAGTATCCCAGAGACTGATGGGGATTTTGAAATGACGCCGGAGCACGAAGTCATATAAACTAACCGCAGAGACCGCGATCAGTGCAGTCCCGAGCAAAAGAAGCACCGTCGCCGGCTTCATATGGTGAAGCTCGTGAACGGTACCGGTCCAATCGATTCGTCGAAACTCGTTTTTACCTTCCCAGTAAATGAACGCAATCACAGCTGCCGGAATCAAGATTTGCAAGAGCTTGTAACGATGAAGCGCCTTGATCAATTGGCCGATCTTTATGCGGTGAAGAACTTCCTGGAGACGTATCATTCGTAATTCAGAACTCCCTTAGACGAAAAATCAATATATGGCTGTTAGTCAACTCATGATAGTATTCCCAAATTTTATTTTTCAGTGTCGATGAACAATCCAGCCCAGAACGAAGTCTTTCCCTATATAGACAGGAGAGAGGAGACTTCAATCATGAAACGGATTATCGAATCAGTTATGCAAAGATCGACCATCATTTTAGTCTGCGTTGTGCTTATATTGGGATGGGGGGCAGTCTCGGCCTTGCAAATGCAGAGAGACTACCTGCCTGGCATCAATAACACCACATTAATGGTGTCGCTACGTGCTTCATCATATCAGGCGGATCAAGTTAAGAAGGATATTACGGCACCGCTCGAGGATGCCATCCGCAAGACCAACGGAATAACCAACCTGGAAACGACCTCCTACGACGGCGGGGTATTGATGAATATCTACTACCCCATGGATTACGATATGAACAAAGCGGAAAGCGCGCTTAAACAGGCATTGAATGATGCCGCATTGCCAGATGGGGTCAACAAACCGGCCGTAACCCGATTAACGTCGAGCACGTTTCCAGTCTTGAGCTACAGCCTAACGGCCAATACCGACAAAGTAGACGATCTAACACTGCAATCCACGTTGCAAACCGACATCGTCAAGCAATTGAAATCCGTACCCGGCGTCTCGGATGTCCAGACCGTCGGCGGAGCAAACCGAGGCTATGTTGTCGTCCTGCGCATGAAAGATCTCGTGGCGAATAACTTGACGCTGGACGACTTCAATAAATCCATCACGGCAGACGTACCCAGCCTGCAAGGAAGCATTGCAAATGTGAAAGCTTCGTTCCCGATCCGAGTCGAAGGATGGGATCTCACGGAACAGCAGCTGAACAATCTTGCGATTAAGAACAAAGACGGCAGCAGTATCCCATTGTCGGCCGTTGCTTCGGTTGTTCAATCCCTTACCGATGTGAAAACAGTCTCAAGAACGAATGGCAAAGCAAGCGTGATGATCAATGTGATCAAGACGCCAACGGCAACGATCACGGATGTAGCCAAACATGTGAAAGAACGCGTAGCCGGCATTTCTGCCGTCCAAAGCGGCGATGTCGCAATGTCGCTTCAAACCGACCGTGCGCAAGATCTGAACGGATCGTTAATGGGTCTGGTTCGTGAAGGTTTGTTGGGCTGTCTATTCTCCATGCTCTGCGTATTGTTCTTCTTCAGAAATGTACGTTCTACGCTATTGATTGCGATCACACTGCCGATTTCGCTGCTTGCTACGACAGCGATCTTGAAATCCATGGGCGTTACGCTGAACATCTTGACCGTATCCGGACTGATTGTCGCAATGGGACGTATCGTCGACGATGCGATCGTGATTTTGGACAACATGTATCGACGCGTTCAGCAAAACAAAGACAAGCCAGTTCTGAGCGTATTATCTTCTTCGGTGGTCGAGATGCTTCCAGCCATCTTCGCTTCTACCGCCACAACGGTAGCCGTATATGTACCGATTGCCTTAGTCGGCGGTATCATCGGTGCATCTTACTCCGGCTTTGCCTGGTCGGTCGTCATTGCCTTAGCCGTATCCTTCCTTGTCGCCATGCTGGTGATTCCTGCATTCGCCTATGTGGGATGGAGATCATCGAAGACGGAAGCGGTCACGCTCGAACCGCTCATGAAGCCGCTGCTGCAATCTGCGTTGAAGCACAAGAAAACCGTGATTAGCATCTCGTTGCTTCTGTTTATTACCGCGGGGATCTTCGCATCGCAGCTTCCGTTCAGCCTGTTGCCAAGCACGGCAAGCGGCCAGGTCGCCGTCAAAGTGGAGCTGCCGAAAGGAACGCCGTTGTCCGAAGTGGATAAAGAAGTCAAGCAGGTGGAGAGCGTCTTGCATAACAATGCTCAGATCGCTTCCTATTCAGCAACGTTTGGATCGACTTTCACGCCGACGGCAGATGACGTGTTTGACCAAGGCGGAGGTTTCATTCAACAACCGAACGTGGGTAATCTGTCCATCCAGCTGAAAAACAACAAGGATGTCACTACCATCATTCCGGCATTGCAGGCCGATTTGAATCAAGTGGCCAATAATTCGGCGATTACGGTAACGAATCAGAATATCGCCGGCGATGATTCCACAATCAATATCATGTTAAGCGGCGCCGATCAAATCACGCTTGAAAACACGGCTCAGCAAGTCCGCACGAAACTGGTGACTATTCAAGGTCTGAGCGTGACAGGGAAAACGGATCTCACGAACGGGATACCGAAATATGCGATCACGATTGATAAAACAAAGGCGCTACAGGCTGGCATTACTCCTGACGCTATCAATAAACTGTTGGCGCGTTACACGTCCAAAGCGAAAGACTTTGACATTTCGACGTCGACCGGCACGATTCCAGTCGACGTGTATATCGATTCCGTTAAGACAGGCGTTTCGAACGAAAATGCAGTACCCGTGTATACGCCCGAACAAGTATTGGCATCGATGGCTGCCGAAACGGTTACCGGAAGTAACGGACAGACTTATCGTCTTGACCAATTCGTATCGATTCAGAAGAGCGACGCCGTTTCTTCCATTCAAGAACGCGACGGTCAACCATTCTCCGTCGTGCAAGTGCAGATTACGTCAAGCGACATGAGCAAGGTGTCGAAAGAAGTTTCTCGGACCTTGAAAGAAATGAAGCTCCCGAATGGAGTCACGTATTCGCTTGGCGGCATTACGCAGCAAGTGACGCAAATGATCATTGAAATTACGGTCGCCCTCATTATTTCCATTTTGCTCGTGTTGCTCATCACCAGTTTTGTTTTCAAAGGTTGGAAAGCACCGCTCGCTGTATTGATCAGTATTCCGCTTGCATTGTCAGGTGTCATACTCGCCTTGTACGCCATTCATGGCCAATGGAATCTCGCCGCATTTATCGGCGTATTGATGCTTACGGGAATCGTGGTTACGAACGGAATTGTCCTGATCGATAAAATCGAACGAAATCGCAAAGAAGGCATGGGACTTCGAGAAGCCGTCATGCAAGGCAGCCTCTCCAGAGTTCGTCCGATATTCATGACTGCGGGCACGACCGTTCTTACTTTGATCCCGTTGGCGTTATCGCATAGCTCAGATACCGTCATTTCGCAAGTGCTTGGCATTGTGGTCATTGGCGGTATGATTACGTCCACGCTCAACAGCTTTATCGTGATTCCGATTCTATACGAATGGATGCAGGGCAAGGTTGTACGGAACGCGGATGCAGACAACCGGATGAACTGACAATCTCGGGTTAAAACTACAGGAAGAGGAGGGGTAACAATGTGGGATTGGACAACTTGGCTCGAACAATATGGATACGGACTGATTGGATTAGCAATATTCCTTGAAGTACTCGCTTTACCTCTTCCTGGCGATATGATGTTGAGTTATACCGGACTTTATGTGTATGAAGGGAAAATGAACTGGATTCTGAGCATTCTATCAGCGGGTGCTGGCGCAGCAGCCAGCATCTCGCTATCCTATTGGATCGGATCCCGTCTAGGTAAACCGTTCATTGTCAAGTATGGACATCGCATCCACTTGGGTGAAGAACAATTGTCACGAATTACGGTCTGGTTCGAGAAATACGGAGCAAAGTTATTGTTCATAGCTTATTTCATTCCTGGATTAAAGCATATTACCGGTTATTTTTGTGGGGTAACGAGAATGCCATTTCGTCGTTACGCCATCTTTGCTTATACAGGAGGACTGTTCTGGGTCAGTTTATTCATCTCGCTCGGTCGAGTGTTAGGCCCGAAATGGGAGGCCTATCATTCAACGGTTAATCGATATATGATTATGTTTGGCATTGCCTCAGCATTGTTGGCGCTGGCGATTTATTTTTACCGTAAATATAAACGACGCGTGCTTGCTTCAGTTATGGAATTGCTTATCAAGGGAGTACGCCACTTCAATTCGCTGGGTAAAGTAAAATTTCTAGTGCTAGCTTCATTCGCATTACTGATGCTGTTTGTCTCTTTGATGCTGGGGATGATTCAGGATTTTCTTGCGCATGAATTTAGTCAATTCGATGAAGTGACCTCTTACGTGGTACGAACGGTATTTGGTCCCGAGTGGCATGATCAAATGCAGCTCTTCGCGAAACTGGGAACCTTGTATCTGTACGGGCCGCTTATTCTTATTACATCGATGTGGATTATATTCAGAGGCCGTAACAAGGTCTTAGAGCTTCTATTTCTTCTCTGGGTCGTATTTGGCGGGGAATTGCTTGATGACGCCTTGCGAATCCTGTTTCACCGTCCTGGACCGTTGGTAATCGGAATCGAGCTCACCAATACTTTTCCAAGTGAAGAAACGCTTACGTCGATCACGATATGCGGATTCTCAGCCTTTTTATTGCTTAGACACTACAGCCAGAGCTTGATCCGAATTTTTGTCTTTCTGTTTGTTATTCTTGTTTGCCTTCTGGTCGGCATTAGCCGTATTTATTTCAATGTGCAGTTTCCAAGCGATGTCGCTGCCGGTTACGTTTTCGGCGGTGTATGGATAACTTTGAACGTCATTTTTCTTGAAGTCCTGAGGAAGCTTCAAGATAATGGAGCAGCGATATTAGCGAATTAACGTGAATCCTCCTGGTTCCGTTTCGGTAGGAGTTGAATACGCGAGTGGTGGATGAGGAACTAAAGCATATCATTCATCGAGCCAAACGTGGCGACCGGGAAGCATTTGCGAATCTAGTCCAACGTTTTAAAGGCCATGTCTATCGATATGCAGCGGGGATGTTAGGCGATCGAATGGATGCAGAAGACGTTTCGCAAGAGGCATTTATTAAAGCCTATTACTCCTTCTCAAGTTTGGATAACGAGTATGCGTTTTCTTCTTGGATCATTCGAATTACTGCTAATCTCTGCAAAGACCGATTAAAAAAACGCACGAAAACGCCAGAGCAAGAAATTCATGAGGAACAGAACGAGTGGATATCGCATCAACATGCAGCCGACCCGTTAGAGAAGTTATCCATTGAAGAAGGACTAAGCAGACTCTCAGTAGGTCATCGGGAAGTTCTATTATTACATGAAATCCAAGGCTATAATTATGAAGAAATCGCCGAAATTATCGATGTTCCTCTTGGAACGGTGAAGTCAAGGCTGTTCGCAGCCAGGATTAATTTGCGGAACGAATTAAGAAGGGAGGACTGACTGGGAATGACCAAACATCAAGAGGAACTGTTGTCGGCCTACCTCGATGACGAGCTGACTCAAGAGGAAAGAATAGAAATTGAAGAGCATCTTGAGTCATGCCAGTCCTGTCAGGCGTTGCTGGAAGACATGTCAAAGCATAACTATGACCTCGTACAGATATTCGGCCTCATCGAAGCACCTAAGGATTTTGAGGTTCGGGTTATGAAATCCATCGGAACGGAAGAAGTAAGACAATTCGCAGGCAAGGAGCGGATTATTGCTTTTCTATTAGGTTTATTGACACTTGGAGTAATTTATCTGCTGACAGGAGCGGTTATCGGTAAGCTCATTCATGGATGGTCTAAATTGGTGATCACACTGATTTATGCAAGTTCGCATTTCATTCTCAGTGTACCTGTCTTAACTGGAGGGACGATTGTCCTTTCGTTAATTATCCTCGTGACCTCCTTAATTTCACTCAAGCGGCTGCTTCAAACCTCAGCGAGCTGAAAGGGAGGGTCACTTTGAAAAAACTAACATACACCATTTGCTTCGTTATGCTGTTCATGCTGCTCATCCCTGGCATGGCATCGGCAAAGAGTATTTTTGAGCATCAGAACACCACTGTGCCTGCAGGCCAGACTGTTGACGACGTGTATGTTGTTGGAGGCGATGCTGATATCTCTGGCCAAGTACAAGGTATTGTCGTCGTCATTAACGGCAACCTGCATCTGAACCGCACGGCCAAGATTGCCGGTGTTATTGTCGTGATCGGAGGAAAGGTAGACCAAGATCCGGGGGTAACTTTAGGGGACGATATCTACGACATTTCGCTGGATAACGCTACGCAAAATAGTTTCCTGATTGGCGGCGGACTCGTTCTGAGCTTATGGGTGCTGCAGCTGGCTGGAAGCCTGCTTATGGTTCTTGTACCTGTCCTGATTAGGGTTCTCGGTAAGAAAAAAATAATCACTTTTACCGAACGTTATCAACGGGAATCCGCAGGTCGGCTCTTATATGCCGGTTTTCTAAGCGGCTTGCTTATCGTTGCGTTAAGCGTACTACTGCTCGTAACCGTTATAGGCATTCCGATTCTTATTCTGATTCTACTAGCGATACTCGTTGCATTTGCTATGGGAATGACTGTAATTAGCTACCGAATTGGCGATATGATTAAAGGTGCTGAACAAATGCCTGATTGGTTAAAAGTGCTTATCGGCGCCAGCATTTTAACTGCGTTTTCGAGTATACCTCTTATTGGGTGGATTCTCTTGTTGGTCTCTGGATTTGTCTCTTTTGGAATATGCACACAATGGATTGCAGAGAAAAGCAAGAAAAAACGAAAGTCTAACAGTTAACTAGATAGCTCGACGTAAAGAAACCGTGATCAAAAAGATGTCGGGTGACAAGAACATGATCTCTTTGAAGGGCGAGGGAGCGTGCCTTGATGCAACATGTGGTAACTAATATCCAAGCGGATGTCATTTGAGTGCCGCGGCAGATGTAAGAGGACAAGAACATATATCCATTAGATTCCGCGTAAAACGCGGTTTTTTTTATTTTATGGATACAACTTCTAAGCTGCTACAGTTGCTTGTAATTTTAAGTGGATACTGAAACCGCCTGCGATAACGGGAGGTTTCTTTTCTTTTTTGCGACAGCTGAATTCGTCTTTTCGTGACTGTGAGGTAGCGACATACATATCATCTGGAAAATCGGGGAAATTAATACAATCCTATTAAGATTGCAGGTGAATGATGGAGAAAATATCACAATCTCAGCTTTCAGCGCTCATTATTATGCTCCAGATCGGAAGCTCCCCATTGTTCCTACTTGGAAAAGAGGCCGGAGCGGACGCTTGGATCGCTATACTTATCGCCATGTTGACTGGTCTTATGTTATTGCTGTTGATATTGCTTATACACCGTCTGGAGCCAGACAAGGAACTCATGGAGATTATTACAGGCTATTTCGGCAAGTATCTCGGTTACGTGATTGGCATTGCTTATTTCGTCTATTTCTCCTATGAATCTGTACGGAATGTACGGGAATTCGGGGATCTCATCGGCATATTTCTGCTTCCCAAAACACCATTATGGGTTTTGGTCGGGAGTATTGTGCTTATATCAACTTATGCGGTTTGTCATGGCTTGGAGGTATTTGCAAGGGTGGTACAGATTATTGTACCTGCAATTGTTTTAGCCTATATTGGTTTTCTCGTCTTAATCTATGTATCAGGATTAATTGACCTGCACCGGATAGAGCCGGTTTTGAGTAACGGGTTGACTAAGGTAACAGATGCTGCTTTACCTGAATTGGTGTCATTCCCATTCGGTGAGATGGTGCTTTTTCTGATGTTCTGGAAATTCGTCACTCCGAAAAAGAAAATAGTTCGGACTACTCTCCGCTGGTACATATGCACGGGACTGTTCATTACACTGTCCAACATGATCATTTTGACCAGCTTAGGTCCGCTCTCTCAGATGAGTGTCGTTCCATTTATTCAGATGACGAGCCTAATCAGTTTCGGCTTCCTCGAACGACTTGATCCAATCGCTGCAGGTTTACTATTTGCAGGTGTCTTCATCAAAATGACGCTGTACTTCTTTGGTGCGTCCTTCGTCGGCAAGCATCTTGTGAAAACGAATCAGCGATATATTATCGTTGGTGTTGGCTGCATCATAATCATCGGTGCGCTTCTTTTCAAAAGCTACATGCAGCTTCTTTGGTTCGGTTTTGTATACAATGTGAATAACTTTTTCCCTGTTTTTCAAGTATATATTCCAGCACTGCTTCTCTTCGTAATGCTGGTCAGAAGCAGCTTGCGCCGCCCGGATACCGGTAATTCTAAACATGGATAGGGAGGGCTTAATATGACATTGTTCTGGGGCAGAAGGAAGGCGAGCAAGGTTCGCCAAGGCACGAAAGAGAAGAAACAGCTCATTTCCTCCCAGATGAAGTCCAATTTAGGATGGCTTAACACCAAACTCGGTGCTAGCTCTGATATCGTCATGCGCAACTTTTCTGATCAAGGAGAAGGTACGGAAGGGGTTCTTATCTACATCGACCACTTGGTAGATCAACAAACGGTCAACCAGATGATCGTACAACCGATTCTAACCGAAATCGGTACGAATTCGGGCGTATCGCCAACAGACTGGTTGAGGCAGTTGAAGAATAAGGCGTTGTTCGTAGGTAAAGTTACTGAAGTTCATACTTTAGACGACGCGCTCACACAGCTCCTTGAAGGCAATACAGTCATTCTCCTCCAAGGCTGCCATTTTGCGCTGTCCGCTAGTTCTTCTGGCGGGGAGAAACGAAGCGTGGAAGAGCCGTCGTCGCAGACCGTCATTCGGGGACCCAAGGAAAGCTTCACAGAGAATATCGATACCAACCTGTCATTAATTCGTCGTCGACTTAAATCTCCGATGCTTAGAATTGAGTCTCTGCAAATCGGCAAGCATACCATGACGCGAGTAGCGGTCATGTACATGAATGGAATCGCCAAGGAAAGTATCGTGAAGGAAGTTATGACAAGGCTGGAACGAATTGAAACGGACAGTATATTGGACAGCGAATATATCGAGGAATTCATTCAAGACGCTACCTTCACACCATTTCCGACAATGATGAACACAGAGCGCCCTGATGCAGCTGCATCGAGCCTTCTCGAAGGTCAGTTCGTGATCATCGTGGATGGATCACCCTTCGTACTGATCGCTCCAGTCGTGTTTACCGAGTTCTTCCAGTCCAGTGAAGATTACTATCAGCGATACGATATCGCTACATTCCTTCGTATCCTTCGATTTGCTGCATTCTTTATTTCGTTGACGGTTCCTTCGCTGTTTATAGCCCTAACGACCTTTCATCAGGAGATGCTGCCTTCGCCACTATTAATTAGTCTGGCTGCTCAACGCGAAGGCGTGCCTTTCCCTGCAATCATCGAGGCGCTATTGATGGAGCTTACCTTTGAAGTGCTCCGAGAAGCGGGCATCCGAATGCCGCGAGCAATAGGTCCTGCTATATCAATTGTAGGTGCACTTGTACTTGGGCAGGCAGCCGTTCAAGCAGGCATCGTTTCCGCTGCGCTTGTCATTGTTGTCTCTATTACGGCAATCGCTAATTTCGTTATGCCGTACACCAATATGTCCAATGCGGTAAGGTTGATCCGTTTTGTCATCATGCTGCTCGCTGCTACTCTTGGTCTGTACGGTATTTTATGCGGACTGATGGTGATTCTCATCCACTTGGCGAGCTTGCGATCGTTCGGAGTCGCCTATCTTAGGCCCCTCTCGCCGCTCAACTTTTCTTATTGGAAAGATGTTTTCATTCGTGTACCTCGGTGGAATATGAACAAGAGACCCGTCGCCGTGACATCAAGCGGCAATCGATCGAGACAACGAAGTAATCAAGGGCCACAGGTACCGCAATTTCCAGGTCACGAGCAAGAACCAGATCCTGATGATTCGAACGGATAGGGGGCAATAAGGAGATGACAATCGGTTCAAAACAATCAGTCTTATCGCGTCTCTTCCTGTGCATGATCATCTTCAGTCTGTTAACGGGGTGCTGGGATAGTATTGAACTGGATCGGCTGGCGATTACGGCAGCGACTGCCATCGATTATAAAGACGGCCAATGGACGGTCTCCTACCAAGTTGTCATCCCGGCAGCCATTTCGCCTACTTCAGTGGGAGGGCAGGGAAGACTGCCAATCGCCGTTTATTCAACGCAAGGCAAGACGATTAAAGAAGCCGTCTGGAAAGGTCAGCTCGAAAGTACGAGACGACTATACTTTGCACATACGCGGGCTATTATCGTCAGCGAATCGGCTACAAAGCAGGGGCTATCACCGCTATTAGATATTTATTTACGCAATCTCGATTCCAGAGAGACGGTGAGTGTGCTGATTTCCTCAGGAGAAGCACGCAAGATATTGGATCAGCTGATACAGCTTGAAATATTACCGGGAGAAGGAATTCAAGACATGATAGCTGGCGAATCAAGCGAACTGTCGATCCTTTCCAATGTCACGATGTATAAGCTTGGATTATCCTTATTGGGGACTGCCAAAAGCGGTTTCCTGCCGGAGATTATCGTTTCCGGTTCACCTGCTGTGACGAAATTAGATGATATCAATCAAACAGATCTGGGGTCTAAACTTAAACTCGGACGATTAGCCGTACTTAGTCATAACAAGCAGGTAGGTTGGCTGCCGCAAAAGCATGCGCTCGGGGTAAGTTTCATTCGAAATGAAATTCACCAAACGACTCTCGCATTCCGATGTACAGAGCAGTCGAAGGAATTAGACTCCACATTTCGATTCATGCATAGTAAAACACATTTAACTCCACATCGGGCCGGCGATCATTATGTGATCAATATCGATGTGAGAGGTGATGGTGTATTGGAAGAGACGAATTGCTCAATTGACTTTAATAAGCCGAATGCTGAGCTTGAGATGGAGCGACAACTGGAGAAAGAAGTTACGGAGAAGATCAATGAATCGTGGGTGGCTGTCAAACAGCTCGAAACAGACATACTCGGCTACGCCGATCTTATTCATCGGAAATACCCACACGATGCAAAACCGCTAAGCCGTGGTTGGAAGAATGAATTCGTTAAGATTGAGATCCATCCAAAGGTGGACATAAAGATTAAAAAGACGGGTTTGATCATGAAATCGTACACCAAGCAAGCCGAGGAAGAATAGCGGTCCAACTGAAAAATGAATCAGTCCAATAGTGTAAGACGACAAGAACATAAATACAACGGAAGTCGCATATACTGCGGCTTTTTTATTTATTGTATAAAAGTTCTTGTCGTTTGGCCAAGACAAGAACTTCTATACAAAGCCGTGGATGCCTCAAAGTAATCAAAGATAAAAATGTAATTACGGGAGGGCACAATGAGAATACTCGTCCCTGACTGCCGCTATTTCTTTACGAAGTTCATTCTAAACGTTCGATCCCAGTCTAAAATGTAAACGATTCGATTCTACCGAAGCTTGAGCAAATCGGCGCCGTTCTGAACGAGCGTCTCCACATTATAGAGCAACAGAACCTCTTTAATACCATTCTGCTTCATATAGCTTCCAACTCTGCCGTTAAAGTAGCGCAAATCGATGACATGGATCTCGGCTACATGTGCAGTTAGAAACGGAATGAAACAGTGTGCATACGAATCCTTTATGACAAGCATCTTGTCTAGCTTCTTATCTCCTGGTGCCGGTTCGGTCTTGATAATACTTAATGCATGCACGCCGCCGAGGAAATAGGAGTACTGATCCTTCTTCTGCAGAAATTCAGGCGCGTACAAGCTGGAGTACGTCTTATCTGTATCCAAGACATACATCGAGGATTTTACCGGTTTCTTCGGCGTAAACACCTCGATCTTATCCGGCTGTATCCCTGCAAATTGGCTTTTGGTATGATAGCTGCCGAGGAACGAATCGGTTACGATCGATTTGTCGAACGCCGATTCGGGCAATGGTTCCCATCCCATACGCTGCGCATAGGCTTGATAAGCCAAGAAAGCGCCGTAAGTCGTCCAGTGGTGATCCGTGCGGTAATAGATGTCCTCGTCTCTGTACGGGGTCAGAATCTCCAGTCCACTCAAGAAGGAGATCTCTACGTTATACCGCTTCTCCACTTGGGAGATCGCTTTATCCTGTGATCCTGTAGGTGCCTTCCAAGGAAGGAGGTCAGGGTATACACCTATCGAAGTTGGAGCAAGCAAGAACGAAACATTCGTACTGGGATGGGACAGAGCAAATTTCTTGACTGCATCAGCATGCGATGCTAACTTCGCGTAATCGGGTTCATCGAACTTTTTGAGCAAGTAGCCTTCTTTTCCTTTGTAAATCCCATTGTTCTCTTGCTTCAGCCGCAGCTGCTCGATCGTTGATTTCACCCATACCCAACGGTCCCGGAAAGGGAAGTGGTCAATGACATAATCTTCGGCTTCTTGTGTCACTTTCTTCGACCAGAGGCGATTCCAAGACAGCATCGGAAGCTTCTGCAAATTCCGATTCTCTGTCTCCGAGAAAGCAGATTTCGGCAGGACAACGAACAGAATGGATGCCACGAACAAGACGGACACGAAACCGACGACGAGCATTTTATCCACTTTACCTTTCATATGTTGACACTCCTTGCATGATTAGAACCGGAAGTATAGGAACGGGTTGAACGTAGCATCCACCAAATAAGCGACACTCAGGAAGAACAGCACAGCCAGGCCGATCAATCGAATCGGTGCGGCATACTCGCGCCGCCAAACGCCGCCAGGGACAGACGCCATGATTAGAATCATAATCAGAACCGCGTTCGAGTAGAGCATGTAGATTGTCATATCGGTCCAAGCCGGTTGCCCGTTAGCCCCGAATAATGCTTGAAAATAGTGCCCCACAAGTGGCAGCTGGTCGAAAGCAAACAGCACCCAGCCGAATAGAATGAGCAGAATAGCATAGGCGTGTCTGAACACGCGAGGCCAGCGGCTAAGCTGCTTAAGCAGCCACATTTTCTCTACAATCAGCACGACTCCGAAGTAGAGTCCCCACAAAAGGAAGTTCCAGCTCGCCCCGTGCCATAGTCCCGTCAACAGCCAAACGATCATAATGTTACGAAGCTGCTTATAGAGTCCGTACCGGTTACCGCCGAGCGGAATATAGACATAATCGCGGAACCAGCTGCTGAGCGAGATGTGCCATCTGCGCCAGAAATCTGTAATGCTTTGCGCTGCGTAAGGCTTATTGAAATTCTCGTTGAATCGGAAGCCGAACATGAGACCAAGTCCGATAGCCATGTCGGAATAACCGCTGAAATCAAAATAAATTTGGAACGCGAATGCGATAAGACCAAGCCACGCCGTTAACGCGGGAAGTGATTGAATGTCAGAAGCAGTCACCGCATCCCAAACGAGCCCGACGTTATTGGCGAGCAGCACCTTCTTGGCGAGTCCAATGATAAATCGCTGAATGCCTTCCGAGAAGCCCGCTATCGTGACTTGCCTATTCTTCAACTGTTCGGCAATCGCGTTGTACTGCACGATAGGACCAGCAACTAGCTGCGGGAATAAGGCGACAAACGTTCCGAAGTCGATCCAGTTACGCTGTGCTTCTGTACGCCCTTTGTAGACGTCAATAATATAGGACATCGATTGGAACGTATAGAACGATATACCGATCGGAAGCGCGAGCTCGGTTAGGGGGATGGACGTCCCCAGCAAGTCGTTCACGTTATGAATGATAAAGTCCGCGTATTTGAAATACGAGAGCAGGCCAAGGTTGACGACGACCGATAAGGCAACAATCGCTTTGCGCGCGGCTGCGCCTCTGTTTCGGTTCCCGAGTAGGAGGCCGAAGCTATAATCGGTCACTGTTGACAGAAGCATAATGCAAATATAGACCGGCTCACCCCAAGCATAAAAAATAAGGCTAGTCAGGAACAAGACGAGGTTGCGCGCTCTCTTCGGAGATCCGAAGTAGAGCGCGAGCACTGCCGGAAGGAACAGAAAAAGAAAGAACAGGCTGCTGAATACCATAAGCTGTTTATTTATCCAAAGCGCTGTTGAACGCTTTTATGATAGCGTCAGCTTGATCCGAAATGACGAATAACACATAATTCCCTTTAACAACGATCTTGTAGTTCTTAGCGATTTCGTATTGGTCCGGCAAATAGTGCTCGAATGACGACATTACGAAAGCTGCGCGTTTCTCGATGCCTGCTTTGACCATATCGATGTCTTTCGCGTTCTTTACTTTGAAGATACCGATCTCATTCACTTTGATGTTAATCATCGGCGCGTGCACGATGAATTCAGCGAGCTGGCTTGCGTCGAGCTCATAAGCTGCTTTAAGATCATCCGCTGTAAACTCCATCGTCATCGACTGCTCAATTCCGCTCGTAATTTTCGCATAAAGATCAGATACCTTCGGTGCTGGCGCTTCCGGTATCGGAGTCGGTTTTGTTACAGGCTTTTCCGGCTTCGGCTTCGGGGTCGGTCTCGGCTTCGGGGTCGGCGTTGGTTTCACCGTAGGTTTCTCATTTGGTTTAGGAGCTGGTTTACTCTCAGGATCTGGCTCTGGCTTCACAGTAGGTTTCTCGGTAGGCTTGGGAGCTGGTTTTGCTGCAGGTTTCGAAGCGGGCTTCGAGCTGGATTGGTCATCTGGCTTGTCCGTTGTCGGGGTAGATGGTTTCGCTTCTTCAGGCTGAGAAGGGGCAGAATCGCCAGCAGGTGTTTCATTGGCATTAGAGGATGCATCTGAACCGGTTTCGGGAGATGTATTCTGAGACTCATCCGCAGCTGCATTCTGAGTTTCATCTGCAGGATCTTGGGCGGATGTTCCAGTATCCGTTGATTCGGCGCTGTTGCTCACATTCGAGGTTGATTGGTTTGCTTCGTTCGAATTACTGCTGCAGCCTGCTAACAGGCCTCCAATAATTGCGCTTGCAAGAATAAGGCTGAGAAGACGTTTCTTGTTGGTCATGATCATGTACGCTCCTAGATGTAAGGTAATAGTTGTTCGCAATAGACTAAGACGCGGGGTTCCCAAGAAAGGTTGCACGGTGCTGCGCGCGCACGGAGACTTAATCCCACGCTTGACATGACTAAGGGAAGGGTGCCGATTCCATTAGAATTAAGCACCCTTCTTGTTATGGATTTCTATTTATTTCGAGTGAACGTTTGACCGGCCAACTTCAGTGTATCTCCGTTTACAACAAATTCGACCGTACTATCAGACATGTCCGCTACGATACGGATATGCGAAGAGTCAACGATTAAGTAATTTCCCACCGCTTGACCAGCGCGATAGAAGACGCCATCCGCGGTCAGCTCCATTACCGTTCCTTTGCGTGATTCGGTCCAAGAGCCGACCAGCTTGGATACGATATCCGCGCTTGCCGAAACGGCAGGGGAGAGAACAAGATCATAGCCTCTCGCTGTCAAATGATCGACGATTGCCTTGTAGCTGGCGTTGTCCGGTGTGCCTGCTCCGAACGGATTTTCCTTCGCATCTCGGAGAACGTACACATACTCGCCTTTGGTTCCCAACACCGAGTCTTTAACATCGTGGGTCTCCGCGCTCCATTTTGCCTGATCCATAACCTCTACGGTAGCAACAACTCGTGCTTCAGGTGATGCTGCATCTTGTGGTAAGTAAAGTAAGTCGATCGCGCTAAGTGCTCCCGCTGACAATGCTCCGGATTTAATTCCGTCCGCGACCGATTCCGCTGGCCATACAGTCGGGCGAAGCTTGCCGCCAAACGATGCTGGAATCTGCAAGGAGTAACCGTATTTGTCCAATATCAATTGCTCATCTGCTCGATACTCGAGATACTCGCTTTTTTGGGTGAAATATGCCGTCTGTGACGAGCCTTCCCAATATACGTCATATCCGAGTTGTCCGGCTACGCTGCGAACGGGCAAATACGTATGGTTGTTATAAACGAGAGGCGTTACTGCCGAGCCATCTTCATCCTTTAATTCGACTTGGCTGCCGCCTACATGGACGTGTACGGAAGGATTTAAGAAAGCCTTCACTTGGGTCAATTGCCCAGATGCGTAAACACCAACCGCGAGCCCTAACGTCATGGTTGCGGTTAACCCAGCAGCAATAACGGTTTTTTTCTTCATGGAAGTTACCTCCGTAAACTTATTGTGGTTTGCACATAGCTATGACGGGCAACCACATCAGAAAGTTTGGAAGAATTCTTCGAGACTGAATTATTTTACGTATTCATGATTAACAAGATCATGAACTAATAGCTCCGTTGGTATAACGAATTCGACAATGCCCATTGATCCGGGAGCGACAGCGTACTTATCGAAGGAAATGACCAGTTTGCTTTCCTGATTAATATAGAAGTTTTGATCCTTCTCAATCGTTCTGAAATTCATGTCCGACTCTTGCTGACCATTTCCGGAAACCCAGAAGAATGCGTTCTTGTCTTGTTTCATTCTCGATAGCATCTGCTCCTTAATGTTATTGCTGATGATCTCGATATACCGGTCGTCTGTAAATAGACTCGGCAGCTTAATGAGTACATGGTTCACTTTGTCGACTGTATCGTATTTGAATGTGGTGGAGGAGGAACCCACAGTATTCGTGACATAGCGCCCAACGGATAACAGGCGATCCGTATCCGTTTTGACAACATAACCGCTTTCCACCCCAGCTTCTCCACCGCCGGCTTTCTTCAGATCTTCCACTTCCGCCATAAATTCAACGTAAAGCCGTTTGCTCTCTGCAGAATATTTGACGTTCAACTGTTGTTCTAAGAACTTGTCGCCTAGATCGGTAATTGCCGGCACTTGAATATGGGCTTTATAGGTTGGTTCTTCAACCTTGTATTCGCGGATAGTAAGCACTTTAGCAAGAGGGCCGATTACTGGCCACTTCGAAGATGCATTCGCAAACGAAGGACTTATGTTTAACGCGGAAATAAACAAGGTAACAATTGCTGCCGCAGCAGCGATCCATCGAATTCTCAGCGCCTTCTTATGAAGATGATTACGAAATGCTTCATCCACAATAATGTCCAGACCCTCGGGGACAGGTATTTCTCTATATTGTCGCTTCAGTTCGGTCATCTTGTTAACCATTGCCATCCACCTTATTCAAGTTTTCATCGTTCATGAACAAGCGCAATTTTCGAATAGCTTCGTATAATCGCGTCTTGATCGTATTGACATTTTCGTTTAAGACCTGGGCGATTTCTTCAATTTTCATGTCTTCGAAGTAGCGCAGCACGACAACGCTTCGATAGAGAGGAGGGAGCAAATTCATTGCAGACTCCAAATCAAAGTCCATATAAGCATCATTTGAGCTGAGCCCAAAGGTTTCGAGCGTCTCCTCGTCTAGCGTAACAACGTTTTTCTTCTTTCTCAAAAAGTCTAACGCAGCGTTTATGACGATGCGATAAAACCAGCTCTTCGCCTGGGAAACATCTTTGAGTGACTTTGAAGCGGCTAGAGCTTTCTGAATGGCTTCTTGAATAATGTCCAGCGCGTCATCGGGATTTCTGACGTATGTATATGCCAAACGATAAGCGTTATCTTTGTGTTGTAAGATGCATTGCAGCACTTCCTTTGAAGAAGGGGAAGCAAACATGATGAATTAACTCTCCTTTACGATAAGGGCCGTAATTCTAAGACGTACACGGCTAGCAAAAAGTTTGGCGTGGATGTATTTACCTTGAGTTTGTGCTTAAGCCCAAATAGAGACTGACAGAGACTAAAATTTCTAACGTTGCAATTGCTATTTCTAAAGAGTTCTCATGGGTTATAGATGAGGACCGGGGATTGAACTAACGGGTAACGATAATTCAGATGAAACCGCCCCCTACGGCGGTTATTTTGTTATTTCCAGCCGGTTCATAATGCCCAACTGTCAACCCGATGCTAATGTTGGTATTGGTGGAAGATAAACCAATGCTTTTTCATAAAGCCGAGGAAGTTCCTGTTAGAGATCGATAGAATCGATGGAGGCTACAAAATGAAGATGTTCCTGTTATGGTTGGCGCTTCTTGTGATTGGTGCTTGTTTATGTGGAGGCGCTGAAGTCCTTCACGCAAAAACAAAAGGTAGAAAGGGCGGCATTTCCTGGCTCGGAAGATTTGTAGCGAGGTTATTTAGGGCTTTAGCAAAAATCGTCAGCGCCATTTTATATGCATTTTCTCCATGAACAGTTGCTTTAAGAAAGAGGCTTATATAAGAATCCGCCGAAGGAATACGATAAGTAATGGCAAGTTTTATTCACGCTAAAGGAGTAATGAATCCAAAAGAGAATACTAGTAATGTCTAACTATGTACGATAAGGTCATGAGCGATACTTTTCATAATTTGCGGAGGTGTGATATGAAAGCATTATTTATTGGAGGTACGGGAACGATTAGTTCGGCAATTACAAAGCAGTTATCGGATGAAGGGTGTGAACTGTATCTCCTGAATAGAGGCAATCGAAACGAGGACCTTCCGGCTAACGTAAATATCCTTCAAGCGGATATCAACGACGAAGATACAGTATCGCAGCTAATCAGTAACTTGAACTTTGATGTCGTGGCGGATTTTATCGCGTTTCATCCCGCGCAGTTGGAGAGAGACTTCCGTTTGTTCCACGGTAAGACGAAGCAGTTTATTTTTATTAGTTCCGCTTCTGCTTACCAAAAGCCTCTATCAGATTATCGCATTACAGAAAGCACTCCACTTTCTAATCCCTATTGGGAATATTCCAGAAACAAGATCGCTTGCGAAGACTTTTTGATGAAGAAATACCGGGATGTTGGGTTTCCCGTTACAATCGTAAGGCCTAGTCACACCTATGATGAACGGTCCATACCACTTGGCGTGCATGGAAAAAATGGAAGTTGGCAGGTAGCCAAACGCATGCTGGAAAACAAACCTGTTATTATCCATGGTGACGGAACTTCCCTTTGGACGATGACTCACAATAGCGATTTTGCAAAAGGCTTTATCGGTTTAATGGGTAATATTCATGCAATTGGGGAATCCGTTCACATCACTTCCGATGAAACGGTTACTTGGAATCAAATCTACGGGGCAATAGCCGATGCTCTTGGGGTAAAGCTTCAAGCGGTCCATGTTTCATCTGAGTTTCTGGCAGCCTGCAGTAAACAGGATTATCGTGGCGGGTTAATTGGAGATAAGGCTAACTCCGTTGTCTTTGATAATTCTAAGCTGAAAAGACTAGTTCCAGGTTTTGCAGCAACAATACGCTTTGACCAAGGAATTAAGCGTACTGTGGATTACATAATAGCCCATCCTGAACATCAGAAAGAAGATAATGAATTCGATATTTGGTGCGATAAGGTGATTCATGTGTTGCAGAAGGCTGCAGCATCCATGTCAGAATAGCTCCTTCATCAAAGCGGAATAAATATCTCAAGTTCAAAGTAGCGCGTACGATAGCAAACCATACCGAGGCACTCTATAACCAATAGGAGGTCTACGAACACCAATGTCGATGCGGCTCTATTTAGTCAGACATGCCCAGCCTGCGGATCAAGAACCGAATTATCCCGGCCATCCGAACTCTCCGCTTGGGCAACGCGGTCTAGCTCAGGCAGCATTTGCGGGGGAGCAATTTGCAAACTGGGGACGCTTGGATGCGATCTACTCCAGTTCTTTACAGCGGGCGCTGCAAACGGCGGAAGCGATTTACAAAAGGCAACCAGAGGTTCCTTGGCATGTGTGGCCAATCCTGTGTGAAACAGATCGTAGAGGCTGGCCAGCGATGCGTCAATTGGAGCTGGAAGGGACATACAAGGCCCACTTAGATCATGCAACTGCAATAAAAGAGGCTCAAAGTGAGCATTATCCAAGGCTGTCGCAACTGGGAAACGTATATCAAGGGGCTCAGGCAAGCCAGCTATTTGATTGGCCGGACGTATGGCAGGGAAGATTGGAAGCAGACACACGGGAGAAAACCTATGAACGGGCTAGACTGTCGATAGAGGCTCTACGTAAGACATACGAAGGGGAGGATGCCCGCATCGCCGTTGTATGTCACGCTGCATTTGGTTCCGTCTTTCTCAACGTACTACTGGGATGCGAGCCGTGTGACCATAACCGTTTCGCCTTCTCGCATGCTTCAATTGCGCGGGTCGATGTTGAGGATGATGGAGCGGTAAGCCTTCGAATGGTTAACTACGTGGGCCATTTACCGCATGACATGATTACTGAAGGCATTGAAGATTTGTAGAAGACACTTGAGGCCGCAAAAGGGGAAGGAAGAGGACTCATGACAACAATTATTTCGAAGGAAAAACGTGAACAATTACTCACACAAGGGTATTGTATCATCCCCGATGTGCTCGATCCGTCCTTGCTTCATACAATCCGGCAAGTAACAGAAGAATTGCTTGCTCAACAATCGGCGGAGGAAAGTAAACGACAGCGTTCGACGGGCAGTATGATAAGTGTAAGTGTGGATCCTGTTTTCGCAGAATTAATTGCGTGGCCGAAAGCTTTAGAAGGACTGGCGTCTCTAGGGTATGACGACCCCAAATTCACAAGTGGGTATGTAATCAGTAAACCGCCGCAAAGTCCCCGATTATTCTGGCATTATGACTATGCATGTTGGGATGATCCAAACGGATTCGGTGAAGTGCCCCAGCAATTATTCCTTATGTATTATCTGGTTGATACAACACCAGAAAACGGTTGTTTGCGTGTCATCCCTGGTTCGCATATTAAAGACAATCCGCTTCATGCTGAGCTAGAAGAAGCTCATTCGAGACAATTGGCTGAAGCATCCAATCTGGAGCTGCCAGCATTCTCCCTTCGTCCAGATGAAATAAATGTGGAAGTAAAAGCAGGTGATTTGGTCATCGGAGATTCCAGAATATTACACGCTTCACATTCCAATGAATCAAATGAACGCAGAACAGTAATTACGTTATGGTTCCATCCAGATATGCATGCTCTAACTGAACCTGTTCAGGGATTTATTGCGGGGATGTCGACTAAGGTTCCTGAGCATTGGCCTCAGGCTGCAAAAGACATGATGGCACCATTATTGGCACGATATGATGGAGATGTAGAACCGTTGAAATGGAATCGCCATCGTCCCGCAAGAGGATGTTGATAGCTGCACTGGGCTCACCAATTCCTGTTCATGTCGGGTGATAAAAACATGATCTCATAAATACAAAAAGCCGCGATTTTCGCGGCTTTTTGTACAAAAGTAACGCAGAAACGTTATACATAATATAACTCCGTAATAAAGCAAGTGGATCACCCCCATGATCCAAGGATTTAGGATGAACAAACAGGTACAGGAGAAAGACTTTGCGGGTCTTCCATTATGGTTATATAAAACGATGTCCTTTGTTGTAGGTGGTTTGATGATTTTTATTGGACTGAGATTTTTAAAGTTGTAGCACCCAGTAATTAATTCTCGAAAGATAGTAGATCAAGAACCTCTGAGATTGAAACGGCATATCCTAAGCTTTCAAGTCTTCGAACAGAATTCCTGACAACGGCAGCTTGCTTATTTATCTAGAAAGAAATGTATGTGGACCTAGGCGAAGATTATTTTGATGCGATGGCACGTTAGATTTCGTATTCGCTTTAAAGAATGACATATATTTCGATTTACGACTTAGTGAGGAGTGACTTGATTATGACTAACCAACAACTCATAGACCAGTTTCAAAAAGTATCAAGAGACACAAAGTGGGAGTTGAAAAATAAGTTTGATTTACAATTTAATAACTGTCACTCGCAAGGCATGGTTCGAATCGGGGACTTGTTTTATTTATCCTCAGTCGAACTTATCGAATGGCCTGCTAGATATGAGCAGCCTTGGGACGGTTATGATCGTACCCCCGGAAGAGGAATTGGCCATCTTTTTGTTTTTGACGGACAGGGAATGCTTGTTCATGATTTGCACTTAGGAGAAGGGGATATTTACCACCCCGGCGGCATCGATTTTGATGGCTGTCATATATGGATGCCTGTTGCCGAATACCGGCCTAACAGTCAAACTATTATTTACAAAATAGATCCTCATTCAATAAAAGCAGAAGAATCGTTCCGGTTCAATGATCACATCGGAGGGCTGGTACGCGATGGTCAACAAGGAAAACTTATCGGCAATAGCTGGGGTTCGCGCAAGTTCTATGAATGGAACCCAAACGGAGAGCTTTTGTTAATGAAGACAAACTCGAGCCACTATGTGGACTATCAAGATGGGCAATATGTAGGCGATGGCAAAATGATTTTAAGCGGGGTATCCGAGCTGCCACATCCTGCCGGAATCAATTCCAACTCTTACGAGCTAGGGGGTATGGCCCTGATAGAGACGAAAACGTTAGAAACGATTCATGAAGCGCCCATTACTGTAGTTTCTCCGCAAGGTAATGTCATTACTCGTAATCCAATGTTCATTGAGAGCGCTGATCAAGAGTTGCGGCTATACGCTGTGCCAGATGACGATCGCGGGTCATTACTGATATACGAAACTACCAATTTGCGGAATTGATTAAGGGCTGCGAAAATCGCGGCTTTTTTATTTATGGGATCGAGTCCTTGTCAAAACCAAACTTATAGCAGGTGCTCGTCTTTTTCCAACGATCGCTGGATATACTTGTATTAACTTAGTATACATAGGAGGTAATCTCATGGAAGAAAGCAAAGTGACGATAAAAGTGAACGACAACGGATCACTTCGGTTAACAGGGCAGGTCGAATTAGTTGATGCAGAAGGCAACCTGTTCGAGCACAAAGAATCGTTCTCGCTATGTCGGTGCGGAGCATCGGGCAACAAGCCGTTCTGCGACGGCACGCACAAGTCGATCAACTTCGAAAGCGCACCGAGAGCGAAGAAGGCTTAACGAACTGATGGGCACGTTAAGCTCCGATAGGGGAGCGATCGCCCAATCCCCCAAATGGGCAGCTGCATATGATGAGTTCGAACCTACTTAAAGGAGTGGTCACATTTTGTACCAATATCAACCAACACAGGTTAGTCCAACACAAGTTAGCCCTGCTCAGGTCGGTCCGAACCAAGTGTATACCGTTTCGTCAATTGACCCCTATGTCGTAGAAGCTCTTCGTCGTTTAATCGGCCACTGCGTCTTATTAGAGACAACACGAGGAGCCATTGAAGGAACTATCATCGACGTCAAGCCCGATCATGTGCTGCTTCAGCTCCACACCCGTCAAGCATGCGTGCGCATCGCGGAGATTGTTTGGACGATGCCTTTATAAAATTAATAAGCAGTCCATTCTAACTAAGGATGGACTGCTTTTTCATGTCAGGTGACAAGAACTTGATCCCATTAAGTTCACCGAAGTATCCAAAACGGCTCTGGTGGCTGGAAAGGCAGTTACACTGACAATTGCGCCGGAAACAAAGAACGGACGCTTGATGCTGCCTCTGAGGACATTAGGAGACGCACTAGGTACAGCGGTTAAATGGGATGCGGGGGATCAGCAAGCCACGTGGCGCGAGTTGTCGAAAATTGTAAGAGGATAAGAACATATATCCATTAGATTCCGCGTAAAACGCGGTTTTTATATTTTATGGATACAACTTCTTGTCCTTTTCAAAAGACAAGAAGTTGTATTGTTTAGACCGCAAAGAGTTATACACACAAACCAGACTAGCAGCAATAAATTTCGTTCGATGTCCATGACCATAGCTTGTATAAAGGGGTTCCCGTAATAATATTTTATTATCCAGGCAATTGAACCACATTCAGTCATATAAATAGGTAATAGCAGTTCGAACCTGTTGAGGAGGATTTTATACAAGTGATGTTACCGAGTGAAAAGTATTTCGGTAAGTTTGAGGCCGTTTTTTTATTTTACGGAGCCATGCCTACAGGCGTTGCTGTTTCTGAAACCGGGCGTATTTTCATTTGCTTTCCGAAATGGGGAGACGACGTTAAATTTACGGTGGCTGAAATCGTTCACGATACATTACAGCCTTATCCTAGTTTAGACGCTAATGTGGTAAGCCCATCGAATATCACAACGTCCCTCATTAGTGTCCAAAGTGTCGTTGCTGATGGAAATGGTACGCTTTGGATATTGGATACGGGAGCTCCTAATTTCTCAGAACCCATCAAAGGGGGGGCGAAGTTAGTCGCTGTAGATTTAAATTCAAATACTATAAGAAGGGTATATACATTTACGGAAGATGTTGTCCTGCCAACCACATATCTGAATGATGTCCGAGTTGACTTCCGTGTTGGTAAAGCAGGTTATGCTTATATAACGGATTCGTCTTCCCGAGGACCAGGAGCCATTATTGTCGTTGATTTAGAAACCGGTTATGCCTGGAGACGGTTAAACGGAGCACATTCAACTTCGCCCGATCTCTGTCTCTTACCGAAAGTTGAAGGTAAAGTACTGATGAATCGAAACAAAGACGGATCCACTTCACCTTTTAGATTGGCATCCGATGGCATAGCGATTTCCCCGGATGGCAAGATGTTGTATTTTTGTCCTCTCTCCAGTCGTCATCTGTACTCGATTTCAACGGAATCCCTAAGAGACCGAACAATACCGGATATGAATTTACAGTATCACGTGAAGTATTGGGGAGAAAAAGGTGCTTCAGATGGAATGATCACCGATGCAAAAGGAAACGTTTACGCTGGAGACTATGAAAACAATAGTATTCGAAAGATATTGTCGGATGGAATAATGGAAACCATCGCACATGATCCGAGAATTTTATGGCCGGATACTTTTTCTATTGGTCCAGACCAATACTTATATTTCATTGTCAATCAATTACATCGGCAGTCAAGATTTCATTATGGATATGACCTGCGGCAGAAGCCTTACAGTTTACTCCGTATGAGAATAGACGAACAACCTGCTTCTACCTTTTAGTAAATATCTCGCTTTCAAAGTTGACCGGCAGCCTTCGAATGTTCCGCTAACGGATACTATAGCATTCATGTTTGGTTAATATATTTATTGAAATCATTCGTTGAGAATTGTTAAATGAGCCGCAATAAACCGCAATAAACCCGGTCATGTAGACCGGGTTTATTGCAGCTCATCCTATTTTACTGTCCCATATCTGTTTTATTTCGATTATTTTTGCGCATTTGGTTTTCCTTGATCGTTCGGGTTGTTAGATCGTGACTGACTTTTCTTTGGGTTGTGGTCCTGTTTGGCTTTAGTGCTCATTATTGCTCACCTCCTAAGTTATATTCATAAAAAGTATTTCAATAATCGGATATCCTTATTAGAAAATGGATGTATCGCATTGGATGATTTCCCAACGAAAGTTAAGTTTCAATGATTCACGAAAGACAAAAGGCTGAGTCACCCTACATTTGCATCGTTTATTGTATGAAGCTGCCTGAGATGCAGCTTTTTTTATTTGCCCATCTTGCAGCCTCCGGACAAAACGATCGGCTGCCCCCTAATAACGTGAGGGCACGAGATAACACATGAAAGTAACCACCTTAAGCTTTGTTATTTTGAGTATAGCCTTTCTCGCATGTGGTAATGATCCATTCATGCCAACCATTTCTCCGGCCATTCGATCTGCAACATTAATGATTGTCCAAGGCGATAAAAGGGAATGCTTTTGACGTTATTATCAAAGGAAGAGGTGGCATTATGAAGGCTTTAACTTATCAAGGAATGAAAAAAGTGAAGGTAAAAGAAGTGGAGGATGCCAGACTTAGCAAAGCAGACGATGTTCTTGTACGTATAACGACAACAACCATCTGTGGTTCGGATTTGCACATTTACAATGGCGAAATTCCCAATATGCCGGATAATTTCATCATCGGTCACGAACCTATGGGAATCGTTGAGGAGGTTGGGAAAGAGGTTACACGTGTCAAAAAAGGAGATCGTGTAATCATTCCCTTTAATGTCGCCTGCGGTCAATGCTGGTACTGTAACCATCAACTCGAAAGCCAATGCGACAATTCAAACGAATTTCTACATGGTGACACAGGTGGCTATTTCGGTTATTCCGAAACCTATGGCGGATACGCAGGCGGACAAGCTGAGCTTATGCGCGTGCCGTTTGGTAATTTCATTCCTTTCAAGGTTCCTGAGGACGCGGAGATGGAAGACGAGAAGATATTGTTTCTATCCGATATTGTTCCAACTGCTTACTGGAGCATTGACAACGCCGGAGTAAAACAAGACGACACCGTCATTATTCTTGGTTGCGGGCCTGTTGGTCTTCTGGCGCAAAAATTCGCATGGCTAAAAGGTGCAAAAAGGGTCATTGCCGTGGATCATGTAGACTATCGTTTGGAGCATGCTCGGAAGACCAATAAAGTAGAAGCGTTCAACTTCAAGGAAAAGGATGATCTTCTTGGCCATTTGCAGGAAATAACAGCAGGTGGAGCGGACGTCGTGATCGATGCAGTAGGGCTGGATTCCGAGAAGACGCTCTTGGAAAAAGTGGAAACGCTGCTCAAGCTTCAAGGAGGTGGACTCGGTGCATTTCGAATGGCGACAAAGTTAGTCCGCAAAGGTGGCACAATCCAAGTAACCGGGGTGTATGGAATGAATTACAATTTCTTCCCTTTCGGCGATTTGTTTGCACGTAACATAACAGTGAAATTGGGGCAAGCGCCGGTTATCCATTACATGCCGGAACTTTATCGACAAATAAAAGTTGGTGTGTTCGATCCAACTGATATTATCAGTCACCGGATCAGCCTGAACGAAGCTGAGCACGGGTATAAAATCTTCAATAATAAAGAGGAAAACGCGATGAAAATAATTTTGAAACCGTAAAACTTATTAGCGGGATTTTCATGGGTGAAAGAACGTGATTCCTATAAAAAATCCAGTGGATTAACTTATTTACGCAAGCAATACGGCTACTTTAAACGGCCTGCCTTCGGCACGCTTCATCTCGTAATAGGCTTTGAGCTTCTGGTTACGCGAGCTGAGTAAACCGCAGCGTACGGCCAGATATAAGGTTGTTCATTGCCTTCGTGAACCGCGTTTGGTAATCGAGTTTCGAGTGGCTGTAAACTTGCCGGAAGAGCAAACGCTTGGATCCACAACGGCAAATGCGACTCAGCCAGAATTGTTGCAGCAATTCTGGTGCCAAAATGCCGGGTATCGATTGGATCAACTCATACTCATGTAATTCTGCAGCCAGAGCATCTATCGACTGTTCGAGTTTAGCCAGATGCTCTTGGTACTGTAGATGACCTCGTCATTCGGAGCGCGGACACGGGCGACGTCGACACGATACGTGATGTCTATCGCCGAGCTTCGCAGACAAACTTAGCCGACCACGCTCTAATCGCCGCTCATCCCGAGTGGCTCGTGTTGAGTCCCACGGGCAGGAACGTTCGATCCCCGGCTACCGCAATCTTACGACCACATAAAAATGAGGTCGACCAGTAAGTTCTGGTGACCTCATAATACGAATGGGCAGGATAATGCTGTGATCTTAAGGATAAACTTGGTTAAAGAGCACATTGTTTTAGAGGATATGAAGTGCTTGGAAACTGAGCAAATCAATAATAAAATCAATGAAATTGCGAATACAATTCGCAATCTCCGAACGAAGAGCGTTGTTATCGTTGGACCAAACGCTTGTGGCAAATCAACTTTACTCCGTAAGCTCTCCAAACTGCTTAAGCCTACTGAGGGACAGGTTTTATTGGACGGGAAAGGAATCTCATCTTATAAGTCCAAGGAAGTTGCCCGCAAGCTTGATTCCTTATCCGGTAAAACATGTTCCATTCGCGAAGTCTGATTCAAAGTTTATGCCTACAGCGCTTAAAACGGCCACGACATTTGGCGATTTATTAAACACGGAAGTAGGGAATCTTGTGTGCGTTATGTTCTTCATAAACATGAGATCATTTTCTATTTAGTTGTCTTCTTGACCCTGATCCTCATGGTAATGACCATGGCTCGTCGTAGTTCCGACATGAGTTGGCCGAGAGGGTTTTACAGGTTGAACCGGAATCGAAGGAGTACTAGGCTGAACTGGCTGAGTTACATTCGCACCACTTGAATCACCGGGTAAGATATGACGAGCCGTAACAAACGTATGATCCCATGTGCTACCTGCAAAATTAGAAATCGTTACACCAATGCCGACACGATAAGTCTGCAGTAACTTTCCATCTCCAATATATAGACTGACGTGGTTAATGACGCCATCGCGATTTGTATCAGAGAAGACCAAGTCACCTGGCTGCAGCTGATTCTTCGCAACCGGTATACCTACCGTAGCTTGCTGTCTAGATGAACGAGGCAGATTAACACCATTTTGCTTATAGATATATTGGATGAAAGATGAACAGTCGAATGTACTGGTCTGTCCGGATTTCGCACCAAATTTATAAGGTACGCCTAAAAATTGTTTACCTGTCGTAATAACATTATCCACTACCGAATTACTTGCAGTTGCAGCGTGTGTTGTCTGAGGTTTGTATAGAATACTTCCCGTAAGTGCGATTGACAAGCTCAACGTAATCCCAATTAACTTTTTTGATGCGCGATTAATTCGAAATGTATGAATCATGTAGATTGCCTCCAGTGCAATTCATATTAGGCTGTGTTCGTTGCCTGGAGACACTATATCACAGAGAATTTCGCCTACGGATTCCCAATTAGCCGGATAACCCTTTAAATCCAATAGATAGAATGAGTTTGTTAGAATGATATGAGAAAATACTCATATATAAAGTTGAAAAAGAGTCATGACTGCGGTCATGTCCTTTCTTTTATATACAGACCTAGCAATTATGAAGAATTTAATCACCACTTAAGATTTTTTTTATAGTTATCGTTTAATCTACGAATGTTCACAACGTTCAAAAAGGGGGAATAAGATGACAGCAAATCAGAACCAACTCAAATCATTGCTAAGCAAGGTGCCGGAAGTTACGGTTTTCTTCTGGATCATCAAGGTATTATGTACGACAGTGGGAGAAACCTTTTCGGATTTCTTAAATGTTAACCTCGGATGGGGATTAACGCTCACGACCTTCATTATGGGCATAGCGTTTGCAATTGTATTGTATCTTCAATTCAAAGCTACGAAGTATGTACCTTTCATTTACTGGCTAACCGTCGTCTTAATAAGCGTATTTGGTACGCTTGTTACCGATAATCTAACGGATTCTATGGGCGTGCCGCTTGAACTCAGTACGATCGTCTTCAGCGCACTGCTCGCTCTAACTTTCCTGTTCTGGTACCTAAGTGAAAAGACGCTATCCATCCATTCCATCTTCACGAGAAGAAGAGAAGCCTTCTATTGGCTTACCATTCTGTTCACATTTGCACTTGGAACTGCAGTAGGAGATCTCTACTCCGAACAGCTTGGCCTTGGTTACTTAAAAACGGGAATCACCGTTGTTATCATCATTGCTGCAGTGTTTGTGGCATGGAAGCTGAAGCTTAATGAAATCCTAGCCTTCTGGGTCGCATATATCCTAACTCGTCCGCTGGGTGCTTCACTTGGCGATTACTTATCACAATCGAAGAAAAACGGCGGCCTTGAGTTAGGTACAACAGGTACAAGCATCATATTCCTTATCGCAATCGTCGCCATAATCGTATTCCTAGCCATAAGTAAGATGGATATTATCATGAAGAATGATTCCATACCAACAGCCAAAGCAAATGGCAGCCACAAAAACGTGCTTACTCAAACTGTCGCTGTACTTTGTGTATTTTTGGTTCTAGGCATTGGCGGCTATTACTGGTGCAATACTAACATCGTGCCAAAAGTCGATTCATCGCAAACGACGTTGAGTGGACAATTAAATGACTTTATTGCAATCGAGAACGATATGGTTACTGCAGTCAATGCGAGTGATTTTGCGAAAGCGAAATCAAGAGCGGATGATCTGGAGCATGATTGGGATGTTGCTCAGGCGAAGCTCCGCAAGATCGATCGAAAAATGTGGACGCAAATCGATGGAACGATAGATGATGTGCTAGCAGCCAATCGATCAAAGAGCCCTAGTGCGGACAAGTGCAAGACCGTACTTGATGAGTCGCTCCAAGCTTTGAACGAAGCAAATAAATAACCGGCTTTAAACGTTATACAGGAGAAAAAGCCGCATGAACTGCGGCTTTTTCTCCTATTCATGTAGATCGAGCGAGTACGATTGACAGCAACCGGCATCAAGTGGGGGAAGACGTCTATGCAGCAATTATCAGCAAAGTTATCTCGAGAAAAACGCTCAGTCCTTGCTGCTTTATTTATTATCCTTTTATATTTGTCGCCGCTTTATCTTCTAGGTGACAACGCTACGATTCGTGTTCACGATAATTTAGATTCCAATATTGCGTGGTATAAGGTGCTTCTACAAAGTAACGAACTGTTTGGTTCCCTCCATGCTGTTATTCCCCAAGTCATAAATGGATTACCTCGAGGTGCTTACGGAACAGAATTTAGCGGAATCGTGTGGCTGCATGCTGTGTTCCCAACGATGTTCGCCTATGCGCTCAGCCAGAGCATAACGAGGGTTGTAGCATTTCTTGGTATGTATCTGTTACTTAAAAAACATTTCGTTCAGAGCAAGCAAGCGACGTATATTCGAGTGGGAGTTTCACTTGCGTTCGCCCTGACACCTTTCTGGCCTTCAGGCATGTTAAGCACCTTAGGTCAACCTCTCGCGTTGTGGGCATTCATGAACATACGCAAACGCGAAGCTTCTTGGCGAGAGTGGATGATTATTACCGTACTGCCGCTATACTCGAGCTTCGTATTAGGTTTTTTCTTCTTCTTAACGGCAGTAGGTTGCCTCTGGTTATATGACCTAATCAAGAAAAGAGATTGGAATCTCAGACTCCTTGGCAGCATTGTATTCATGACGTTTATTTATCTTGCCATTGAGTATAGGCTGGTCTTTGGACTTGTACTATCGGATGCACCAAATAGCCGATTGGAGTTTGTAAACTCTACGCTTAGCATCTGGCAATCCATCTCTCTTGCTTTCGTGAATTTCGTCTTGGGACATGGACACGTATTAACGATGCATACATTGGTCATCCTGCCGATTCTGTTCATTGTGTTCCGAATTGTAATCAAACGCAAAGGGCGCCAAGAGAATAAACAATTTCTATTCTTACTTGTACTTAACTTTCTATTATCGGTTTGGTACGGCTTCTGGTATTACAAAGGATGGGAACCGTTAAAAGAGCAATTTAACTTACTGGATACATTTAATTTCGCTCGGTTTCATTTTCTACGGCCGCTTGTCATCTATTTAGGGTTTGCTATTGGACTTCAAATCCTATGGAGAATGGGAACGAAATGGAAGAAGTGGGTACGCCTCAGTCTTGTTCTGCAACTCATCATTCTATTTGCGAGTAATGACGAAATCGTTTATCGGGTCTACGGAGAGCCGACGGTCAAACAGTTCTATGCGGTCGACCAGTTCAGAGAAATTAAAGATTACATTAGCCAACCACAGGACACTTATCGAGTAGCAAGTATCGGGCTGCACCCTGCAATTGCTCAATATAACGGCTTTTTCACACTTGATACCTACAACAACTACTATCCTCTCGCTTACAAACACGAGTTTCGTCAAATTATTGCGAAGGAATTAGATAAAAGTCAGGATCTTAAAACGTACTTTGATGATTGGGGAGGCAGATGTTATTTGTTCGTAAGTGAATTGGGACAGAATTATGAATATAAGAAGAATTCGACCGTGCAGATCCATCATCTAGAGTTGAATATAGATGTGTTCAAGCATATGGGCGGCAGATATATATTTTCAGCTGTGCCCATCACGAATGCCAATGAAGATGGTCTGCAATTATTGAAAACCTTTGATAATGCGGATTCAGCATGGAGAATTTATTTATATGAAGCAAGGTAATGAGTTCTGGACTGACTTAAGAATTTATTAATTATTTTGAGATAGCATCTTAATTGCATAAGCGCTGTCGCAGGAAGGAAGTGTGTAGTTGGATAAGCCCGCTTTAGCCATCGTGGTCCCATGTTATAACGAGAGAGACGTGCTGCGTGAAACAGCCACCCAACTCAAAGAGGTGTTGATTGCACTTATTGGTGAGGGACTCATTTCGTCAAATAGCAAGATTGTATTCGTCGATGATGGAAGCAGAGACGAGACCTGGCGTTTGATCGAGGGAGAGAAGTGTGGAAGTGATTACATTTCAGGGGTCAAGCTGTCTCGAAATTTCGGTCATCAAGGGGCGCTCCTGGCTGGCATTCACTCAGCAAAGCTATGGTACGACTGCGTTATTACCATCGATGCCGACTTGCAAGATGATATCAGTGTCATTCGTGATTTCGTCATTGAATATCAGAATGGCGCAGAGATTGTATATGGGGTACGCAAAAGCAGAACCACAGATTCCTTCTTCAAGCGAGCAACGGCACAAGCTTACTATAAATTCATGCGTAAGCTTGGGATTGACCTGATCTATAACCATGCCGATTTCAGGTTAATGAGTAAGCGGGCAGTTCGTGTGCTTGAGGATTTCGAAGAGCGTAATATGTTTCTTCGCGGCATTGTACCGATGTTAGGTTTTAAGAGCGAAGTCGTTTATTACGATCGTAAAGTACGTTTCGCAGGAGAAACCAAATATCCGTTGAAGAAAATGGTGGCATTCGCATTTAATGGTCTGACATCATTCAGTATTGTTCCGATTCGGCTCGTATCAATCATTGGCGTATTGTCATTCTGTTTAAGCTTTCTGACCGGAGTGTATGCACTGATTCAGAAATTGCTTGGCCATACCGAATCAGGCTGGACATCCATCATCATTTCTGTATGGATCATAGGCGGCCTGATGCTAATGAGTGTGGGGCTCATCGGTGAATATATTGGCAAGATCTATTGGGAGACGAAGCGTCGGCCGTCATACATCATTGAGACGGATCTTACAAATGATGATCAACAATCATAATGGGCTGCTTGGAAAGCCGTTTATCAGATTTTTAATCATCGGCGTATTTAATACGCTAGTCGGGCTTAGTGTCACATATGGAGCTTTGCATCTGCTCGCATTTTCCTATTGGGGATCTACATTTACAGGTAATTCGGTAGGGGCTGTTGTAAGTTACATGCTGAACAAGAGGATTACATTCAACAATCGCGGTAAAGTCCCCCGAACGTTCTTGCTGTTTGTTGTTGTAATCCTTTTCTGCTACGTTTCTTCTTATTATATTGGACTCAAAGCTGTACAGATGACAGGGAAGCAATTGCTGCATATGAGCGAGAATTATTCTAAGGATGTCGCTGTGATGATCAGCACAGGGTTGTATACTATACTCAATTATTTCGGACAAAAGCTTATTGTGTTCCGGGAAACGGAGAATGAACATGAAGCTTCGAATTAAACAGAGATTACCAATTCTATACTTGCTCTTAGCTGTGATCGCTATTGTATTGATGTTCCCCAAAGAATCTTACAATGATCCGGATACGTTCTGGCATATTGAACTTGGCAACTATATGCTCAAACACCATACGGTACTCCATCATGCCATCCATACGTTCTATAATGATAAGCTTCCTTATGTACCTCATGAGTTCGGATTTCAATTAATAATTGCTGTGCTTTATAATACATTCGGTTGGCAAGGTACTTATTTGTTAACTGGTACTTGTCTATTCCTGCTCATTCGAGGTTTGTACAGGCTAACTCGTATCTCCCGCAAGGAGTTGGGACTTGGAGAGCATCACTTTTTGCTATTCGTTCTTGTAATGATCGTGTCGATATGCGTTTTTTATTTCTATTTTAAGACTCGACCGCAGATTATTTCTTCATGCTTAATCGTGTGGTTCTTCGTTTACTTGAGGGAGTTTAATCTCTCATTATCTAAACGATACGCATACGCAATGGTTGCCATATCGATTGGGATCGCTAATATTCATGCTGGCGTTTGGCTGGTTATTGCAGTATTCACCGCAATGGCTTTCGCGGAGTCCATTTTTGAGCGAAGTTTAAGCAAAGTAAAAGGTTGGACTTACCTGTCAATCATTGCGGTGGGATTCATTAATGTAGGCGGAACCGATAACATTCTGTACATATTCACGGTTACGAAGCACCACTTCAATTTGATGATTAACGAGTGGCAGCCCATAAATTTTGCGAGTCCAACCGAGCCAAGAACCATTCTGCTGCTTGTTTTTGCAAGTGTTTTGCCATTTGCCATACACCGTAAGTCATTTCGATTTATGCTGATGCTCGGCATTCTGTTCCTTGGCGTGTCGTCGTATAAGCAAAATTTGTTCATGTGGCTATTTGTTCCTTATTTCGCTGGTACAGTCGTAGAACTTATCCCTTATAACCAGATTGTTCAAATTCCGTTTAAGAAGGCATGGTTCATATTAGGTCTAGTCATCGGCCTCTCAGCAAATCTGGCGGTTGTATATATCTGGCCGCCAACCATAGATGATACGAAATATCCCGTCGCCGAAATGAACTATGTGATGTCGCAATCTTCTTCAGGTATTCGGCCAAAGGTGCTAGCTCCTTACGGCAGTTCGGGTTATGTCATGTCACATGGGGCAGATGTACTCTGTGATGGCAGACAGGATCCATTTGTTACGGATGCTTCCAAGGGAGTTTTCGGTTACACGGCATTCGAACGATCCATGAAAGGTTTCTCCGAGCTATTGCCCGATATCGTTCAGTACGATAAGCCTGACTATGTGTTAGTTAGGAAGAACGTCTCCAATCGCATGTACCAGAGCTGGTGCTCGGCTTTCGGGAATCCAGTATTCCAAGGGAAATATGGCAATGTGTTCCGAATTAAAGCGGTGTAGCTGTCAAACTTCGCACACTTACCAACGTAATTAATACATTCTTAAGAAATGGTTCATTAATAATTCAGAACCCTTTTGTATGCTTATTTAAGAATGAAGGAACTTACTTGGGCGAGGTGAACTGCTTCATGTCGATCCGATTGAAGTTATTGTTATCTTATGCAGCGATGCTTATCATACCTCTCATCTTAATTCTACTCATTACTTCATTGTTGCTCGTTTCATTAAGGGGGGATATGCCCTCGATGAAAGGAGCTTATGAATCAACGGAAAATATGTTTGACCACGATGTAGTTGACCATATAGCAAAGGGAATTTGGCGTTCTGTTCAACGCGATCCTGAGTTATTGACAGATCATTCGTACTTGGAAGAAATGACGGCAGAGCTTCATAAAACCGATGCCGGTTTGGTCATACGCAAGAATAATATTCTCGTTTATCATTCTGCCATTTTCGATCAAGCGTCAGATTTAACTTCCATTCTGCCGGCATATAAAGGGCCTGGTACGGTTACGCATGATATCCTCCGAAAATCCGGAAATGTGGATTATGAGATTATGCAGTTTGACCTGCGCAATGACATTGCTCAGAAGAGTTCATTATTTATCGTTCTTAAAATTAATCCGATCGTCTTTTTCATTCATCGATATTTTACGGTCATGTTCTTTACCTTGCTCGTCATCCTAATCGGCACGCACGTGCTTCTAACCACGTATATGTCGAAGAATATTATTAAACCACTTCAAGCTCTTCGGGGTGCAGCCCGCGAGATAAAGGATGGACGGTTGGACTTCACACTAGGCGTAGCACGTAAGGATGAAATCGGACAGCTGAGTACCGCATTCGAAGAGATGCGTTCTAGGCTGCAGGAGTCGCTTGAGGTTCAGAAACAATATGAGACGAACCGTAAAGAGCTAATTGCAAGCATATCACATGATTTACGAACGCCGCTCACTGCTATACGTGGTTATGTCGATGGCATCATTGAAGGAGTAGCAGATACGCCTGAGAAGAATCGCAAATATATGCAGACGATTGCCTTGAAAGCCGATGAATTGGACCACCTCATCAATGAACTGTTCTTATATTCAAAACTAGATCTTAATCGGCTGCCTTTCCAGTTTGAAACCGTCCACGTAGTGCCCTTTCTCAAAGATTGGACGGAGGAGCTTATGTTCGAACTGGAGAAGAAGGGAATTTCGCTTCTTACCGAGATAAACCTTGCTTCATCGATTTGCGTTACGATGGACCGAGACCATTTCAGGCGAGTTCTCAATAACGTTATTCAGAATAGTGAGCGCTATATGGACAAACCGGCCCCAATTATTCAGATTGCTGCTAATCAAGTCGAAGATTCAGTGGTTATAGAGCTAACAGATAACGGGTCAGGTATTGAACCGAAGGCGCTACAGCATATATTCGAACGCTTCTACCGCGTAGATGAATCACGTAATGCCAATACTGGCGGCAGCGGACTTGGCCTCGCGATCGCGAAACAGATCATGGAAGGCCACGGAGGCGGAATTGACGCGAGAAGTCAGTTATTCGAAGGGACGACAATTATTTTAACCATTCCCATAAAGCAAGGGGGGACAAGTGAATGAAAGCCATTTTATTAATTGAAGATGATCAAACCATCTCTGAGCTCCAGCGTGATTATCTTGAAATTAATGGATTCAAAGTCGATATCGCAGCAGATGGTGAGAAAGGACTTCATATGAGTTTAACGGGTTCATATGACCTGATCATCCTTGATTTGATGCTGCCCAAGATGAATGGATTTGATGTTTGCAAACGGATCCGGGAAAAGAAGAACATTCCCATTCTTATGGTTACGGCGAGACGAGAAGACATTGATGTCATCCGTGGGCTTGGACTTGGCGCGGATGATTATATCACGAAGCCGTTTAAACCAGCTGAGCTCGTCGCAAGAGTCAAAGCCCATCTTGCCAGGTATGACCGACTCACCAACTCGTACTTACCCAAGAATGATATTCAAATCCGGGGCTTATACATCGATCCAGATAAACGGAGTGTATTGGTAGATGAAGTGGAGACAGTACTAACCACCAAGGAGTTTGATTTATTGTACTTTTTGGCTTGTAACCCGAACCGCGTGTTCACCAAAGAGCATCTGTTTGAGCGAATCTGGGGAATCGATGCCATGGGGGACTTGCAAACGGTCACCGTGCATATCCGAAAAATTCGTGAGAAGATCGAGACTGAGCCTGCCAATCCCACCTACATTGAGACGGTATGGGGAGCCGGTTATAAATTTAAAGATTAAAATCGCAACTGACGCAGGAATGATGATTAACTATGCGGAAGCCTAATTATTCGGCTGGGCAAGGCCTGTGCCGCAATCGGATGTTAGCAAGTACGGGATCGCGCGAATGGCGAATATCAGTTGACGGATGCGCTGCTGCTTCGTTGAATAGGAGCATGCGGCGAAGTATTGGGGATGGTCCAGAAAGTCAGTGAGAACTGACTAGAGGACTCCCCTTCTTTGTATAAATAGGACAAGCTAATTAAGAAAAAGTTAAGAAACGGTTTATGGTTCGTTGAGGATTTGGTACTACACTAGCTAAGACGTGTTCATGATATTCACTTTTCGAAGGGAGCGTAATTAATTTTATGTTGCAATATGTAGATGCGGTTATTCAAGGCATTGTAGAAGGTCTAACCGAATTTTTGCCTGTCTCATCAACAGGTCATCTCATTCTTACTGGCAAATTACTTGGTTTCACTGGCGAGAAAGCAGATACGTTCGAGATCATCATCCAGCTTGGTGCAATTCTCGCCGTAGCCGTCATTTACTGGCGCCGAATTCTTAATCTTCTCGGCCTGATGCGGATTAAACCGGAGCTAGGGAATACGAACCCTCAGCAGCCAAATCACAAACTTAATCTGCTGCATGTCATTATCGCCTGTTTCCCAGCCATGGCGCTCGGGCTGATCTTGCACTCCTTTATTAAGGATTACTTGTTCTCTCCGTATACCGTTCTTATTGGTCTCGTGCTTGGCGGTGTGTTCATGCTGATCGGTCAGCGCAATCAAGCGGCTGTACAAGCTGAAGGAATGGACCAAATCACGTATAAACAAGCGCTGCAAATCGGCTTGTTTCAATGTTTGGCGCTATGGCCAGGCTTCTCGCGTTCAGGCGCAACGATTGCAGGCGGCCTGTTAACAGGGATCAGCTATAGAGCTGCAACGAATTTCTCATTCTTGATCGCCATTCCAATGATGTTCGCAGCAAGCGGTTATGAGCTGCTGAAAAGTTACGATACGCTGACTGCATCAGATGCCGGCTATTTTATTACAGGCTTTGTCGTTGCCTTTGTAGTCGCATTGCTTGCTGTCATTACATTCTTAAAGCTTCTCGAGAAACTTAAGCTTGCACCATTTGCCTATTACCGGTTCGTGCTTGCTGCCGTTTTCCTCGTATATCTAGTTATTAACGGCTAAAAAGAAAGAGGTGGACCTGGTGCCAAACCAAAAAACAAAATTGAAAGACGTATCGAAAGCAGTGTTCGCTAAAGTGCCGGAAATAACGCTATTCTTCTGGATTACAAAACTAATAACAACTGGAATGGGCGAAGTTGCTTCCGATTATCTGTTCGAGAAACTGAACCCGATATTCTCCGTTCCTGTCAGCCTCATTATCTTCATTGTAGCCATGATAATGCAGTTCAAAGTTCGCAAGTATGTGCCAGGTATCTATTGGCTCGTTGTTATCATGGTCAGCATCTTCGGCACAACAGCAGCTGATGCAATCCGAGTAGGTCTAGGCATCCCATATATCGCATCGACCGTATTCTTTGTTGCTGCGCTTGCTGCGATTCTCATCACTTGGTATGTAAAGGAAAAGACTCTCTCCGTTCATAGTATCAATACAAGAAGAAGAGAAGTCTTTTATTGGTTAACAGTTGTAACCACTTTCGCGCTCGGTACGGCTGCTGGTGATATGACAGCTAACAGTATGAACCTCGGTTATTTATCATCGGGTATTATGTTCTCCGTTATTCTTCTGGTCCCAGCAATTGGGTATTGGTTCTTTGGTTTAAAAGAAATTGCAGCGTTTTGGTTCGCTTATATTATGACGCGGCCTGTCGGTGCTTCATTCGCGGATTGGCTGTCGGCGGCTCACAGCAGCGGAGGACTTGGATACAGCAAGGGAGCCGTAACTTTCGTATTAACGGTGCTCATCGTTCTCCTTGTCATCATGAAAGGTGGAAAGCCCGCGGAAAGTTCAGACTTGGAAACCAAAATGGCAAGTTAAACATAGCTGTTAGGCGGATCGTGATTCGCTTAACAGCTATTTTCTTTGAAATGGGCTCATTTTGTTTTCATTCCTTAAATTTTTATGCCAATTATAGATGCCTGCAACGCACTGACTAGTGGCGAATACTGTAGTAACAACTATAACGGGCATGAAGGGAGCCTCAAATGAGACTGTTAATTTTTGCCCCGGAACAAATCCCTGTCCCCCCGAAGAGGGGAGGTTCAGTTGAGAATTGCATCTACCAGATTGCTAAACATATGCCTGATTCACATCGAGTAACAATTATCAGCAAATGGAGAAAAGGTCTTCCTCGGAAGATGGAAGCAGGCAATATGACCATTCTAAGAGTGTCTGGTAATACGAAAAAAACGTACCTGATTCATGCAATAAAGAGAGCTAAACGTGCAGGAAATTACGATTTTATCCAAATTGATAATCGTCCCAACTTCGTTCGCTCTATTCGCAGTGCCTTTCCTGGAATTCCAATCTCCGTCTTCTTGCATTCTATGACATTCGTCACTTCTCCCATGACAACACGGCGCAATGCTAACTTAGCACTCCGCTACGCAGATGTTATCGTTGGCAATAGTAGTTCGCTTGAAGATACTTTAACGAAACGATTTCCTGCCCATCGAAAAAAAATGAAGTACGTGCACCTTGGAGTCGACACAACTAAATTTCTCCCGAACGACAGAAGAGCAGATGGAAAGTTTCATATTCTCTTCGCAGGAAGGCTTATCCCGAGGAAGGGAATCCCCGTGCTGCTCAAGGCTTTCAGAATTGCAAGGAAAGAAGTACCTGGATTACGGCTTTCCATTGCTGGGGGTTCACTGAAACGCGCATATGGATTGTATTTGCGAAAGATCGCTCGAGATCTTAATGTTCCGGTACAGTTCAAAGGGAACTTGTCTCGGTTGCAAATGCCGGATTTTTACCGCTCAGGAGATTGTTTTGTCTGTCCTTCTCAGAAACATGAAGCATTTGGACTTGTCAACGTAGAAGCTATGGCTTGCGGTTTACCGGTGATTGCTTCGGATAATGGTGGAATCCCCGAAATTGTTGAGCACGGACGAAATGGATATTTGGTAGAAGAGTACCATAAGCCAATCCGCTTCGCTAAGTATCTGATCAAGCTTGCACAAGATAACGCTTTACACAAACAGCTAGCCGCTCAAGCAAGGATAGATGCTAAAAAACGATTCACTTGGTCACGAACAGCAAAGAAATTGATAAAGCTTTATAAGAAAGAAATATAAGGATGGAGGATGAGCATGCCCCGTCGCGTTAGCAGCAAATGGAAGAAAACAGCTGCACTCTTGAAGGATAACGTTTTATCGGATTATGTTCCCGAAACCGTTCGTATGAGCAAAGGGTCACTGAGAGCTTTGTTGAAGAAATATGAGATGGTATATATAAAGCCTGTGGTGGGTTCGTTCGGAATCGGCGTTATGCGTGTAGAACGTAGAGAGACGGGATATCAGTTCCAAGTCAAAAAACAAGTCCATTCCTTTAAGGAATTCGATGACATGTACCGTACCATTCTAAAGCACACAAGCAAGAAAAAGTATCTCGTACAGAAAGGCATTCACTTGCTTAAGCATAAGGGAAGAAGCTTCGATCTTAGTGTTATGTCACAATATGCGCCTAATCGTCGATGGGAGACGACAGGCATAATAGGCCGGGTTGCCGCTAAAAATAAAATCGTAACCAATTTCCACAGCGGAGGTACGATTGTTACTGCAAATCGGTTGCTTGCGGGTTACACAAAAGATGTTGATGAAAAATTGAAATCACTCTCGAAGCTGGGCATGAAGGCAGGCAGAGCTATGCAGAAAGAATTCCCGGGCGTGTGCGTGGTTGGGCTTGACGTCGCACTTGATCAAACATTAAGACCATGGATACTAGAAGTGAACACAAGTCCGGATCCGTATATATTCCGTAAACATCCGAACAAATCTGTGTTTAGAACAATCATGCGATATGCCAAATTGTATCCGAAGTCGAGAGCCTGATCTTATAGGCTCTTTTTGTTTGGCGTCACTTAAGAAAATGTTAAGAATCTGTTCATAAGAGATTTAGGAATTCAGTCTACATTAAGATTAGTTATTCTTCTGTCGTTGGATCGGTCATTGCTTACTATATCGGAGCTTATTTAATGCCTCGCACTTTGAACAGTTTCAAAGATGGTTTGCGCGCTATGGTCAGAGTACCGTCTTTTTCGCCAGAAATTTACCGTTCATCCGGACCTTTATTTCATTGCCTGCCGGTATTGCTAGGATGCCATTCATGAAATTTATGTTGTTCTCCTTGTTAGGCTGTATTCCATGGAATATGGCGCTCGCATTTGCTGGGCTCAAACTCGGTGCGAATGCAAATTCAATTGAAACTTATCATCATCCGATTAGCTATGCCCTTGCAGGAATAGCATGTTTGTTGATTGTGTACTGGCTATTGCGGAAGAGAAGGAGAGATGCCTAATGACTCCCGCGAAGAAGAAGCATACTAAAAATAAACGAGACCATTCGAATGTAAGCTAGCCCCATCACGAGGAGTGACCTATCATTTTTAATATTCCGCTACAAACTGCGTTAATATCTATTGTCGCTGCGCAAACGTTGAAGATACCCATCAATTTACTGACGAAGCGGTCATTAAATATAAAAATTGCGGTTAGCACTGGGGGAATGCCGAGTTCGCATTCCGCTGCCGTCTGTTCCCTTGCTGCTTCAGTCGGATTGGTGGATGGATTCCATTCCAGCATGTTTGCTCTTGCTGTACTATTCAGTGTAATTACGATGTACGACGCGATGGGTATCCGCAGACATGCTGGGACACATGCGACAATATTGAACCGGTTGATTCGTTTATTCCCGGCTCATTCCAAAGAACTGCAAGAAGAGGGAACGCTGAAGGAGATGCTGGGTCATCGTCCTATTGAAGTATGTGCAGGAGCTTTGCTTGGAATCGCAATTGGTGTATGGATGAATTAAGTAGGAGTCGATCATTTGAGGAGTCGTATGAACAATATAAAAAGTAACTTCGTAATATTATTGCTGCTTGTCGTACTAACAGGATGCAGTGAAGCGCCTGCAATTTTGGGCAAAGGACAACCACCATCGGCAAATTCAATCGAAACGGATGTAGAACCAGCCGCTGTTAAGACATCGAAATTCCCTAATATAACGGTTAAGCACATTGTGATTGTTATTGAAGAGAACCATTCATACAAACAAATCGTCAACCGTTCGAATGCTCCGTTTATGAACAAGCTGATTAAGCAAGGAGCATTATTTACGAATGCATACGCGATTACGCATCCCTCTCAACCCAATTATATCGCTTTATTCTCAGGCTCCACGCAAGGAGTGAAGGATGATTCCTGTAAGAAGCCGTTTCAGACTGACAATTTGGGGCGTCAATTATTGAAGTCGAAACTGACGTTTGTCGGATATTCTGAAGATTTACCTAAAGCAGGTTTTACGGGTTGCACCTATAAAGGATATGGCCGCAAGCATAATCCTTGGGTTCAATTTACGAATATCCCTGCGAAACTCAATCAACCTTTTAGCGCATTCCCGCAACAGTTTGACAAGCTTCCAACGGTATCTTTCGTCATCCCAAATCACCAAGATGATATGCATGATGGAACGGTCAAGGAAGCGGACGACTGGTTGAAGGGTAATTTGAGTGCTTATGTGGACTGGGCAACGAAGCATCAGAGCTTACTCCTCCTAACATGGGATGAAGATGATTTTTCGAAGAAGAATCAGATTCCCATTGTTATGATCGGTTCAATGATTAAGCCCGGCAAGTACAACGAACGGATCAATCACTACAATGTCTTGCGCACAATTGAGGATCTCTACGGTCTGTCTCGTCTTGGAGCGAGTCGCAATGCTGCGCCAATTACAAGTGTTTGGAAGTAATTGTTGGCATAAGAACTGGAGGCGATAATAATGGCTGACGTATTGAAAGTCAACGGGTTAACGAAACGAATTGATCAACGAACCATCGTGGAGGATATCTCATTCTCCGTGCAAGAAGGAGAAATTTTCGGCCTGTTAGGGCCGAATGGCGCAGGGAAGACAACGACCATTCGAATGCTTGTCGGACTTGCTAAACCTACTGCGGGAACGGTTCATATTTGCGGACACGACGTACAGACATCAAGGCGACTTGCGATGCAAGAAATCGGAACGATTGTAGAGAACCCTGAATTATACCCTTACTTGTCGGGATATGAGAATTTGATACAGTTTGCAAGGTTGTCCGGTGAAGTCGATATTGAGCGCGTTCAAGCAACGATACGACTTGTCGGATTAGAAGAACGCATCCACGATAAGGTTCGCCGTTATTCCCTGGGAATGAGACAACGACTCGGACTTGCCCAAGCATTATTGCATGATCCATCGCTGCTCATACTGGACGAACCAACGAATGGACTAGATCCTAGCGGTATCCGTGAATTCCGTGATTTATTACTGCAATTGACTAAACAGGGTAAGAGCATCTTAATCTCGAGTCATCTTCTTGCAGAGCTAGAGATGATTTGTGATCGGGTAGGCGTCATTAATCGAGGAAAATGGGTGACGACAGCAACACTTGCAGATTTGCGCAGGGGCTCGATGAATGATCGTTTAACAATAGAAGTAAACGCACCTGAAGTCGCACTTCGCGTCCTAAAATCTGTACATCCGGAACTTCAGCTGTTTAGAGGGGAAGGCAATGAGATCGACATCCTTGAATACGACGAGATTCTTAATCATGTCCTGTCCACGCTCATTCAGAACAATGTTGAAATCCATAATATTGAACGCAAGAAACAGACATTGGAAGATGTATTCTTGCAAATGACGGGAGGAGCTACGGCATGAATGAGCTGATCCGAATTGTTCAGAATGAATGGACGAAGTTAATTCGCCGCAGGCGCTTCATGGTCGTATTGTTGCTTGGGGTCGTGCTCGTTTCGATTTATACCTATGCGGAGCACTATCAATCCGTTAGTCAGAGACACAATTCAGACCCTGCGGTTCAGAAACAAGAGATATCTGATCGTATACAGAGGCTTCAGTCCAGACTATCAACGGACACCAGTATGACGGAAGCGGATAAAGCAAATATCAATGATCGGATTAAGGCGCTGAATCAAAGTAAGGATCAGCTTAATCAGCCGCAGCCTGATCCGTCGGTTTTTGATGCGACTCGAACACAGCAAGCAATTGATTCTCTAAACAAAGAAATTGCGGCACTGACACCTGATAAAGAGGTAGAGCTTGGCGATCTCCAGATGCAGGTACAATTGCAGCAGTACACGATTGATCATAAACTCCCTTTGGTCGTGAATCACGATCCGCAAATAACAGCCTGGAGTGCTATTAATGACTTGCTGAATATAGGAAGCCAATTGTTTATCCCGCTGCTCTGTGTACTGCTCGCAGCTGACATGGTGTCAGGAGAGCAAACTGGCGGCACGATCAAGTTACTACTCACACGTCCAGCTTCTCGAGGCAAAATCTTACTAGCGAAGTACTTAACATCAGTGACTGCTTCGGTACTGGTAATCGCAATTATACTTGCAGTATTGACCGGTTTGTCCGTACTAACTTTTGGAACTGGCGGAGCGAGTCAGCCAGTTGCAGTAGGTGTGACCTATCATGGCGTAACAGAAATGATCCGTGGTTCAATGACACATACAGCCGCAGCGAATCCTGCTAGCCTGTCTATTGTGACTGCAGCTCATTTCAGCTTCACGGCGATGTTGCTTACACTTGTTGCAACTATTGCGATGTGTACGCTTGGTTTCTTCTGCTCCGTGCTACTGCGTTCCGCTGCAGTAAGTACTGGGGTGGCCATGGCTGTTATTATTCTAGGGACGATTGTGGTCCATATTATATCTGGCGTGAAGTGGATGCAATATTTCATTACCGCTAATTTCGGACTTTCATCGGCTTGGACTGGGGATCTGTCTTCACAGTTTGGTTTCCCGGTTAACTTGAGCAGCAGTTTAGCAGTCTTGCTAGGCTGGACAATCGCCCTTTATGCGATTGGATATGCTTTGTTTACTCGTCGTGATGTTCTGGGTTAGATCCATGATGAAGAGCCTGTCGCAAGACAGGCTCTTTGCTATAGCTTTTCTTTTGGAAAAGACACTGTCACAACCGTCCCTTTTCCTAATTCACTATTCAGTTGAATCGTGCCAGAGTAAGCTTCGGTTATTCGTTTGGCTATGGCAAGCCCAAGGCCAGCACCACCGCTCTTTCTCTCTCGTGAGGAATCGACACGATAGAAGCGTTCGAACGAGTAGGGGACACTAGGGAGTTACAACTAGTGGTATTTCCGAGTATGTAATGAGACCGTTTCGAATTCAGATTCTCTGCTGCTTCTCCCAACGCTTTTCTAAAAAATACTGATATAGCGCGATTGTAACCCATAGCCAAGCACCGCTTGCTAAATATCCGCCCAACACATCGCTTGGGTAATGGACACCCAGATAGATGCGACTTGCACCGATCATGACGACGAAGCCGATACCAGTGATAATCATTAATGAACGGGCCACTGGTCCTCGTACATGCTTCCATAGAAAAAAGGCAGTCAGTCCGTATAAGGTAAAAGCCGACATCGAATGTCCACTGGGAAAACTATATCCGTTTGCCTCAATGATCCGGTGCACGATCGGTCTCGCGCGATGGAAAATAAGCTTTAATATCGTGTTGAGAAGTGCGGATCCGACTATAATACTGACAAAAACGATTAATTCCTTACGGTGCCCCAGAAATGCGAACATGATGGAAATCCCCAGTGTAATTAAGGTGACCGGCCATCCTGAGCCAATCATTGTAAAAAATTTCATCACCTTCGTTAAAGGGGCGGATTCCATGTTTCTAACGATACCCGTAATCCTTGTATCGAAAGAGGCAATCTGATGTTCGCCAATTAGAAATGCAATGACGATAAATCCGCAGATGCATAGGCTGGATGCAAAAATTGATCGGCTCAGTACACTTTTATACAATTTCATGCTGTCACATTTCCTCTGATAATCATGACCTGAACATTGTCCAAGAAATGAATAAGATGTAAAAAAATTTCTATTCCAGTATGAATCAATTGTGCGCATTGGCTTTGACATTCATACATTTGAAAATAATATATTAACCAACCTAACTGGAATAACTTACATCGTAACTAACCTATAATCCGTGCGTCTCATAGAGGTTACGAAGTAACGAATCCGCAAATTGGAAGAGGGATTATACTTTACATGAACCAACGTGTAATTTTGTTTGCAGCAGTTCTATTGTGTCTGTATATCCATGGTTCTCTGATGGTTCCACTTCGGTTTGTTTCCGAATCTCTCGATTGTACAGACCGATGGGATGGTGAGCAAAATCAAATTACGATTATTAATGAAAAAGAATTTGCTCCACAAAAGCTTATCGTAAACGGCAATCCCGCGAAAGAAGGCGTTTCAGTAGAAAAATACGTCAATACTGTACTGTTGGCGTGTTCGGGCATTCCGCCGGCGGGCATCTGGCGGCATTGCTAGGTACGACTGGACAGGTAGAAGAAATGGAAGGCTGTAGTGGGAAGCCCGGTATTTCCAGCTCCGTGCAGGCGGTTTCGTACCGAGGCGCTTTTCTTTTTCAAAGACGAAATTAATCCATCTACAGGAATGCTAACGGAGAACGAGAGACGCATATTTAACAGTGAACAAATAGCCGACGCAGCTGAAGCTGAAGACAGCTTTTTCTTTTTGAGGTTTTTTATGAGGGTATGGAAAGTCTGGTGAATGTTTGGGGAATAGTACTTCATTATGAACAGTAATGGAGCGTAGAGGAATGAAAGTATTATCCATGATTCAACCGTGGGCGACTCTGCTTGTCCAAGACGAGACTCTCTATGAAACAAGATCCTGGAAGACCCTGTATCGCGGTCCGTTGGCCATTCATGCAAGCCAGAAAGTCGATAAGCAGGCCTGCAAATATGAACCCATTCGTTCTTTACTCGCCAAGAATGGCTATACGGAACAAAACCTCCCTACGGGGGTTATCCTTGCTACTTGCGTGCTTACGAATTGTTATCAAGTCATCGACGCTAATCATACGTCAGCCATTCTGGATTGCGGGAAGGTCGTGACGGGGGATGACTTCCTGTTAGGCGATTACAGGCCAGGTTATTTTGCGTGGGAAATAGCGGGTTTCCGTCTGCTGAAGCCCTATATTCCAGTGAAGGGAAAACTGGGACTTTGGGAATATCCGATAGGCGAAGAGTTAATGATATGACCTATGTAAACAATCAATTAATGGAGGTTCAGACTTGACCAATCACTTATTTTCTCCTTAAAGGTTTACAATTGAAAAATCGGGTAGTCATGGCCCCCAGATTCAAATTGCTCATGCTGGCCGAAAAGCGGAAGATTGTCGGATGACAAGAACATTATCTCATTAAAGGTCGCGAAAATCGCGGCTTTTTTTATTTATGGGATCAAGTTCTTGTCAAAACCAGATGACAAGAACTTGATCCCATTACCGAAATTGACAAGAACTTGATGTCATTGCAGACGAATGGCTGGGATTCGTATATTGAGGCAGTGCGCGTCAGAGGTGACCGACTACACTTCGTTCAGCAAGAGGTTGACTGTGGCGAACTTGGAAGAAATGAAAGCTAGTCATTTCTGAGAATAATAAATTGTTGGTCGTTGTCGTTAGGTGACCTGATCCGCAGCCAGTTTTTATTCGGAGACATTCCCAATTGCAAAAAAACATGGTGTAATTACGAAACATTGTTGAAGGTACGAAGGGGACATACCCATCATGACGTTATTCAGTTTATAATAAAATCGTGTACTTTATGGAATGTCTGTTGTTAACCTGTGATGGTGTTTGAATAATGTTCCACTGGCAGCAAGTATTTTACTATTCTAAGGACAACGATTGTTCTGATAGGTAAGAGGGGTTTTTAATGATGCAAGAAAACTTTTGGCGCGATTTACCACGACCTTTTTTTGTACTAGCACCCATGGAAGATGTGACAGATGTTGTGTTTCGCCATGTGGTAAGTGAGGCAGGCAGACCGGATGTATATTTTACGGAGTTTGCGAATACGGAGAGTTATTGTCACCCAGAGGGGAACAAAAGTGTACGTAGGCGCTTGACTTTTACCCCAGATGAACAGCCCATTGTAGCACATATCTGGGGAGATAAGCCGGAATTTTTCCGTGAAATGAGCATCGGCATGGCGAAAGAAGGATTCAAAGGCATCGATATTAATATGGGTTGTCCAGTGGCGAATGTAGCAGAGAATGGGAAGGGCAGCGGCCTGATCTGCCGACCTGAAATCGCAGCGGATATCATCCAAGCCGCCAAAGCCGGGGGACTGCCTGTCAGTGTAAAAACAAGGCTCGGTTTTAGTGACCTAGACGAATGGCGTGACTGGTTAACCCATATTTTGAAACAAGACATTGTTAATCTGTCCATTCATCTTCGGACACGAGAGGAAATGAGCAAAGTAAAAGCTCATTGGGAACTGATTCCGGAGATTAAGAAGCTTCGTGATGAGGTGGCGCCAGATACACTTCTGACCATTAACGGGGATATCCCTGACCGTCAGACCGGCCAGCAGCTTGCAGAGCAATACGGTGTCGACGGTATTATGATTGGACGCGGTATTTTTCAAAATCCATATGCATTTGAGAAAGAGCCGAAGGAGCACAGCGGTGCGGAATTGCTTGATCTGCTGCGGCTCCATCTGGATCTGCATGATCAATACTCAGCAGAGGAACCACGTTCGTTTAGTGCGCTTACCCGTTTCTTCAAAATCTATGTCCGTGGGTTTCGAGGGGCAAGTGAACTCAGAACCAGCTTGATGAACGCCAAATCAAAAAGTGAAGTGCATGTATTGCTGAATAAATTTGGAAGCAATGAGCATGATGGGGCTGAGGAACATGGAAATTAGATTGCCGAAAAAGCTTCTTTTGATAATAGATTAAGTGAGTGAATTTTGTAGAAGTGATTAAGCTAACTGGACACGATAGTTCAACTAGAAGGAGCAGATTGCCGCGACAGCTGCTCCTCAGTTGCCGTTCTATTTTGCGTTCGTTTTTGAAATGGGCGAGATTATCGAATTGAAAGTGTGAGGACTCTGCATAATTGATGTTCTAAAGATAGAGGCTTGCACATCTCCTATATATCGAACGCATTATTTTATACATATAAAGGAGGACGTGTATGGCGAAATTAAAGCAGCTATTCGCAAAGCATTCGTTCGTAAAAGGTGTTCTAATTGGTGTGTTAGTGATGTCTACATTCTTTGGAGTGACAACCGCTCTGGGGGACAGCAACAGCTTGACCTACTATGCTTGCGTGAATAACAGCTCTGGCACAATTAAAATGATAGACTCATCCAAGACTTGCGGCAGTAACGAATTGCGAATTGTTTGGAATCAAAAAGGTGATCCTGGCATTGTTGGGCCACAGGGGCCAGTTGGTGATCAGGGTATTCAAGGTATTCCTGGTCCAGCTGGTCAACAGGGTGAAAAAGGTGATACCGGTGCAACTGGTCCAGCGGGACTGCAGGGTGAAAAAGGCGATACTGGTGAGCCTGGTCCGCCGGGGGATTCAACGGAACTTGCAGGTCTTCCAGCCCAAGTAAATGTTCTGCAACATCAGATGAATAGCATGTTAAGAGAAATTGTATTGGTAAGCAAATTCCCCGGCCATGGAACTCCTGCTGGCAACGGTATAGCTACATTTCAAGGCACATTCAAGTTAACAGACCTAAATGGAAAGCCGATCAAAATAACACCAAGTTCCTTCTATCAGGTAGCGACCGTAAAATTGGACCAAGAAGAAATTATCCAAAGAAGCCAACTCAGCCCACACCCACTCCCAGGACACCCAAACCCAGCAATTAGCTATGAGTTTTCGAACGCTGTAGATGATCCTAATACCGCTGAAGATGATTCCAATAACTTTTATATTACTTTTTATAAAACAGATGGACCATTCCTTGATCATAACATCATGAACTTTACGATAGAATTACAAAAAGAAATTGATCCAGTAGGAATGGAGAACTTTGCAACAATGATCGCACATCCCATAATCCTCCCTAACTAAACTTTGGAAGAAGGCTGCCCACTTGATATGCTCCCCAAATAGTAGACAGGTGAAATAATAAAAGCCTGATGCTATGAGGGGAGCATATTTTCGTGCCCAAAATTCAATACCTTGCCGAAGAAAAACTGGCCATTATTGAAGAGGTTGACCGTGGCGGGCTTGGCAGTATGGCCGCTGCATACAAATATGGGATATCAAAATCAACTTTGGTTAAATAGCGGCAGCGTTATGAGGTCTATGGTCTCGACGGGCTAGCGGTTCGAACAGGCAACCGTACTTATTAATCCTTCTCCTTATCTGGTCATTTAGACACACTTTGGAGCGGGCAAAATGCACAAAACCAAACCCAGAATGAGTGAGAAAAAAGCTGCCAGGTCACACTGGCAGCTTTTTTATTGTTCTCGATGAAGTGGTGATCATGTAACTTCAATCATTTAGTTTCCGCGCGAACCGTTGGAGCCACGCGAACCGTTAGAACCGCGGGAACCATTGCTGCCTTTAGTGGCTAATCGCTGATGTACCTGGTACGAATAAAAGCCTCTCCAAAAGATTGGAGAGGCTTTATCTTACTCCTTTTTGCGAAACAACAGGTCTACAAGCTCGTCAAAACGATTCCTTTTTTTTGAATTGTTTTTCGATAATTCCGTTATGCCTAAATACACCTTTTCTTGCCGGTTGTGTTTAGCTTGAATGGAGTTGGCATGATACCGATGTTCGTCTGATTCATAATCTACGGGATGAAAGCTCCAGTGAGCAGCCAATTGCTGAAAAAATACGGCATCGGCCCAAGCCCAAATCGTCGGGTCGTCATTCCATCGAGGAACAAGTTCAAAGCATAATGTTCGGTGCATAATTGAATTATGATCTATTTTTTCGGCAGGCTCTCTGGTTATGCCCACCAGAGGTCTTATCCCGCTTTTATGAATCTGACCATCATCTGCCACGACGGCAAAGCATTGCTTGCCATAGACAATATGAATGTGTTCATCTGATTCAAACACTTCTACCATCTTCTCGAATCGTTCAGGATAATAGATATCGTCATCCGTAAGGTACGTAACTAAATCGCCTGTTATGTGTGGGATGGCCAAATTAATGCAGGTCGCATAGCGTGTCGTCTTTCGCCTGTCTTGCCTACTAACACCTGATTGGATGATTTGAATTCTGACATCCGAGCTTGCAAAAGCGTATAGCACTTCTTGCGTTTCTCGGTTAGAGTGATCATCCACGATCAGCAGCTCCCAATACGGATACGACTGATTCAATACGCTCGCAATGGCATCCCGGATCATTACCGGACGGTTATAGCTGGTTAAGATACAGCTGACTTTAAGCATAACGAAGCTCCTCCAGACCTAATTGAAAATCCAGCCGCAACATAAATCCATGCTCAAATCTTGAGTATTCATCGCGCGTTCGCGGTACATTTCTTCCAATCTGCGCCTGTCTACGTAGTGCTGCCAGCCTAACCCATTTTCTCTGTATTTCTGAGGGATCCTTGTTTGTATGAACAGCTTACGCCGTATCATCTCTTCATTCCAAGGGCTAAATTGAAAGTGCAGCGTATAGGCATCCTTCAAATAGATGTCATGCCCGGGATTGTGTGTGGAACGATGCCTCCCAATCTCGTAAGCGCCGTCCGGATGCCTATGAATGAAGCGATCTCTGTGGAACGATTCCATTTGAATGATGCCATGGTGTCTTTGCTTGACAAGAGGTACATTCGGATTCGGTTCCGGATAGCAGTTGCCCAGCGGGTCAAGCATCGTAATCCCGGTCGTTCTACACATGGAAAGACCCTTAAGATTCAATTGCTTCATGAATGCAGCTTTATCTTGAATACATAGAAATTCAGTCGTATTCAATACCATTTTCCAGCCGTGTAACTCACGTTCAATTTCCATCACTTCTTGATCGCATCCCACCAGATCGAAATCTTGGTTTCGCGACTTGCGTATTTCCCACGATGGAGCGAACGTGCGAATGAGCTCATTGGACCGGTCTATAGATCCATAATCGATCATAATTCCGTGATCAAACAACGTACAATGGTGCTTGAGCCACCACTGCAGCATGTAACTCTCGTTATAATAATGACATAGAACGGTCAGTCCGGTTGACATGAGTGATCCCTCTTATCTAGTAGCTCCAAAAACAGATGCTTTACTTTACTCATTTCGCCAATAAATGGATTGGGGAAATGTCACATATAGCAAATTATCTTCAGTTCGGATCTGAAAGTTCAGCAAGTGTCCAAGCAGTGAAAGAGAGATGGAATACTATGAAAATAAATCATTGGAAATAAATGGGTATTTAATTTTCCAGGATTTAATTATTAATAGAAATGAGATGCGATTGCCGATTAACAAACTAGCAACATTGGTAAGCAATTCCGGTACAACTTGGTACTCGACGAACAGCAGATCAGACGCGATTTTAGGAGCGATTACCGGAATTCCAACCGCAACAAGAAACACGGTCGAAAGTTTTTCCAGACAATATCCTTTATGGCCAGAGCTGCGCTTCTATCCTGCTGTAGGTGCAACAAACCCTGAATATGTCTGGAGTGTTGAACAGCCTCCCGATGCGTCGTCAAATACTCCAGGTACGTTATTTTTTGCTCAAGTCCACGAAATCGGAGGATCTTTGTTACCCAACTTGGCTCTTAACCATCTGGCTACAGCCGAAGTTTTTAGCGATAACGCCGCTGCACTTTATATTGATGAGGTCTTTGCTGTCAATGTATTAGGTGTTATCAATCTTACTTTTGTGAAAAGTGTTGTGAGCGGCACCATTAATGGATCGTTAAATGATGCTGGTCAAGTAAGCAGTGCTCCATTTCCTTGGCAAACGATTTCTAAATTTTCCGAAACTTACACGACTATTCTACCGACTACTATCCCTCTTCTAACCGAGTACTTCTTCGTCGTGTCCTTCGAAGCCGTAAACTATTCACCGAATAGCAGTACTATTGACCCTGCAGGTCTTCAGTATATCGTTGAGCTGTATGACGATATCGGAATCGGTAACGGAATCTAACTCCGCACGAAGAAACGGCTGCCAAACGGCAGCCGTTTCTTCGTGCGTCACCTGTACAGGCAAAAGCCAAATTTGAACGGTGAGGGTAATCGTCCACTAGTCATCCGATTAGGATGCATATCATAGCAGCATGGTATTATCTGAGATTGTATCTCGAAATCGAAGAAATAAAGGAAATAGCTTCCGAGTGAAGGAGGAAAGGGACGCATGAACATCTTTATTACGGGTGCCGGTGGGCATCTCGGACGAGATCTGCTCCGTGTTCTCGGGTCAACGTTTACGTGTACGGCTTTTACCTGGCAGGACCTCGACATCTGCGATCTGCGGGCTGTGCAGAAGATGGTTGGCGATGTGAAGCCCGACGTCGTTATCAATGCGATGACTTACTCCAATGTGGATCTGGCCGAGGAAGCTGCTGAGGAGGCTTACCGGATCAATGCGCTCGGAGTTAGCCATTTGGCAATTGCCGCGGAGTCAGCCGGTGCGAAGCTGGTACATGTCAGTACGGAATATAGGTTTGACGGTAACATTGGAGAGCTTTATAACGATATGGATCGGACCAATCTCAATATCTATGGAAAATCCAACCTGCTAGGGGAGCAGTTCGTGAAGGCGGTTTGTCCCCGACATTTCATTGTACGCTCGCTCGCCGAGAATCAGGAGATGAATCAGTCGGCTGACAATCAATTCAGCTCCCCTGCGAATAGGTTTGACTTAGCCGAGTACATTGGACGGTTAATCACGACGGAGCGGTATGGAACCTACCAGGTTTCCAATAGCGGCATTTTCGAACGGATGGGATTCGTCCAAATCTGAGAGGGGGTATTCATTTTGATGAACAGGCCAACGGATTATTATTATTGGATGAAAGATTGGGCCGTCAGCTCGGGTTACGCTTTATCGGATGTCTACTGCGAGGTCGCCGTGAATGCCCAGTTCCCGACCTTTGTAGCTACGATTCCCCGGGGCAGGGTGTACGGTGACAGCGGAACCGTGATTTCTCCTAATAATGTGCTGATATGGGAAGTCTCCTATGATTGGAGCAATGATCCACACAAACATCCGATTTTTCTCACTCAAACGTTACCGCCGGTCGAATATATGCCTGGAAACATAGCCGTCCTTACGAAAATCGGCTCCTCCAACTACTATCATTGGATGTATGACGTCCTGCCCCGTATCTATATGCTTTCTTGCAGCAGGATACCTGTAGATAAATACATCGTGAGTCAAGATTTGCAGCCCTTTCAGTATGAAACGCTTGGGATGCTTGGCATTTCAGCTGATCGTTTGATCTATAGCAATAAGCAATCTCATATCGAGGCTGAACGGCTAATCGCGCCATCAATCGGATTCGGACAGAAATGGGTCTATCATTTCTTAAGAAGCGAATTCCTCTCGCAGGAGCCAAGACCTTTAAGAAGATTGTATATAAGCCGCGGACATTCGGTCGGAAGAACCTTAACGAATGAAGAAGAGGTCATTCAGGTCTTACAATCGTATGGGTTTGAAATCATCTATCCGGAGCATTTGCCGGTAAAAGAACAAATCAAACTGTTCTCGGAAGCCGCATATGTAATTTCGCCTACCGGAAGCGCGTTGACGAATCTGACCTTCTGCAGCTCGCAGACAAAGGTGCTTGAATTCTTCTCTCCCAATTTCATTGTCCATGACATCAAGCGAATTTGCGATTACGGAGGACTGCAGCATGTTGCCTATACAGGAATCGGCTCTCGGCCTCCTAGCTATGAAGGGATTCCGTGGTATTGGGAGGGTCTTGACAACATTTACGTCTCGATTCCTGACCTTAAGCACCTTTGCAAACAGATGGGATTATAGAATCCGTACCGGAAAGGAAGACAAGAAAGCCATGAAAATACTGCTGGCCACCTTCTGGGGTCTGCCTCATGTTGGAGGAGTTGATCTCTATATTCGGCAGCTGAAGCTGGGGCTTGAACAACGCGGCCACCAGGTGGATATTCTGTGCAGGTATCCGGATGGCAGCGGGTATTCAATCCTGAACAAAAAACGGCATTTGTCGAGAAAATCGCTTTACTCCTTAGTAGAGTCGAAGATAAAGATGTATTTCAAGGAGAGCCTGCTCGGCTTGGATCCGATCATTCAGGATGCTGAAACGGAACAGTATTGCTATGAGCTGGGGGCAGCCTATTTGGGCGTGGATTCTTATGATCTCATCCATGCACAGGATGTCATCTCCGCACGGGCTTTGTTTCGGATTAAAAGGCCGCGCACCGCGCTTGTTACCACCATCCACGGGCATCTAGCAGGCGAATGGTTTCTTACTTTGCTCAGACAGGGGGAACTGGAGAACCCGGAACGCAAGGAGAAGCTGTGGCAATATGCCGTGCTGCGTGAACAGCTTGGATTGAATAGCGCAGATGCCGCTACGTTGCCGACAGAGTGGATGAAACAGATGTTGGCCCACGAATTTTCCATTCCCATGGATAAGTTAACTGTCGTCCCTAACGGTATCGATATTAGAGGATTCACGGACCAGCTGCACGGCGGAACAAATATGCGTGCGTCTTCAGGGAAGATGGTCATCATTTGTCCGGCACGCTTTGATGTGATCAAAGGCCATAAGTATCTCATACGGGCGCTAGCCAAATTAAGACGGGAGAGAGACGACTGGGAATGCTGGCTTGTTGGCAGCGGCGGGCTGGAATTTAATTTGCGCGAGCTCGTGAAACTGCATGGTATTGAGGCAGACGTCGCGTTTCTGGGGACGCGCAGAGATGTGCCGGCACTGCTCAAGCAATCGGATATATTTGTGCTTCCGAGTCTGCAGGATAATCATCCGTACGCGGTCATGGAAGCGCAAGTGGCCGGTAAAGCAGTTGTCGTGTCGGATGCAGGAGGCATGCCCGAAATGGTCGCTCACGGAGAAACGGGTTTGGTGTTTCCGGCAGGAAATGACGAGCAGCTCTATCGATATTTGCGTTTGCTCTTGAGTAATGAACAGCTGCGCCATCATCTCTCTGCGCAGGCGAGGCATGTCGGTAATGAACGATGGTCGCTGGATCTCATGATGTCCCGGATGGATGCGGTTTACGGAATGGCGCTGAATCGGAAACGAGAAAGGATTGAGGGGGGCTCATGAGCGGGAAAACAGCGGTTGCGATTAGAATCGGGAGGCTTAAGCGCAAAAAGAAACTCGCAAAAAAGAAACGTTACTGGGTCCCTGCTCCTCCAGGACAAGAAGCCGGATCAAACCGCTTGAAAGTTATGCTATTCTCGCACATCTGCGGTCAAAGATTCATTACTGGCGCGGAAAAATATTTATCTTTGCTGGCAAAGGAGCTGTCTCCTCACGCGGAATGTACCTTGGTCGTGCCAGAGGACGGTATTTTGAAGAGGGAAGTCGAGGCAAACGGGATCCGAACTGTGATCGAACCTTTCTCTTTACTATGGTCAATCTATCGTCCCGATGGTGAGCTTGAGCGGACGGAAGCCTCCATCTTAGCGGAAGGTAAGCATGTCATGCTCATTCAATTGCTTCAGCTTCACAGACCCGACATCGTTATTGTGAACAGCTGCGTGAACGCGCTGCCCGCCATGGCGGCTAAGTCGCTAGGTATACCGGTTGTTTGGATGGTCATGGAGAAAATACATGAGCATCCAGCAGCCTGGCAATCCTCTCATTTGATCAATCGGTATGCCGACCTAATCGTTGGGGTCTCCAATCATTCACTCGTCCTGTTCCGAGAATTCGTGCCGGATGGGAAGCTTATGCTTCTCCCCCCGTCCTCTGCGGTTTGTGAGTCCAGCTCGTTGCCGCAAGCGAATGAGGAGTTAAAGAAGAGATTCCGATTCCCTGATCACAAACATCTGATTGGTTATATTTCGGCAGGCGTGCAGCGGGAGAAAGGATTGGAGCATTTTCTGCTCATGGCCTTAAAGCTTTGCGCTGAGCAGCAGGACCTTTGTTTCCTATGTATCGCAAGTCCTGCCGGCGATGCTGATTATGAACGTTACTGCCGGTCACTGGTGGAACAGTCGGAATTCCGAGATCGCTTCCGGATGCCCGGATTCCAGCCCGACATCGAGAGCATGTACCCTTTAATGGATGTAGTTGTCGTTCCGAGTTTAATCGATGAAGGCTTCGGCATGATCGCTCTGGAGGCTTTGTTATCCGGAATAAAGACGGTTGCCTATCGTTCGGGTGGGTTGGAAGAAGTTTTAACGGCGGCAGGCCAGGAGAGCATGCTTGTTGATAAGGGAGATTTCCGCGGGCTAGCCGCCAAAGTAAAAGAAGGGCTTCTTACGCAGCCCGCAGATGTGGATGTCGACCTTGTGACACGGGTCTTCGGTATGCAAGCCTATCGGGTCAGATTGGCCTCTTTCTTGAGCATGCTCGGTCTGTTGGCGGCAAGGGCAGATATGCAAAGAGCAGCCGAGCATATAAGGCATTTAAAGCCAGGGAGATTATATCGGGGCAATCAAACCCCGTCCGTGTATCTGCTGGAGCTGGGAACGAAACGGCCTTTCTCTTCGCCGGAAGCCTTCAGGCGGTACCGCTTCCGGCAGTCCGATGTATTTGTTGTGTCGGAGCGAAGACTCTTCGCATATCCCGTTGGGTTGGAAATCCGGCATGACCACCTATCCTATCCCCCTTTGGGCCGAGTAATAAGGAAGAGGCGCGGGAAGAGAAGGGGGAAAAAGAATCACAAAGGGAAACCGGCACGAACATACAAACCGCGCAAAAGGATGCGGAAATCCGTCTAAGCTTGCACCTTCCTGTTACTAGGGGGGCAAGCTTAGACGGATGATGATGCAAGATGGACAAGCCTGCGAAATAAAAGCTGACCGGTTCCGAATCATACGCGAGGAGCGCACCCGGGACCGATCAGGGAGATTTAGAGACTGGGAGAATACTGTTTCATATGATGCACGAAATCGATATCAGGCGCCAGGTAAGACGGGGGGAGTTCGGCAGCGATACGATCCCAAATCCGGCGTTCTACTTTTAAACGAATCGTTCGGTGTGGCGGGAGAAAGAACCGGTTATATCTGTTAGCGGAGACGAGGGAGACGAAGCGGCGCCTTCTCCTAAGCTTCTTCCTTCTGAGACGAATGGGACGACTTCGTTTTCTGTTCGTGCTCTTGCGTCGCCGCCCCCGGGATTCCTTTCTCGTTACTCTTCCGATTTTCACTATTTTCCGTTCGGTCATGCCTGTTACCTCCATCTCTTTTGGAGTGCTCTATCGTAGATCGCTAAGATTCTCTCGGTCATCGCTGGAAGAGACCAGTGAAGCAGACCAAATGCTTTAGACTGTTCCCCGAGCCGGCGCCTAAGATCGTCTTCGCTGAGAACCGCAAGCAGGTTGCCATATAGATCCTGATCGTTCCCTGCTGGAAAGATCAGGCCGGTCTTCTCATGCGCCACCATTTCCGGTATGCCGCCGGCATTGGAAACGACAACCGCTTTCCCGGCAACATGAGCTTCCATAATGGCGTAGGGGTGATTATCCTGCAGGCTCGGAAGCACGAAAATATCCGACTTGTTTAAAAGAGCTGGAATGTCCTCGCGGTTTCCCAGGAAAACGACTTCGTTTTGAAGTCCGTAGGTTGCAGCTTGCTCTCTTATCCTTCCTTCCAATTGCCCATTCCCCGCCAGCCAGCACACCCAATCGTTTCTGGCCTGCTTTAATCGGACTAGAGCACGAAGTAAATGAAAATGCCCTTTGACCGGGTCGAAGCGGGCTGAGCATAATATGACCTTCTTCCCGCCGGCGTCGGGCGTAGTGGCGGGTGCGTTCATTTTTAACAAAAACTCCTCAATATCCATTCCGTTCGGGACCGTGGTCATCCGATCATCTGGGACGCGAAAGTCCCGGATCATGATTCCTTTAAGCCACTCAGTCGGCATTATAGTTTCATGGTTCTGCATAATACCGAAGTGCTCGATTAGACCGTAGTAATACCAAAGTGGAGTTTTACGAAAAACGTCGTTCGCAACACCATCTGCTTGATGTCTAGCAAGACTTTCGGTCGAGAGGCATCCGTGGATCGTAGAAACGAGTGCTGTATGCGGATGACGGATCCGAGCGAATGCCCTGGCTGAAATCACGTCCTGCGTATGGATAATGTCATAGGTTGCGGGGCGGAAATAAGCTGCGGCAGCCTCAAAGCAATATCTATCGATTTCCATAGACTCGACTTCGTGATCAAGCCCGGGGAGGTGGTTCGCGAAGTAAGTATCCGCTTTGGCCGAAATCATGGGCCGAATGCTGCTTTTAGCCAATCCCAAGCCCTTGTTTAGAATATGAAAGCCGGAGTCATCAGGCATTCTGCAGAAAATATCCACAACATGACCCCGTGCTTCCAATCCCCTCTTCAGCTGCAGCACATATTTCTCCAATCCTCCAACAGAAGGAAGCCCCCAATAGGTGGCAAGCAGAATGCGCATAGGTAACCTGCCTTTCTGGTCTCAAGTCCTTACATGTGTATGTGTCATCTCGTCTTTCCGAAAGGGACAAAAACCCGTTTTCAAAATTAATAGACCTGGGACAATTTCCTATTTTCATAAAGAGAGGCAGCTATCTAGCGCTTTGCTAGATCAAGCTGCGTACGATGATGGCAGGAGTATTCTAGCTGGGAGGGACTTATTCATGCAGCCTAATGAGCGTTATAAGATCGCCATCATCGGGCTCGGATACGTTGGGCTGCCGCTGGCCAGGCTTTTTTTGGAAAAAGGCCACGCCGTCATAGGCGTTGATACAGATCAGAATAAAATCAAGCAGCTTCAATTGATGCAGCCCTACTTATCCGATTTAACCCGCAAGGAACTCAAAGAAATGTTTGCCGGCGGACGTTTTCATGTAGGCGTTTCATACGAAGCCATTGCTGAGGCTGACTGTATCATTCTCTGCGTGCCGACTCCGACCAATGAAGCGGCGATGCCCGACTTGTCCTATGTGTTTCAAGCCATGAGACAGGCGGTACCCCATTTGCGTCCAGGTCATTTACTGGTATTGGAAAGCTCCACCTATCCAGGTACGACGGAGGAGGAGCTGAAACCATTTATTGAACAACGAGGGTTTCGGGTCGGTTTCGATGTGTTCCTGGCGTATTCGCCCGAACGAATCGACCCTGGCCAGAAGCAATCAGCTTTACAATCGATTCCCAAAGTGGTCGGAGGAGTGACTGCTGCCTGCACCCAATATGCGGCACGGATTTACGGAAAGGTCTTTGATGAAGTGGTCACCGTTTCTAACGCAAGAACGGCGGAGATGACGAAGCTGGTTGAGAACTGTCAGCGTTTCGTGAATATCTCATTTATGAACGATTTGGTTAAGTTATGCGAGGCCATGGAGATCAGTATATGGGAGGTTGTTAGAGCAGCGCGTACCAAGCCATATGGCTTTATGCCGTATTATCCTGGCCCTGGGGTAGGAGGACACTGCATCCCCGTTGATCCCATGTATTTACTTTGGAAGGCAAAGCAATTCAACATCCCTCTGCCTTTCATCGAGCTGAGTCACCAAGTGAATGAAGAAATGCCTAGCTATATCATGGCCCGGACGGCGAAGAGCCTTTACCCGCTTACACTGGACCAGTGCAGCATTATGGTGGTTGGCGTAACGTACAAGAAGGATGTCAACGACCTGCGCGAATCCATGGCATTGAAAGTGTTTGAGCTGCTGATGAAGCAAGGGGCCCAAATGAGCTTCTACGATCCTTATATAGCCGAGCTTCATGTTGCGGGAACAACATTTGCACGGACTCCGCTTACGACTCGAAATGTGAAGAGGAAGGACTGTCTGCTGATTCTAACGGATCATTCTTCCATTCGATACGACGAGCTCGCCAAGCACGCCAAGCTGATCGTAGATACGCGGAATGCGACGGAAGGCGTGAAGGACAAATCGAAAATCGTCTTGCTTTGAAGAGAGAGAGAGACCGGAGGTGATCGGCAACGATGAATATTCTTGTTACTGGAGGTGCGGGGTTCATAGGGTCCCATCTGGTGCGAGCTCTGCTGCTGCAAGGGCACAGGGTCATCACGCTGGATGATTTGTCAGCGGGCCGGAAGGCGTTTCTACATGACGTGCATACTCACGAGAATCATACGTTCATTCACGGTTCCGTGTTGAACCGCCCTCTGATGAAGAAATGCATGGATCAAGTAGAAGCGGTGTTTCATTTGGCGGCTGTCCTTGGAGTGAAAAATACGGTAGAAGACCCTATAAAGGTCATCGAAGGAAATATTGACGGTACGAGGCATGTCTTAGAGCTGGCCTTTCGGAGAGGGATCAAGGTTATATTCGCTTCTACATCGGAAATATACGGCAAGAATACAAGTCTCCCTTTCTCGGAAACCTCGGATCGGGTGTATGGAGCGCCGTCCATCCATCGGTGGTGCTATGCGACGGCCAAATCCATTGACGAGCACTTATGCTTTGCTTTTGCCGAAAAGGGGCTGCCGGTTACCGTTCTTCGTTACTTTAACGCTTACGGACCCTGCCAGACGAGTTCGCTGTACGGAATGGTCATCCCTCGGTTCATTTTTGCTGCGCTCAGAGGCGAGCCGCTCCTCGTCTATGGAGACGGATCACAATCCCGCTGCTTCACCTATGTGGACGATATGGTAAGAGGCACGATAAGCGCGCTTAGCCGGCAGGCGGATGGACTCGCTTTCAATATTGGATCGAATCGGCCGACTACGGTGCTCCGATTAGCACGCATGATAATTAAAATGACGAACTCGGATTCCATGCTCCAATTCATGTCCTATGACGAAGCCTATGGAAAGGGCTATGAAGACATGCCGGCCCGGATCCCTGATTTAACACGTTCAGGCTCTGTCTTGGGATTCTCTTCGTTCGTCTCCTTGGAAGAGGGGCTGAGGCGTACGATTCGCTGGTCCCAAGGGCACGGAAGCGAATAACCATCACAAGCCGTCTGTCCAAAGGGAGGTTTAAATGCAGCCATGCCTGATGTTCCGCTCATTAGCGTCGTCATTCCATGCTTTAACTACGGGCAATTTTTGGGAGAAACGATTGATTCTGTATTGAATTCGACGTTCCAAGACGTTGAAATTATTGTGGTCGACGACGGTTCGACCGATACGGCAACGATTGCCATGTTATCCGCCTTAACGAAGCCGAAAACCCGTGTAATCAAGCAGAAGAATCAAGGAGTGGCTGCGGCTAGAAATAGCGGGATTTTAGCAGCGAGAGGCACTTATATTTTGCCGCTTGATTCAGACGATTTGATTCACCCGACGTTCTTGGAGAAGGCATTCTGGATTATGGAGCTATTTCCGAAGGTCGGATTTGTATCCCCGTGGGTTAAGGCTTTCGGTACGGAGAATTGGGTCCATGACGCCCCTCAATACAATTTCTACACCCAGCTGTCTCACAATATCACGTGCGGAACGTCCTTGTTTCGTAAAGAAGCCTGTATTCAAGCTGGAGGTTATAAATCCGGGTTTGTGGTCATGGGTTACGAGGACTGGGATTTCTGGATTTCTCTAGGCGAAAAGGGATGGCACGGTTATCAAATATTCGAGAGGCTCTTCTTGTATCGAAGGCATGGACGGTCCATGGTTCATGAAGCGATCGATCACCATGATCAGCTGGTCGAGCAAATCAAGGCACGTCATCCAATGCTGTATCAAGAGGATTATTTGAAGGCGCTGAAGCGGAAGTGGGAGCTCTCACCGCTGCTGGATATGAGCCCGCGCATCTTGAAGGGAAGCTCCTGGCATATTTATTCGACCAAACCGCTGTCCACAAGGCTGCCGAAGTGGATGCTGATCGTGCCCCAGACACGAAGAGACCGGCTGAGCGCCCGATGCTTGAATTTTATAGATGGTCTTCATGCCGACTACTATTCGGTCACTATGGTTGCTACCGAGTATATAACGGATTCGGATGTGGATGAGTTTAGCTGGTTGACAAGCGATGTGTTTCATCTGTCGCTGTACGTTCCCAAAATTGAACTGAAGCTTGACATCATGGAGAGGTTAATCTCCAAACTTATCGTTACTCGCGGGATAGACCGCATTTTTCTGCTCGGAGCACGTCAAGGCCATTATTTATTGCCCTATATTCAGAACGGGTTCCCGCGCGTTCCGATCGAAGTCATTGAATGAAAGGAAGATGGCCATGGAGTACAGGGATAATCGATATTTCTCGAATGATTTCAGCTACGAACGTTATCTTCTTACTACGGAAGAAGTAATGGGCTGCATCGATGATGCGGTAAGGGACGGCAAACCGTATTCGCTGGCCCGTTTTGGTCACGCCGAAATTGCCGAACTGCGGATTTTTCCCGATTTTTATAATGGCATGACCTATTATCGCAGGTATAACGGCCTTGCCGGCCAGAACATTCGCTCGGAGCTGATTAAGGCTTTTACTTCCGCGACGACGGCAGGCATTCTCCCAACTAGCGAGAACGCCTCAGGTGCGGAATATTCGAAAAGCACGTTTCTGGATCTTGGACTGGGCTTCTATACCATTTGCTCGGCCTGGGTTACGCATCATATGACAAGACTCCCTTATTTCTGGCAGTGGATGCAGCAGTACCGTGTCATACTGGTTGGCCGTAGAGCCGCGGAGGCTGCGACAGTATTTCATAGGAATGGCGTAAGTGTTGTCGATACCGTGAACCTGGAAGGCTACGATCAGTTGGAGACGGCGTATGAGCAGCTGCGAGACAACAAGGAGTGGCAGATTGCGCTTATCGCGGCAGGCATTCCTGCGACGATTCTGGCTCCGCGCTTGGCGAGCGATACCGGCAGGGTAGCACTGGATTTCGGCCATGCGCTGGATTTGCTTATCGACGGCCAAGACGGATTTGATTTTGAAGCATTAGTCAGGAACTTGAGGTGAATGCGGTGGAGTCGGAAGTGACGGTAATCATCCCTACGTATAACGCGGGAAGCTTCTTGAAGGAAGCAATATTAACCGTATTTAGACAGACCTACGAGCATTGGAAGCTCATTGTGGTTGATGATGCATCAACGGATGAAAGCATTGCGCTCGCAAAGCCGTATCTCGGGGATCCTCGCGTTACGTACTTGTGCAACGAGCGGAACGTCGGTCAATCGAAGACGATGAATGTCGGTTTGGCAGCCGTCACAACGCCTTATGTCATCCAGTTGGATGCGGACGACTGGTTCTTTCCGTACACGCTTGAGGTTTTGCTCGCCGAAGCCCATAAGCAGCCTGAGCAAGTCGGATTGATCAGCGGTAACATCAACTCCATCTCAATTAATCCGAGCGGCGGCTTGTTTTTTAATATCGTAACGAAGAATCGCTCCTTCCGGGATAAGTACGATTTTCTGCTATCCAATATGTCGCAATGGCCCCGGTTTTACAGGACTTCCACGTTGAAAGCAATTGGCGGCTGGCCAACGGATGACCCTTATGAAGGCAGGTATATGGAAGACAAACGGGTGCTGATGCGATTGATCGAGGTTAGTCACTTCCATTGGATAGACGTACCGCTTTACATCCACCGACGGCATCATCACAATCAAACGAATTTGGTCGATATCTACAGCGAGATTACGGAATGGAATATACGCGATGCTCTGAAGCGCTGGGGAGATGAATATGAGCCCGTGTTCGTAAGACACAACGGTTGGATCAAAATCGTCGACTTGCAGCACAAATCGTTAAGCAATTGAAAAGAAAAGGAGGGGATATCATGTCGATCCTTCTGACTGGGGGAGCGGGCTTTATCGGGAGTCACACTTGTGTGGAGCTTCTGCATGCAGGCTACGACGTCATTGTGGTTGACAACTTGTCCAATAGTAATCCGGAGTCTCTTAACCGCGTACAGGAAATCGCAGGAAAGCCGCTGCGATTTTACAATGTCGATTTACTGGACAGTGAGGAGCTAGGCCAAGTGTTCGCCGAGCATGAAATTGAAGCCGTGATCCATTTTGCCGGATTTAAGTCCGTAGAAGAATCTATAAGGAAACCTCTGAGCTATTACCATAACAATATTACCGGTACGCTTATTCTTACGAATACCATGCTGAAGTACAATGTAAAGAAATTAATATTCAGTTCTTCGGCTACCGTGTATGGGTATCCTGAGCATGTACCGGTCAAAGAGGAAGAGTCTCTTAAGGCTACCAACCCTTACGGGCGGACCAAACAGATGATTGAAGTTATATTAAAGGATCTAGCGGCAGCCGACCCGTCGTGGAGTATCTCTTTGCTTCGTTACTTTAATCCGGTAGGAGCTCACCCAAGCGGGCTTATAGGAGAGGATCCAAAAGGCATACCTAATAATATTATGCCGTATCTTACGCAAGTTGCGGTGGGCAAGCTTCAAACACTTCGCGTGTTCGGCAGCGATTATCCGACGGCGGACGGCACGGGGATCAGGGATTATATCCATGTGGTTGATCTTGCCCGGGGCCATTTGAAAGCTTTAGAACGTTCTCTGCATACGGAAGGAATAGCAGCGTATAACCTGGGGACGGGAACAGGGTATAGCGTGCTCCAGCTTGTGCATACGTTTGAGAAGATTGCAGGCTGCAATGTGCCTTATCAGTTGGTGGACCGTCGGCCTGGCGATGTCGCCGTCAGTTACGCAGACCCGCGGAAGGCCGAACAAGAACTCGGCTGGAAGGCTGAAAAGGATTTGGAGGCGATGTGTGCAGACGCTTGGCGCTGGCAGTCCCACAATCCTGGAGGATATGCATCGTGAGGGGGGCGGATGATTGGCATATCAAGAACTGACTACCGGGCAAGTCTTGGATCGAATCCTATATTCGCTTGACAGGCGGTTGCCGCTCTCCGTCATCTCCGTAGGGGTGACTGAAACGCATGTGCTCGCTCAATATGAGGTTTATTCGGAAGAGCAATTTATGAACCATCCGGAAGCACATGTTGCGAATGACTCTAAAGTAACGAGAGGACATCAGCATCGCGGCATTACGTTTCCAAACGTAGAGGCTCGCGACGCCGTGTTAGTAGCGGTACGAAATGCAGATATCATAGGAATCAACATTCGAGTATCAAAGTCAGGGGAATTCACCAGAAAAGTATTCGATTTCTATGGCATAGCTCCGCAGTTCGTATTTGAAGCTTATACCAGGCGAGTCATGATGATTTCTAGGCAGCAGAAGTTCCATGACATGTTAACAAACAGAAAGATCGCCATCGTGTGCGGCTATGCGGAGGAAGTAAAGAAAGCCTTGGAAAACCAGCTGCAAGCTACGTTGAATTTCCAAATTACGGGAATGATTAAAATCGAGAGATATGAGGATATTCCTAGGGTAAAGCAAGAGATAAGCGCATGCGAATTTGATTTGTGTCTGCTAGCTGCCGGTACTAATGCAGTCATTTTAGCTCCGTATATTGCACGAGAGCTAGGAAAAGTTGCGTTTGATCTCGGCCAAGGCATGGAAACGTTAATCACTGGCAAAATCGAAGGGGAAGAGTGGCTCTCGACACAAGTAGAAATAGCTAAACTCTTGGAAATGTAAGGCTGCTGCCCGGCCGGCACCGGTCTATATTCGGTCGCCGGTTGTTTTATTCTATAAACGGAACGTTCTCAAGATTGAATTGAGGACGGCGAATTCATGTCATGTTAAGTTTTTATCCCGAGTATTCTATACGGGAGGGATTCTCAAATGGATATGGACACTCCAACTTGCTTATCCCGCCTCGTATTTGACAACTTCAGAAATGCGGACTTGGAGCGGCGGCTGCGTCTGACATCTCCTCATGAAGGAGAAGTATGCGCTTATTGTGGAAACTGTTTTGATTTCATGGTGCCGATGAAGCAGTTGGAGCTGTCACGTTATACCGATTGGCATCTGCATCAAGTCCGAACAAGCGAATCGTTTTGCCTGCCCTGTATAACCGTTCTCCGAACGGATGATTTCCGGCGCAAAGCTGTCATTGCCGTAGCGCAAGCGGTCCAATTCTTGACAATGGCAGAGCCTCGCGACAGAGAATCGCTCATCCAGTCGCTTTTTTATTCGCCCCCTTCCACACCTTTTGCAATCAGTATTCCATCCGACTACCGGAAACACATTATGCTTCGCGCAAAGCTGAATTATGATCAGTCACAGTTTTACGTGCAATTCGGCGAACAATCCGTTTTACTAATACCGGATTTACACCGAGACGTATATGAGTCGGTAAGGCTGCTCAAGCAAGCCGGCATATCCGCCGTTCAAATTGAAAGAGGCACCTATGCACAATGTTATCTTCAAAACCACGAATCCTTCCTTTCGTCAATTCGACCATCGCCTTTATTATCGCTTGTACTGGAATTAACGAAGTAGAGCCAAGCGAATCTGTAAGGGCAGGGGGGATCAGCATGTCAGCCATTGTAACGATTCAAGGCACGGTAAAATCACTCCAGCCGATTGTTCATGGAGCTGACATACCTGATGAAGGCGTGGTTGCTCAAGGGAATGAGCGTTTCCACCGTAAAATGAAAGTGTGGTATGAAGGCAAAGCAGTACATATACCCGTGATCAGTGGAAACAGTATCCGAGGCATTATACGCCGGTTAGGCGCACAAACCTATTTGGAGATGCTAGAACTTGATCCGGACAGAATCGGGCGGAAATTGCACTATCTGCTATTTTCTGGAGGATCACTCGAGACAGGTGCGGCGAGAGGGCGGCAGAAAGAAAAGCAGGAAGTGCATAGGCCATTCGTAGAGGAGCTCCGCGAGCATATCCCGCTTGCTTCCTTAATGGGTTGTTCATTTAATCGGCAGCTGATTAGCGGTAAATTGATTACCGACTTCTTAGTACCGATCGTAGACGAAGTGGCTGAGCTATATGGGCAACCGAAACCAGGCATTCGCGCCGCCGAAATTACCGACTGGCTATTCTACACAAGGCAAGACCATTCGGATAATCCGAAGACGGAGCGGAATCAAATGATCTATAAAACCGAATATATCGTACCGAACATGACATTCATGCACGCTTTCACTTTAATGGGAGCAAGCAGCGTGGAGACGGCCTTGTTCTATCATTTATTGGAGGAGCTGAACCGGTACGGTAGGGTCGGCGGTAAAGTAGCGCAAGGCCATGGTAAAGTCGAGTTCCATTATTCATTGGAGGCGAACCGTTCAGCAGATCCCTACATCAGCTATATAGAAAAAAACAAAAATAAGATACTCGCGTTTCTGCAGTCGAATTGGAACAGCGGGGATAGCTAGACTTGAAAAGAGGGATACCCGTGATGGTACGTTTTCATATTAAATATGTGGGTATATCCATTCTTATTTTTGTGGCATTTATATTTATCCTGACCATGCAAAATCCTTATATCGGTATCAAGCTTCAGAATACGGAAAACGGTGAATGGCAAGTAGCCGGTATCGACGCGGATGGTTGGGCACATAAACAAGATATTAGGGAGGGAGATTATGTAATTCTGGTCGATGGAAACGAACCGGAACTTTCGTTTACTGTTACAACCTACGGTATTCTTGAGCAGGCGCACAGCATCACAATTGAACGAAACGGGACTGACATGTCCTTCAGGATCCCAAGTGGACTGACTGAAGAGCAGTTCAAATTATTCATTTTGTATCCTGGTGTTATTTTCCTTATTATAATGGTCGTTTCGGGTTTTATCTTGTTGAAAAAGCCCGACACACCTTGCTATTACAGTCTTTTTTTCTTTAACGTTTCGGTTGGATTGAGTTATGTTTGCGGTGGGGCGGCCGCCCAAGGATATGTTTTGCCTGAGTTATTCTGCAGCGTAGCTTTCTTGTTCGTTCCATACCTTTTATTGGTTTTTTTGAACAGCTACATCCGATCGATCGGTCTAGTGAGCATCGTTCATCCCTTGATTCTTCAAGTATTCGTTTTGGTTAACGGACTTCTAATCGTCTTCGAAGCCGTTGTCGTATTCATGCGTGTAGGTTCTTCCTATGAAATCGTTTCGTGTTCCCTGCTGGTCTGGTTCATACTCGAATGCACCGCATGCGTACTGGTTTTGTTTATTGCTGCCCTGAGGGATCGATCTCTAATACATAAGACCGAAATTAAAATTATGTTCCTCGGCTTATTTTTTTCGTTTGCTCCGTTTATCGTTCTATACGCTATCCCGAAACTCGTTATCGGCTTTGGATGGGTATCGATGGGACACACCGCGATATGCATTGTATTTCTCCCTGCAACGTTTATTTATTTGATTTCTGCCAAACGGCTGCTTGATATTGATTTTTATATCGGTCGATTTCGTTATAATGCCGGACTAACCTTCATTTTGTCGTTCATTCACTGGCTTCTGGATTCAATTCTGAGCCATTCGCCGGATCTGGAAATCGAGTCGCTGATCTTCTTCCCCATCATTGTTATCTTATTGTTGTATATCAAGGAAATGCTGGATTACCGCTTCCGGTCCAAGCTCTTAACGATGACCAACTATTATCAATTGAAATTGGACCAATTCGCATCCCACATCTCCAAAGTAATGAAGGTTAATGATTTGGAAGAACGACTCATTCGGGAAATCAAACAGGTGCTGGGCATTAATGCCGTTTCATTATTGAAGGTTGACTGGCAGACATTTTCGATTCGGTTAATTATGGGTTACGAGGATTATCCGGCAGAATTATTGATGGACGTCATGTTTAAAAAACCGCTGCCTGCTGGAGTGATCGAAGTATTAAGTGATGGCGCAATCCTATCAGCCGGGGAGAGTAGGGAGAACAAGTATGTCGTATGGATCGGTGACAAACAAAACGGCACCTCGCTGAACATCGATGAAATGATATGGCTTCAAACTTTATCTCGTTACGTCAGTATCGTTTTTGAAAATCTATACCTCATTCAAGGGCTTACCGATGAGTTCAAGGATACGATAAAGAAACAGCCCGAGAATAATACGCCGCCTTGGTTAATGCGATTCATTTTTAATTTGCAGGAAAATGAAAGAAGCCGGTTTGCGCTGGATCTGCATGATTCGGTCTTGCAAAATCAACTGTACTGGTATAGAAGACTCGGAGAAACAATGACCGACTTTGAGATGTCGGATGTCCTGCAGAAGGAGCTGATCGCCATCAGGGAAGGACTGCTGGATGTCATTCATGAAACTCGTTCAACCTGCAATGAGCTCAGGCCATCTTTGCTGAAGGAGATCGGGCTCGTTGAATCGTTAAAGCAGTTGTTCCATACGATTCAGCTGCGCGAGAATTTCACCATTGAGTTCGATTACGATGAATTTGTTACGGAATTGGACTATGAATACACGATTGCGATGTACCGCATTTTGCAAGAGCTTCTCGGAAACGCGGGGAAGCATGCCAATGCATCGAAAGTTAAGGTTTACATTTCCATCATGCCCCATGAAGTATCATTATTTTATAGGGACGACGGAGTAGGACTAGGTAATGCCACGGAGCAAGGCGAGTTAAACCATCGTATCGGACTTACCGGCATTAAAGAACGTGTCGCCAGTCTTGAAGGTAGAATCCAATTCAGCGGGAGCAAAGAGACCATTGTCAAGATCAGGCTTCCAAGAATGTCTTCGATAGTAGAATGACCATCAACCGAAAGTAGAATGACCATCAACCGAAGATCAATGAAAGGGGTGCCTCATGATCAGCATATTGCTAGCAGATGACCATCCGTCGGTTCGTGAAGGAACCATTCATATGCTTGAGAGGGAAAGCGATATGTCGATTACTGCCGTATCTACAGGTGCGGAAGTACTGGAGAAGCTACAGCGTGAAACCTATGACATTTTACTCCTTGATATGATTATGCCCGGCATGAACGGTCTTGAGATAGCTCGAAGCATCAGCAAACTAAATCTGGATGTAAGGATCATCATCTATACCGGTTATGAGATTGAACCCCATTTTAATCTGTTGGTAGAGAGCGGGGTTTCCGGTTTTATCAGCAAACTGTCAACGCGTGAACAAATGATCCAATCACTCCGGTGCGCAGTTAACGGGGAAGCGATAGTCCCGATTAAGTTTCTCAAGCAGCTTAGAAGGACCGACATCCAGGTTTTGCATGCCAGAGGGGAAAAGTCGCTTGATCGAATATCGATCAGTTCCAAAGAACAAAGCATCCTGAATGAAATCGGCAGTGGAAAAAGCAATAAGGAGTTGGCCGAGATTTTTTTTATGAGCCAGCGAACCATCGAATATCATTTGACCCGCATATTCGAGAAGTTGAATGTCAGCTCCCGAGGGGAGGCCATCGCGGAAGCACAACGGCTGGGGCTGATTTCCGGTTTGGACAACCGGTAACGGACTTGCGGTAACGGACTTGCGGAGTACGTGGAGGCACCGAACATTAAATGCGTTACATTGCAACCGTGTTGGCGTTCAAAAACTGGAAACGGATTACATATCCTTAAGATGATACAGATGCTTATACGGCAATTAAGGATGTGTTGTCTTGATCGCGAATACGGTCTTGCTGTTGAGAAACAGGCAGGGTTGCCAGGTCCGGCACGTCTATCCGAATTACATTCATGGATGGGTGTATAACGAAATCCGCCACACTCCGATCGGCCAATACTATCATGAAGCACAGAAATCCCCTTTTTCGATTAAAGAGATCCAACAAGATCGCAATGGCTTATTGCTTCTCCATTTTGTATTTTTCGATGAGAGGGTAATGCTGTCATTTTTACGCCATGTTGAGAAGGGAAAGGAAGTGAGGCTCGGACAGCACTATTATTTGGTGGAAGAGACCGTCATGCACCATGACGATCATCCGAAGGCGGGGATCGTCAGCTATGATGTCTTTTACAAACTTCCTATTGCCGAGAGCATAGAGATGAACTTTCAATATACGGCTTTCAACAGCGGGCGCCAAACGGTGACGCTCCCGCTCCCGGACAAAATCGTGAACAGCCTCCTGAGCAAATGGAATGAAGCGGCACCCGAATCGATCGAATCGACCATGGAGTATAGAAAGCGCCTGGCATCCGGCCTGATGATTACCTCCCATCACATTCATTCCGTGTCCTATCCGATCCGCAAGGAAGTTAGCTTGAACACCTTTTCCGGAAAAGCGGTATTTCGTAATGTGCACGAGATCGGCAACCTGAGGGGAGTTCTTAATCAGCTGCTTCTTTTTTCGCACTATTCCGGCGTCGGCTGGAAATGTTCTTTCGGTATGGGACGCGTGAAACTGGACCCTAACTCGCTGAAGCAAGCAGCATCCGGGGAGAGGAGGCTGCTACTATGATCAGCTACAAAAACCTTCAGATTACATTTACGTTATGCACGGAAATGATTATTCCCGACTACCCGATTGGATTTGATGCGCTGCTATTGAAGGCATTAACCTTGAAGGAGAACCGCTCGCTAGAACAAGGTAAGGGAATTTCCCATTCTCCGGAACTGCCGATTGAACGTCATAAAGGCTCTTCCTTGTATTTGGCTAGCGTAGGGTTCACTCGTTCAGCAGGGAGAAATGTGCAATTTTATACGAAACGTTATTCCGGCGACGTTCCGCATGACCTTGATTTAAGCGGCGGCTATTTCAAGGCGTATCACCAGAATGTATATACGCTGGCTTGCCCGGTTGAAGTCACATTTTACTGCCGGGGAGTTATTGCTGCGATACAGGAGCTTATAGCCTTTATTCCTGCGTTAGGACCGAAGCGCTCACAAGGATACGGAAAGGTGGCGGACATTCAGGTTGCTGAAATCAAGGAGGACAAGAGTTGGACTTATCAAGATGAACCGATGAGAGCAATTCCCATCCGATATTACGAGGATAAATTACAGCAATGGTACTATGCGTTTACGTCGCCGGTTCCTCCCGGCTATAATCCCGAATCTAAGGAAGTTTGTTACTTGCCGCGCCCGAGTTCATGGCTTTGCATTACTGCTGGCAGCGATAAGGAGCAGGGCAAGCAGCATGCAGATTCAAGCGGACCCGCATCATTTAAGAAAAAGAAAAGCTTGCGAAATATTTGGCGTGAACGGAGCACAGAATGAAGGATAACCATAGCTACTCAGGACGTCTGATGAAAATCAAATCCAGGGGACAGGAGAAGGAAGGCTGGTTTCAGCCCGATCAGGGTTCGCCGTTCCGTGTCCGTGCTAGAGCGCTCCCGACTGTTTTCCACAACCTTACTATAGAGGGACTGTACACAACGGAGCATACATTTATCATCACTCGTTACCGTCTCCTTGCGTCTATCTCCGAGATGCTCCCAAGCCATTTCGCTTCTCGACATCCCACTACTTTTCAACGCCTGCATCCTCATCTTGACGAAAATATCCAGACGCTGATCGAACAACCGGAGTTGTTGGACCGATGGACAGCCGGTGACAAACAGGCATGTGATCTTATAAAGAATAATCTGATTGAGCAATACACCGTGCCAAATCTCCTTAATTTTCTGCAACGGTTCGAACTTTCGCGAAAAATGCTTCACGAGATCTGCGACATATTGGGCTTTCCGGCCATTGATTTGATCGAAGGGCAGCCATACTTATTGAACCGCGTCCCATCCGTTCCCTTCCGGGTTGCCGATATGCTTGCGCTGGAAGCGGGGATCGCGGTGAACAGCCCCTACCGGATCGGCGCAGCCGTCCAGTATGTGTATATGCAGTATTTAAACGGGGGAAACAGCTACATTAGCGCTGCCGAATTCGAGAATAGAGTCAATGCCTTATTGGGGAAGTCATTGCCGAAGGATAAAATTCGCCTCGAAATCGAACGATTCGCGCTGGAGCAGGATCATGAGCTCATTTGCAGAGGGAATCTATATTTTGACCGGCACTTATACTTTGCGGAAATTCAAATTGCACAGCGTTTAGCAGACTTGATATCGTGCCCTACGTCGAAGCAGGGAAGTTTAAGCAGCACGATTCGGTCCTTGATTAGCGAAGGCCGTCTTCCTGATCTGGATGGGGATCAACATAGGGGTATTGAACAATTTTTCGATCACCCGGTTCTTTTGGTTCGCGGAGAAGCAGGCACGGGGAAGAGCAGTTGGATCGCATATCTGCTTATTGTATTACAGATCCTGCTGCCGGGAATTCAGATCAAGCTGGCTGCTCCTACAGGAAAAGCTGCGAGACAGTTGGAAGTGGTGACCGGTTATCCGGCGCAGACTATTCATTCGCTGCTGGGGAAGGGAAGGGAGAAAAACAGCCGTATTTGGTATCACTATAAGAGGAATCCGCTGAATGCGGACGTGTTAATTATTGACGAAGCCAGCATGGTCAACGAATATCTATGGCGCGACTTGCTCTGGTCTGTGGAGCGGGGGACGCGGCTGGTCTTTGTAGGAGATGCGAACCAGTTGGAGCCGATCGGTCCGGGACGGCCGTTCTTGGATATGATTTCCCTTGGATTCCCGACTGTCACATTAAAACGAAATTACAGGAACGACAGCGCGATCCTTTCATTGGCACGAGCCGTCCTTCTGGGTGAGGTAGATTATTCGCAATTGGAAGTGGCGGGCATTCGGATGATTCCTACTGAAACCGTAGAGGAAACCAAAGAAAACATCGTCCGGATGTATCAGGATAAAGCGAAGCAGTATCCGGTCATTACCATGTATAGGGAACAATACAGTCTTGGTACAGACCGATTGAACGTATATATGAAGCAGCGAATCAACCCGGTTGAATTGACGGAAGGAATGGGGATAGGAGATCCTGTCATTCAAACGACCAATACATCAAGAGCCGACAATGGAGAAGTAGGCGTAATTCGATCGTTTCACGCATCCCAAAGCAATCGCGTTTTTTTTGAACCGGATAAGGAAGTTCTTTACACCCTGCCGGAGTTAATGAGCGAAATGGAGCTTGCCTATGCCATTACAACGGCAAAAACGCAGGGTAGTCAGTATGAAGGAGTCATTATTCCGCTTACTGACATTGGACTTGAAATCCCGCATCGACAATCGATGTGGTATAAGAATTCTTTGTACACGGCGCTGACGAGAGCGCGTAAAGAGTTGATTCTTATCGGCGATCCAGACATTCTTATCAAAGGAGCACAAAGAAAAGGAATGACGCGTAAAACGATGTTGGTAAAACGAATACAGCATGTATTCAAAGGAACCGGGATACTCCCGGACACCAATCCCCCTGCAAAAGGGATGACAGACAATTAAAACTAGAGAAGGTTCTATCTTTGTTCCAATTCCCTGCTATAAGGGATGGTTTTATGTCATGGACGACCGGCTGAAGCCATTTCAGCCGTTTTTTTTTGGAATTTGTGGGTTGTGTTCATTCGCTTATCTAAAGAGGATGAAGTCCTCCTGCATTCGGATCGAGGGTGGCACTATCAGATGAAACAATTGGTGGATACGAGTTCGAGACGGTGTACCGTCTATTCAACACAAAGGTGTTGTTGTGAGCACCTGGAACAGCGCTCTAGGCGCAGATGATGTAAATGATACAAGCATCAATAAATAAAAACTCTCTTTTTCGGCAACCATTTGGAACGACAGCACGCAACGTTCCTATATTAAGGATGTGAGATTAAAGTTGTCTGAATCGCTGAGTACGCATGTACTCTCAGGTGAGACCTTCTTCTTTGTGAACCAATTCTTATCTCCAAATGCTTCCTATCAAGTAAAAGGAGAATTGATTCTAGATACTAAAGGAATGACGAAACAGGAAATCGTAAATCTCGGTAATATCCAAGGGTTTACTATTGAGCAAAAATAACCCCCAGCTAACGGGAGACGAGAGCGTTCTCCCGCTTTGTAATACCAGAATTCAGTATCAACCAGATTACCTTGGATAAAAGATCAATACCATTAATCAAATCATTTTTTTGTCGGGTTTACGGATTTTAGCGTACCATTTTTAAGACTAATGAAACGGATGGCGTTCAGCCGATCCGTTTTTTTTGCGTTGTGCAATAAGGGATAAATTGTATTTGACGCTAACTATTATTATATAGTAACATACAAAAAGTAAGAAGCTTAATATTTTAAGCGCGTTTTTCAATAAAACCGTAAACGGAGTAAATCCCGATTAAAAAAATGAAAGAAGGATTAAGATTATGTCCACAGTTTTGTATATCACCGCACATCCGAATGAAACCGAAGCTTCTTATAGCTTGGCGGTTGGCAAACAATTTCTTGAAGCATACCAAGCAGCCAACCCAAACGACGATATTGTTCATCTAGACCTTTTCAAAATGGATATCCCACGCCTCGATGCTGACGTATTTAGCGCTTGGGAGAAGTTGGGATCCGGGACGGCATTCAATGAACTCTCGATCGCGGAACAAACGAAAGTCGCTCGACTCGGCGAGCTGGTTGATCAATTCGTAGAAGCAGATAAATATGTATTCGTTAACCCGACATGGAATTTCTCGTACCCTCCAGTACTGAAAGCATACATTGACTCGATTTGCGTTGCTGGAAAAACATTTAAATATACGGATAAAGGTCCTGTAGGTCTTCTAGACAACAAAAAAGCCATCCACATTCAAGCTAGCGGAAGCGTACTATCCCCAGGCTCCGATTATGCTGATTTTGAAATTGGGCACCGTCATCTGGACGTTATTATGAAATTCATCGGTGTTCCTAGCTTTGAGGCTATATTCGTAGAAGGCATGGCGGCAGCGGCAGATCAAGCTCGTCAAATTAAAGAGAATGCCATTCAACAAGCATGGAAACTTGCAAGAACATTCTAAATATTGAGGGAGTCATGTTAACTTGATACAACTTTTAAGAAAAATCTTCGGCTCTAATCATGACAATGGCCGCAAACATAAAGTGTTGTATATAACGGCTCATCCCAAGAATCAAGACACTTCATATAGCATGTCCGTTGGCGCTGCGTTTATAGAGACATATAGAAAAGCAAATCCTAACGACGAAGTCATTCACCTTGATCTTTATAAATCGAACATACCGGAGATTGATGCCGATGTATTAAACGGTTGGAACAAAGCGGGGGAAGGAAAGCCATTATCCGCTGCAGAACAAATTAAAATCGATCGTTTAAACGAACTCGTGGATCAATTTGTGGAAGTCGATAAATATATTTTTGTAAACCCAATTTGGAACTTTTCATTTCCGCCCGTGTTGAAGGCCTATATCGATTCTATCTGCGTAGCGGGGAAGACATTCAAGTATGTCGCAGGCAAAGGTCCGGTTGGATTATTAGATCACAAAAAAGCGGTTCATATTCAAGCCAGCGGAAGTGTATTGTCGCCTGGGTCTGACTTTGCCGCTTTCGAGATGGGGCATCGACATCTGAACGTAATCATGAAATTCCTTGGTGTTCCGAGCTTCGAAGGGATCTTTGTGGAAGGCACGGCATCAGCTTCGGATCAAGCAAAGACGATTATAGACAAAACCATTCGTAAAGCGCGTGAGATTGCGAAGACATTCTAATAAATAAATTAAAAAAGCCGGGTCGACATAATCGATCCGGCTTGATTTATATTCTGAAGATTTATAATGTTTGACTCCAATCTTGAACCGCGTGCCCATCGAGGAACTTCTCGCAGTCAACGGCTGCCATACATAAGATCGTTTATAAATATCAGTCTTGTGCAGAATCAAAACAGCCAGCTGCAATAGAAGATATATTTACGAGCGATAATCAGTAATGCGTTAAAAGAAGTATCCGATTCGTTAGGAGTCACAATCAAAAGAAGTCAAAAGCTGGTTGTGCTGAAGCTAGCCGTTTCGCTGCTGCTTACAATCTCGTTAGGAATAACGTCGTTCGATTACTCCCAAGACTTTGCTGTTGTGCTTGGCGCTATACAGCGAAAGCGGAAACTTGCTAACATGCCGCCGCTTCACTATGAAGACCTAAATGATCCGCTGCTGAAAAAAGCATATGAACGATGGGAATTAACAACCGGTGGTTTTCAGTGGATGCACTCCGCTCTCGGTTATAAAACGCCTCTGGAGTACGAACTACAATCTAGGTGATTCTTTGGTCTTAACTATGTGCCAAGGAGATCGGGGGGAGTCCACTCCGCGGCTGTCGAAAATACCTTACATCGAAAGTATGGTCCTCACTCTCCAATCCCATAATAGAAGCTGCATGCAATTTCAAGGCATGTCATAACAGGAGGTCGATTATGAAGGCTGTAACTTTCAATGGCATGAAGGACATGCAAGTGAAGCAGGTCGCGGATCCGACAATTCAGAAAAAAGACGGGATTATCGTTAGGATCACCTCGACCGCCATATGCGGTTCCGATCTCCATATATACCAGGGGGCGATTCAAGCCCAACCCGGATACGTGGTCGGACATGAACCGATGGGCATCGTCGAAGAAGTGGGCGCTGAGGTGACAAAGGTCAAAAAAGGGGATCGGGTCGTGCTCCCGTTCAATATCTCGTGCGGCAGCTGTCATTACTGCCAGCATGAAATGGAGAGCCAATGCGATAACTCCAACCCCAATCCCCAAGTGGATACGGGAGCTTACTTTGGGTTTACAGAACGTTACGGGAATTATTCGGGCGGACAAGCCGAATTGCTTTACGTGCCGTACGGCAATTTCATGCCGTTAGTTATTCCGGAGTCTTGCGAATTGGAGGATGAGAAGCTCCTGTTCCTATCCGACGTGCTGCCGACGGCCTATTGGAGCGTGGACAACGGCGGCGTGAAGCAGGGCGATACGGTGGTGGTGCTCGGCTGCGGTCCCGTCGGCTTGATGGCGCAAAAATTCGCCTGGATGAAAGGGGCCAAACGGGTCATTGCGATCGACAATCTCCCGTACAGGCTGAACCATGCCAAAAAAATGAATAACGTCGAAATCTTCAACTTTGAAGATTTCAAAGACATGGGGCTGCATATAAAAGAAATAACGAGCGGGGGTGCGGATGTCGTCATCGATTGCGTCGGAATGGACGGCAAGAAGACCCCATTGGAGGAGGAAGAGCAGAAGGCCAAGCTGGTTGGCGGAACGCTCAGCCCGATCAACATCGCGATGAATGCGGTGCGGAAATTCGGCACGATTCAGATTACGGGGGTATACGGTTCTAAATACAACCAGTTCATGTTCGGAAACATTTGGGAACGAAACGTGAAGCTGACCATGGGACAGGCGCCCGTGATTCATTACATGCCGATGCTGTATCAAAAAATTATGGCAGGCGAGTTCGATCCGACGGAGATCATCACGCATAAAGTGCCGCTCGATCAGGCGCATAATGCGTACAACACCTTCTACAACCATGCGGACGAATGCATTAAATTCGTCCTGAAGCCTTAATGATGGCATGAGAAGAGGGGCTGTGCCAGTGGGTATTGTACCCTGATGGACAGCCCCGTGTGTTTAGCCGATTTTTCGTCAATATTGGCGGGACTCAGTTTCGTTATATGGCTAAAACCGCCAGGTTTACAGCAAGCTCCCGGAAGACCCGATCCGCGCCTTCGGATAGGTTTCGAAAGCCCGCACCGCCGCTTTCGCAACCTCAATGTCGTTTGCGACCGTACTGCCGCTTGCGCCGACCGCCCCGACGATTCTCCCTTCGAACGACAACGGAATCCCCCCTCCGAACTTTCTAATAGTGGTGGTGGGTTTTATTTAACATTGGAGGTTCCTAACATGACTCAAAACGGATCATACGTGATAACAAGGTACTTATGGTAAAAGAGAACAAAGCCTCTGTTCAGAATAAGTGGAACTTCCCGTCCGGCAGAATCGAGTATGGCGAAGATATTCTAGCTGCAGCATGTAGAGAAGCTAAAGAAGAAACCGGATATGATGTTATTCTACTTACAGGCACAACAGGCATTTATAATTTCACTAGCAGTTCCAATCATCAGGTTGTTTTATTTCATTTTACTGGTGAGATAAGTGGAGGATCTCTTCAGTTAGATGCAAGTGAGATAGCGATAGTTCATTACAAACACGAAGGCAGCCGATGTCGGACGACAAGAACATATATACAACGGAAGTCGCATAAAATGCGGCTTTTTTATTTATTGTATAGAAGTTCTTGTCGTTTGCGCAGGACAAGAACTTCTATACAAAGCCGTATTAGGACAAGAACTTCTATACAATTCCGTGAACCAAAAATACACGAGTTATTAAACTCCCTCGGTACGATTAAGTTTTCTCGCGAATGCTCGCTTATTCGCAGGATTTCACCCTTGCAAGAAATATAGAAAGAGAGTAAGAGGGATTGCGTAGTAAACCAGGACATCATGAAGGCGTGATGAAATAAAGGGGGGAGATTGCAACCCCATATCCTTCCATATACTGCGCGCATTCTCCACGCCGCCCCTGGAGGTTTTCACTCCCATTTCTCAACGGGTCTATGCCCTCTCATTCCTTCGTTACACCTTTCCAAGGGGTGGAGGCCGGTTATGCTAACGGTACGGGTCGGTGCCCTTTGGTTTAATGGATCCGGTACTCCGTGCTTTCTTTGAAATCCCGCGAATAAGCCAAAATTCGTACGACGATACGGTTGGATGTGCTTAATCAGCTAGCTTTAGTGGCATCGTTTTTTGAGGATTGTAGGCTTCACAGCTGCGAGCCATGCCAACGAGTATGCGTGCTAATTTACCACACAGCTTCATAATGGACCTCATTTTCTTCATCTTCTTCACCTGCACATTGTGTGCGTGCATCGCTTGAAATTCCGGATTATTCATGACCAAACTCATCGTCATCATGAAGATAAACTTTCGGAGGCGAGAGCGTCCACGTTTGCTAATTTTCATCTGTCCGGTCCATTTTCCTGAGCTTGCTTCAGCAAGGTTAAGGCCTGCATGACGGAGCAGGGCATTACCGTGAACAAAACCGCTTAAATCCCCAGCTTCACCTAGAATACCGGCTAGTGAAATAGCGCTAATCCCTTTGACAGCAAGCATAGATTTTGCAAAAGGAATGCGATCTAAAACGGTAATGATCTCGGTCTCAACCGTTTTCAGCTGCTGGCAAGCAAGGTCGTATTCATCTAGCAACTGCTTTAAGTGAAGCTTGTAAGCATGCGTGGCTTGTTTAGATCCAACAGAACGGCTAGCAAGAGAGGTGAGAGCTCGAGCCTTACGCTCCAGAATGCCGTTTCATAAGGGTTTTCCAACCTTTAATAATGTCTTGAGGCTGCAGCTTACTCAAATCTTCTGGTGTTGGGAAGAGATGGAGAGTAGCTAACGAGCCGGCGCACATCAAGCTCTTGAAGACTTGTCGCAGCTCAGGGAAAACAACGTCGACCCACCGATGGATTTGATTCTTGGCACTAACGAGTCTCGTTACGACAGAGTCACGATTTGAGAGATAGACACGTAATTCTTCGAAGGCTTCAGGCGTGTTACGAATGAACGATTAGTAGCCATTTTTGACCATGTCCGCAATGACAAGAGCGTCCTTTTTGTCGCTCTTGGATGGCGTATTATCTCGGTTTTCTTTGTTTTTCTTTACAAGATGAGGATTAACGAGAACGACTTCAACCTGTTGCTCAGAGATCCATTTGGAGAGGTTGAGCCAGTAGTGTCCGGTAGGTTCCATGCCAACAATGGCTGCCGTTAAACCATGTGTTACTTGCAACGAATGAATCCACCGAAGCAAGATGTGAAATCACCAGTGTACCGATGACGTTATTCGAACGGAAAAGTAAGTTGAACGTCATGGCGACCTACTTGGCGACCCTTCCGCTACGGGCATTCATTATGGTGAATAAGCTGGTCACCGTGCAAGACCTTCGGATGGCTTAGAGTGACTTGTTTGCCAAGACGATAAATGAAATGTTAGAGGCCGAGATGGACACTCACCTTGACTCTGGAAGCATGCATGAAACATAGCCAAAGTCTCCTCCAGTAGCCGGAACGGAAAGAGAAAGACCGTCTGAAGAAATCGCCTATTTCACTTCTGCTCTGCAGCGTAAAAGAGTAGACCCTTGATCCAAAATTTTCATTTCAACGATAGTAGGTCGCGAGAGAAGTTTAACCCAATTCTAGGTTTAAGAGGATGTTCGTAACCTATTAAAATATTTCTTAAATAATTAAATCAATCATTGTTTATCATTTCTATCATTGTAAGTATGTATTCCATCATATTGTGTCATCTTCCTCCAGTTCAGTTACATATTTCAAAAAAATTATATATGTTAGTACATGTATCGCAGCTTACATCTATATTGTTCTCAACCAGATTCTAAAAAATTTCTTTTCAGAAAGCGAGATGGCGCCTAATATTGAAATAATTGGATAAACAACATATTCAATCAGAACAAAGACTGAATATAAGAATTTATCATGAATAAGGGATGATTTAAGAATTGATCCTTTTAGAAGGATACTCTTATCCTAATGTCAACCATTACTTAACAAAAGGAGTAAACTGCCATGATTTACATCACCAGAAGCATGAGGAAAATTAAAGAAACGTATATCACATTAAAGAGTAATTACAAATCTATTACTTTACTCATCTTAAGTGTCATGTTAATAATCTTTTTTTCAGAGAGTCGCGTTAAGGCAGAAGAGGATATAGATATATTGGGGCATTATACGCCAAGTATCTCGGTATCTTATAACACGGCACCAACGAGCCAACCTATTACAGTAAGAGTTGATGGAGATACGAATGATGGAGATTTTACTGAAGTTGATTATATTGGTCTTGCAGAAGGTACGTATACGACCTCTACGTTTACAGGTGGCCTAACGGGTACTTTTGTTCCTGATCCAAGTGGTGGTGGTAAAGCCTATTCTACATTTACCATAACTCACAACGGTACCTACACCGCCTATGTTCATGTGAGTAAAGCCGCAGTTTACGTCTTTACCGTAACTAACATGGTAGATGCAACACCTCCGACTGCACCTTCCAATCTGGTAAGTCCCAATAAAACGAGTTCATCAGTAGATTTAAGCTGGTCAGCTTCAACCGATAATGTAAGCGTTTCCGGATACAATGTCTATAAGGATTCTACGCTCGTTGGCTCTACTACTGGGGCCACGACTTATTCTGTAACCAGCCTGACTCCGAGTACGGCTTACACCTTTTCTGTAAGAGCTAAAGATGCGGCCGGTAATATATCCGCCAGCAGTAACGTACTCAGCATAACGACAAATATTGCTGGGGATACAATCCCACCATCCGCACCTACTAATCTGGTGAATTCGAGTAAAACCAGTTATGCGGTGAATTTAAGTTGGAGCGCTTCAACCGATAATGTGGGGGTCACAGGATATGATGTGTACCAAGGTTCGACAATAATCGGCTCCACGACTGGTGCCACGGCCTATTCAGCCATTGGATTAATCCCGAATACTATATACAACTTTTCAGTAAAAGCCAAAGATGCAGCCACTAATGTATCTGCTAGCAGCAATGCACTTAGTGTAACAACCAATCCCGATTCAAGCTTTGTCTCGGAGGCAGGTAATACCGTGGATACAGCATATGCAGTTGGCCTAGATACACCATATTCTGCTTATGTCGATTCAGTATCAGATGTGGATTATTTTAAGTACACCGCAAGTGCAAATGAAATGGAGAAACTTACGCTCAATGTTCCAACAGATAAAAACTATGATGTATATCTGTACAATGCCTCGATGGATATTGTTGCGGTCGGATTGCACAAAACAGGCGTCAAGGAGAGCGTTCTGTTTGAGGTTAGTGCGGGAAATTCCTACTATATGAAAGTGGTAGGTACGAATGGTGATTATGGGCCGATGATTTACTCATTAAATCTTTCCAAGACGCTCGTAAATTATCAAACCAGTTACACATACGATGACAACGGAAATTTGAAGACGAAAACGACTACTCAATTCTAGCATCTTCAGCCTTACAGAATAGGAAAGAAGGGAACTTGAATACATGCCAAAACTCTTAAAACAAATCATTGCGCGGTATAGTGGCTTAAAGCAGAGAGGGAAATCTAAGTCCATCACAGTATTCTTGATAAGTTCAGCACTGATCCTTGTGTTTACAGGTAGTGTTGTCTTTGCCGATGATATAAAAGCGCTCATGCACTATGCCCCAAGTGTAGACGTCTCGTATAATACGACACCTACTAATCAGCCTTTTCAACTAGAGGTTCGGGGGTATACCAATGATGGGGATTTCACTGAGGTATATGATGTAGGGCTTGCTGAAGGTACGTATACGACCACAACATTCCCAGGGCCGCATAAAAGTCCAATTCTAGACTCCGGTGGAAATGGACATGCTTCATTTACAATTACACATAATGGTACCTATACAGCGTTTGCAGAGGTTAGTAAATCTGCAGTCTACGTATTTACAGTTACCAATTTTGATTCAACACCGCCAGCTGCACCTGCAAATTTGGTAAGTCTCAATACTAGCAGCACTACTGTAGATTTAAGCTGGTCAACCTCAACTGATAATTTGGGAGTAGCAGGATACGACATCTATCGAGGCTCTAGATTGATTGGTTCAACGACTGGAGCTAGTGCAACGACCTTTACCGCAGTTAATTTGATATCTAACACTTCCTATACCTTTTCGGTGAAAGCTCGAGATGTGGCGGGAAATATATCTACTAGCAGCAATACATTTTCTGTATTAACCACTCCAGACACAGTAGCTTCAGTAGCGGAGTCAGGAAACACTGTCGATACGGCCTATGCGATTAGTTTAGATAAAGGATCCTCGGCGATGGTGGATTCACCAGCAGATGTGGATTATTTCAAATATACACCGACGACAAGCGAAATTGACAAATTAGCGCTCAGTGTTCCAACGGGTAAAAATTACGATGTCTACATTTACGATTCCACTATGGATATAGTAGCGGCTGGGATGCATCAATCAGGGGTCAGCGAAAGCAGTGTAATTCAATTGAATGGTGGAAGCATCTATTATATTAAGGTTGTAGGTGTAAACGGAGATTATGGAACTACGCCCTATATCCTAAGCCTGTCTCAAATGAGGTTAAAATATCAAACGAGCTATCAGACGGATATAAACGGCACTTTGACGCTTAAAACAGTAACGGTGACGAGTTAATGCTGGCACTTAAAACAGACATAATATGGAGGTTATCTCGTGAAGCTATCATCTTATAAATATATCAGCTGGCTGCTAATGCTGACGCTACTTCTTTCCATCTACCCCGCTAGTCCTAGCGGAATAGCAAATGCAAAAGGAGCAGTCTCACAAGAACAGACGTACATTATTAAGTTTAAAGATAAAGACAAGGGTGAGCAATCACTTCGAAAAAAGAAGAAAAAGATGAAGCATCATATGACACATCTGTCCTATGTTTCTACCACACTTACGCCGGATGAAGTCACTAGCTTGAAGAAAGATAGCAACGTAGCGTATATCGAGAAAGATCAACCGATTAAAATGTTAGCCGATACGGTGAATCCTAACTTAACGCAAATTCATGCAGAAGGAGCGCAGCAACTCGGTCTCTCCGGCAGAGGTGTGAAAGTGGCAGTTGTGGATACGGGTATCAACACACAAAATCCAGATCTGCACGTAATTGATGGTGCTTCGTTCGTACCAAATGAAACCTCCTACACCGATACGAACGGCCATGGCACGACGGTGGCGGGGATTTTGGCTGCAGCTCAAGATAATCAAGGCTTACTTGGTGTTGCGCCTAATGTTGACCTGTATTCACTCAAAGTACTAGATAAAAACGGATTAGGTTCTTATAGTCAAGTTATTGAAGCACTCGATTGGGCAATCGATCATCATATTGATATCGTATCCATGTCCTTCGGCGGAACTCAGTTCTCAAGCGCATTGCAGGAAGCGATGCAAAAGGCGCATGATAACGGGATTCTGCTCCTCGCTGCAACCGGTAACGACGGAAGTAATATGGTGGATTATCCGGCTCAGTTTTCAACGGTTATTGGTGTTGGCGCTGTAGATGCACTAAACCAGCATGCCAGTTTCTCGAATACGGGCAGCCAAGTTGAACTGGTAGCCCCTGGTGTCGATATCTCTGGCTATATGTTGAATAATACATTAAATCAAGCAAGCGGTACGTCACTGGCGGTTCCGCACGTTGCTGGTATAGCTGCACTGTTAAAACAAAATCATCCTGAGTACACCAATGATCAGATTCGTCAAGTTCTGGATATTACGGCTAAACAGTTAGGCAGTTCTGATCAATATGGCTATGGCTTGGTGGATGCGACAGCGGCAGTGGCAGCCAAAAGTCTTTCGGGACAAGAACCGGCCGTGTCGCAAGCGAATCAGGCTTTACCGTCCCAAATCGACACATTAGCTAGTCAGTATGGAGTGACAACGCAGTTCATTCAAGATCAGTTGAATGCCGGACATTCGTTGAAAGATGTGGCGGATGCGCTGCAATATCAAAAAACGAATGGCGGTACTTTCGATGCTGCTTTGGCGAAAGTGGCGCCAACCACTATCAATAACTCATCAACTGCAAACAGTAGCATCAATAGTGATTACGGTAGTGGAACCGTAGATACGACTCCGGATCAGGCCTTGGTAATTACACAGACTGTCGACAATAATGCTTTGAATTTTGGTAAGATCCACCCGGATCGGGAGCAATTTGCAATTACATCCAATACTGAGAGTATTTCCGCACTATCTGGAGATGTCTCACTATCTTATACGGATTTCACATTGCCTGGTCGTGGCGGTATGTCATTTGCCCTAATGCAAAGTTACAGCAGTGAAAGCTCGCAGTTTTATGAGGCGAACGGAGATGATTCTGTCTCGACTCCAAGTGATGAAACGATGTTCCCGATAGGTAAAGGCTGGAGCTGGAATATTCCGTATCTCGAGAATATAGGAAGTTCCCAGTATATTCATATGGCTTCGAAAGGTACCTATCAGATCAGCAACGGTAAGTTGATTGGTTACCCGTGGAGCGATCTGACTTTTAAAACAGATACGAGTGTTACGGAGAGTGGAAGTACGTCTGCTTATGTGCTGATATCAATTGACGGAGATAAACAGTACTTTAATTCTGCAGGTCAATTAATACAGCTGTCAGATTATTACAGCAATAATGCAATTCAATTTACTTACACGATGAATGCGACGTATAACCGTTCCTTATTAAGCAGCATAAAAGATGCGCTGGGTAATACGTTGTCAATTACTTACACGACATCCAAAGTGGTGATAACCTACGGTACCAAAACCGTTACGTTGAATAAAACGGCGCAAAACGGGAAAGAACTGCTTTCCTCCGTCGTCGATCCTGTTGGACGTAAGACAACGTATAGCTATAATGTTGCGAATGCTAGTTTTAATATGTTGGGTACAACACCGAACACGAATAATCCGTATGCGCTCTTAACTAGCATTATTTATCCGACAGGTGCGAAATCCATTTACACGTTTGAGCCCAATCCAGTCACACGATACTTGGGGTCTTACTCGGTAAATCAGGTATATCGCATAAGCTCACGTAAAGATATGATCACCTATACGAATGGGACGACAGGTTATGCCGATTATCGTTCCTATTCTTACGTGGGCGACATGGGAAGCACTTATGGGACCAATGTAACGTTCTCGACCGTTGAAAGTGACGGTTTGAAGAACACGACGTATACGAATAAAAAGAATGATAACGGTGCAAATGCGCTAGCCGATTACTACAATACCGTAATCACTAGTGTTGCTGGAAAGATGAGACGCACGACGACAATCACCTACGACGAGGCGAATCATTATCCGACGCCACTTATCACAACGACGCAAACGACGGACACAGTGCTTAATCAGAGCTCGCCAGCTGTAATGACGAGCCAAACTTTGGATGAGTATGGACATGCGTTGACAAGTACAAATGCGCTAAACGTGACGGTGACCAATACGTATGATCCGGTTACGCATTGGCTGAAGTCAACCAGCAAGCCGGTAAGTGCGACACAAACGCAATATATTTCTTATGTCCGCAGCATCCCGAATAACCCGATGATAACCGAAAGAACTACTCAGGATGGCGATGCGAACGGTGCCATATTGAATAAAGTAAAGTATGAGAATATCGATGCTTATGGCAATTCGCAAACGGTTCGAACTACGGATACCGGAAGAGATGTTCTGGAGCAAATCCAATATGGCGTAGCGTTCCAATATGGATTTCCGACTCAGAGAACCCTTCAGGTGATGGATGCGGACGGAGTAGTAAGCAGCATCAATCGCTACTACGAATACGATATTTCTAATGGACTGCAAACCAAGATTACAGATGGAAAAGGAAATGTGACGTCGTACCAATATGATAATATCGGTCGTATTAAGACAACAACAAATCCTGGTTCTACTACCGTAAGCATTATTTATGACGATGTGAATAATGTGGAAACAGTGACCGATGAAACCGGTGTCCAGCAAGTAACAGCATATACGCCGCTGGGTCTACCATCGGAATCGTACAATAATAATGGTTCGAAGAAAGATAGCTATTTCCAAACCAAATATGATCAATTTGGAAATGTATTGACGGAGTCGGATACGGTTGGTACAACGCAATACAGTTACGATGCTTGGGGACGACAGTTGACAGCAACAAGCCCTAATGGCGGCGTGGAGCAAACCCAGTATGACGATATCAATAACACGATGACCACGACTGATGCTGAACTGACGATGTATCGCGACTCGTATGATAAGCTGGGAAGGCTTATTAAAAAAGAAGAGTTGTATGCCGACCCTACCAAGAACCAGACCATTGGTACGTACACCTATGACAATGTCGATAAGGTGCTGACATCTATTGATGGTCGAGGATATGTAACTACTTATGGATACAATACGCTGGAACAACTGGCGAGCGTATTGAATCCCAAACAAGAACTAACCTCGTATGAGTATAGCTTAAAGGGTGACTTAACAAAGATCACCTACCCGGACTCCAGTACGTTACAAAAGAAATATGATGAACTGGGGCGCCTTATTCAGACAACCGATCAAAAAGGCAAGCTTGAGAGATTATATTATGACGGCAATGACAATCTGATTAAAATGATCGATCGCAATAATCAGACTACCACGTTCGATTATCAGAATCGAAACTGGCTCTGGCATAAGATTACGAGCGATGAGACGATTACATATACGTATGATGGTGCAGGTCGTCGTCTTACCATGAATGATCAGACGGGATTGACATCATATGCATACACACCATTGACCAAACAGTTAGACACAGTTACCTTACCGGGCAACAAAACGTTAAAGTATCAGTACGACATCCAAGGCAGAAGGCAGCAGATGACAGATCCGTTCGGGCAGACGCTATATTATAGTTATAATACTTTAGACCAGCTAACGGGTGTCAGCGCAGTTTCAGCACCTACTGCTACAGATTATGAGGCGCAATATCAGTATTATAAGAACGGTCTTATGAAGCAGATTCAACAAAAAAACAGCCTGGTCTCGACTTTTGCATATGACCACGGACGGTTGATCGATTTGTTCCATAAGCAATCAAACGGAACGATTGTTAATGCGAATACATATACGTATGATGCAAATGACAACATGACTTCTAAGACCGAAAATGATGACATTACCACTTCGTTTGCTTATGATCCTCTCAACCGTATCATGTCGAATGATCAGACAAATGAGTCATATAACTATGACAATCGAGGAAATCGCAACAACTACCAAAACGTTGCCGGCTTTGATACTTCGAATAGCACGTATAGCTATGATAAGAAGAATCAGTTGACGTCTGTTTCTTCGACAGATGGCAAGAATGTATCCTACAAGTACAACGGTGATGGTTTGCTGTACGAGCGTACAGAGAACGGTACGACGACACGATATTATTATGATAGAGACAACGTGATTGCCGAAGCGACAATTGTAGGCGGCGTTCCTCAGCTTAAAGCCAGATATATTCGAGGCGGTTCGGATCTCATTGCTCGTCAGGATGCAGCGGGGAATAAAGCGTACTATCTCAAGAACGGTCATAGCGATGTGGTGGAGCTGCGAGATAGTAATGCAGTGAAGTTAAACAGTTACACGTATGACATCTGGGGTAATCCACTAAAGACAAGCGAAACGATAGAGAATCCATTCCGCTATTCGGGCGAGTATTGGGAAAAATCGACATCGTTGCAGTATTTAAGAGCGAGATGGTATGATCCAGGTGTAGGTCGGTTTATTAATGAGGATACGTATGAAGGGCAGATTAATAATCCTCTTACCTTGAACCTTTATACGTATGTTGAAAATAATCCGTTAACTCATTGGGATCCTACTGGACATTGTGGTGCTAACAATCCAAATATGCCAAGATGTAGTGGACCACGTGCTTTTACGTCATCACCTGTCGTCCCTGCTCGATCTATGGCTCCAGGTTCGGCCCCTAAAACCATGGGAAGTACTCCAAATGGAAATAGTAAGGCTAGTACTAAACCACAACATGGTTATGAAATTTCAATAAAGGCAACTGGAAATGTAGGAAAAACGGGTATTAGTGGGCAACCATTAAATAAAAATGGTACATCCCCACGCGCAAATGCTCAAGTGAGTAAATTGAATAAACAGGTAGGATATGATAAATACGAGGCGAAAGTTGTAAAAACCAATATTCCTAATCGCCAAAATGCTCTTGATTGGGAAAGACAAAATGCTCAGCGACTTAAGGATCAAGGAAATTCAATGAGCTTACATCAAAGACCACAACCATGGCGGTTTCAATAAGGAGAGGATAAAGTGTATTTGTCAGAATTTGATTTAGATTTACCATATGTGATCAGTGATGAAGTGGTTTGTTCGATAATGAACGAAAAAGAGTGTGACTATCATGTAGCGACTAAAATAGACTATGAATTGAATTGGAAGGAGAAACAGCGTTCTTTTAGATTGGAAACACGTTGTGTTACTGCAATGTACGAGCGGCTATTTGGAAAAATGAAGACTGAAAATTGTTGGAAGATACTTGTAGAATGCGTTGAGAAAATAGATGAAACTCGAATACTCAATCTATCTGGAGTGGTTACAGTACAAGTTGAGCATAATATTGAAAATTTTAATTCTCTGAGTGAATATGAGAAAAAGAAGACTACACTTTATCTTCTTATGAACGGGATTGAGAGGATATCTAGAGATATGGGATGGGCGTTTGAACCCTTTAGAGAAATATCTTCGCAAATAGAGCTAACAAGGTATATAAACGAATGGGTATGGAAAAAAGCAGTAAAAAGTCCGAGAAAGGAATACTATGCTGAAGTAATTTGCCAACATAATGTGTTGAGCATGGATATTTCAATCGTGGTCAAGAAGAAAGGGGGGGGGGAAATCCAACGGAATATGGTTATTTCAGAACTTCCTGATGAGTTTGCATATTCTAAACATCTAGGTGAAGTACGGTGGTTATCTGACAATGAGGTTGCCTTAATTAATAAAAAAGGAGAAATACTGAACACAGTAAAAATTGTATAAATAATTCAAATCAAGCCTTGATTGGCTATACGCTTTCAAGGTTTCTTTTTTTTGTGTTGGGTGATGAACTCAATAAAATATTTTCATTAATGACATTAGTGTCGGACGACAAGAACATCTATACAACTAAGTCGCATAAAATGCGGCTTTTTTTATTTATTGTATATAAGTTCTTGTCGTTTGTACAAGACAAGAACTTCTATACAAAACCAAATTAGGACAAGAACTTCTATACATGACCGGTGGGATTAAAACACGCGAGTTAAACGATGTCGAAGGACAACCGTGATTGCGGATGCGGACGTCTTCATCGGAGTGTCGCGGAGGCGTTTGCTCAATGGAGAGGACGTCGTGGCCGTGTTTGTAACGGGACGAAGCGATTATCCGAACCAGATCAACAACATACTCGTGTTCCCAGGCTTGTTCCGCGGAGCGCTTGACTGCCGACGTGAAATCGGCAGCCTGTTCCGCTAAACCAGCTAATATCTTGTCAACATTTTTCATTAGAAGCTCGAAAAATTACTGCTATACTAGAATCTGAGCAAGATAAAGAACCCTCCGAAAGTAATTTGGAAGGTTTTTCTTGTGTTGGTTGCTTAGTCCAAATTC